>NZ_ABJL02000008.1:3300000-3472993 GCF_000172175.1 Bacteroides intestinalis DSM 17393 | reverse complement strand
GGGGAAACATAAAGCAGCTGTAATCAATGCTGTAAGAGCCAAAATCATAGCAAGGTCTTTTGCTGTGATACGAAGGCAGACTCCATTTGTAACATTAGCCGTATAATAAAAAGGTCCTTAACTTCGAAAATATCTTAGGTTTAGGAAGTAGCTATACACTTCCGAAGAGTAGTTATGTCTATATACAAACTTACCCAAGGATACGTTAATGTTCGTAAACTTGGGTAAGATTTTATAGATATTGTTTGGAGAGGACTTAGAATTCAACCTCTTTATTTTTTATCCCCTTACATTATATACTTCTTTGTATATAGAGTCTTTTACTGTTTCAAAATCTCTTTCACACTCTAAATCTCCATGAGCCATAAGCAACATTGGAAGATATTCATCTGTAGGTCTGTATGGAGGTTGAAGATATGGTCTTTCCCAGAGCACGAATCCTTGGCGCTTATAGAAATTAATACGTCTTTGGGCCATTTCTTCTTCCGGCATTTCCACTTCCAGGACAATAGGGTGTTGAAGCAACTGACATAAATGATTTAAAACATTCTTTCCATGTCCGCCATTACGCTGGGCTGGATCTACGGCGAAATGTTCGACATAGTAGAATTTGCCGAAATCCCAATAGGTAATGAATCCTACAGGAGTATCATGATGGAAAATAATATTGTTATAGAAGTGAGGTCTGCTATCGGTGTACAGACGAAGCTCCTCTAAGGGGCGGTGTTCTTCCGGTGGGAAGGCAGCGGTTATCAACTGTTCCATGTACTCATACAAAAATCCATCAGCGGTGCTGATGCGTTGAAGTCTGATCATAATGTTGGTCTTTAAAGTTTACTTCTCTTATTATTTTGTATAAAAATCAATTAGTCTTTGCAGTGCTCGTTGGCATACCGGACAAAATGTAGGATGTTCATTGGTACGCATGCGGCAGTTATCAGCAGGACGGAATATCCCTTTGGCAGAATATCCGCCTCCTTCATACACTCCTACCGGATACTTAGCCTGTTCGCTGACAGGGGTAGGGACAGGAGTACCTTTGACAAGCATATCTTCCCATTTTGAAGCAAAATCTACGCGTGTACTTATGTTCTGTTCCCAAGGTTCTGTATCCAATGGGTAAGTATCTGTCATGACGTCATCATTGTAGAAGTACTCGTCAGCTAATCCTCCGAAGCTGTGCCCAAATTCATGCACAACTACAGGGCGGAACATCGGATGGTGTGCAGTGGTTAAAGTATATGCATTATAGATACCGCCACCACCATATTCTTCAGTATTGGCGAGAATAATAATGTGTTCATAAGGTATTCCGGCTAAAGCATCGTGTATGGATTTGACACACCGGGTCGTCAGGTAACGATCAGAATAGAATGTGCTGAAATGCGAGTTAAAAGCCGTATGCTTCCATTCTCCTAAACGGGGGACACTTACACCACTGTCGTCAGAAGGACTGGCGACTGCTACAATATTGAAGCGATCTTTCATACTTTTGAATGGTTCGTGTGAAAATAGACTCTTACAGGCGATTTCCGCATCCTGATAGAATACGTCCATCTCGGCAGGCGTATATCCTTCGGCAAGGATGGCTACGTCGATACATTTATCTGTTTCACCACTTTTTAGCAGGTACTTATGCGGAGTGATATGTGCAGTCCCTTTTTGATGAATAAGTACATCATCCGGGCGAACAGTGTGTTTCAGACATGTACGCACTTCTTTTCTCGGACTTAACAATGTGATTTCTATTTCCACGGGGCGGAGTGGATAGGGGAGTAAAAATGTATTTTCAAATCCTTTGCTGATGACCTTAGCTTCATCCGTCTCCAGCCATTCTTGAAAGAGGGAAGAAAAAGAAGTCGTATAGACTGTTTTTCCACTTTCCAAATCCTTCATGATAATTTGTCCGTTACCTTGCAAAGGTAGTTCGGCCAAATGATGGCGTCTTCCGGCCCATGATGGAAGTACGGATAGCTCGTCCAGACAAACATTTTGGCAAGAAGCGTCTCCTGTAAAGATATAATCAACACGCAATGTCTTATCGGCAAAATACTCAGTGTAGTTTTGCGCATGGCCTACTGTTAGTATCAGCAAGCATAATGCAAGTACAAGATATTTTTTCATAGCAATCTTATTTTGTAGTTATAGGCAAAGATAATGCAAATTGAGCGCATAACTTTCATGCTTGCATGAAAAAGTTATGCCGAGATGCAGCTTATCTTCTTTAAAGATAATGCAAATTGAGCGCATAACTTTCATGCATGTATGAGAAAATAATGCCGAGTGTGGGTTTATTCATTTTTTAGCAAGAAAAGTAATAAATCGTATTTTAATTGGGAAAGATTTTGCTAACTTTGCATATTACTGTATGAGAATACGGTAAAGCAATCGTTATTTATTAATCATAAATTAAGAAATGGGACATCATCAATTGGATACTTTAGACGAGCAGATACTGAAATTGATTGCAGATAATGCCCGTATTCCTTTTCTGGAAGTGGCAAGAGCTTGTAATGTTTCCGGCGCAGCCATACATCAACGCATACAAAAACTGACGAATTTAGGTATTTTAAAAGGATCGGAATACGTTATCGATCCGGAAAAGATCGGTTATGAAACTTGTGCCTATATTGGTATTTACCTGAAAGATCCGGAATCATTTGACGCAGTGACAAAGGCGCTTGAAGCTATTCCGGAAATTGTGGAATGTCATTTTACGACAGGTAAATATGATATGTTTATCAAACTTTACGCACGCAATAACCACCATTTGCTGAGCATTATCCATGATAAATTACAGCCACTGGGGTTAGCGCGCACTGAAACACTGATATCTTTCCATGAAGCCATTAAGCGGCAGATGCCAATCATGGTGGAGGTCGATGAAGATTAGGAATTACTTACGGATATAATCCACAAATGCATAGGAGCAGGGATGTTTCTCGTCAACAAGATGAGACTCCCTGCTTTTTTCGTGCCATATCGCAAAATCCATAGCTGGGAAATAAGCATCTACCTGAGGTGCTTCGGCAGCGATTTCTGTCAGACAAAGCATATCTGCCAATGGCATTGCCTGCTTATAAACACTTGCACCGCCAATAATATATACTTGTTCCTCTGGTTGACAGCTCTGCAAAGCTGCTTCGAGAGTGGGAAATACTTCTGCACCGGGGCACAGAGTTGCAGGATTGGATGAAAGTACTACGTTCCTACGATTGGGCAGTGCGCCTTTAGGCAGAGATTCAAATGTTTTTCTTCCCATGATTATTGTGTTCCCTGTGGTTAATGCCTTGAAACGCTTCAAATCATTGGGAAGCCAGAATAACAGTTTATTTTGAAAGCCGATCCCTAAGTTACGGTCTACGGCGGCGATGATACTAACCATGATTGGATTTATGATTTGTTAAACAGAAACTTTACCGGCAATATGCGGATGCGGGTCGTAATTTACCAATTCGAAATCTTCATATTGGAAATCAAAGATACTCTTCACGTCCGGGTTTATTTTCATTTGTGGCAATGGGCGTGGTTCACGGGAAAGTTGTAGTTTCACCTGCTCCAGATGATTCAGATAAATATGCGCATCACCAAGCGTATGAATGAAGTCTCCTGCCTTCAATCCGGTTATCTGTGCCATCATCTGCAACAGTAGAGCATAAGACGCAATATTGAAAGGTACACCAAGAAAAATGTCCGCACTACGTTGATAGAGTTGGAGGCTTAACCGTCCGTTTGCCACATAGAATTGAAAGAACGCATGGCAAGGAGGGAGATTCATATTGTCAAGATCCCCCACATTCCAAGCACTGACAATGATGCGTCGGGAATCCGGATTATGAAGAATTGTTTCTACAGCCTCACTGATCTGGTCGATGGAACCACCTTTATAATCAGGCCAAGAGCGCCATTGATAACCGTAAATATGTCCTAACTCACCATTCTCATCCGCCCATTCGTTCCAGATACGAACGCCATGATCTTGCAGATACTTGGCATTGGTATCTCCATTCAGGAACCATAGCAATTCATATATAATTGATTTCAGATGTAGTTTTTTGGTGGTGAGGCAGGGAAAGCCTTCGTCCATATTAAAGCGCATCTGATGTCCGAATACGCTGATCGTACCGGTTCCGGTACGGTCTTCCTTGTGTATGCCTTCGGTTAATACTCGGTTGAGCAAGTCTAAATATTGTTTCATGATTGCAGATTACGAATTATAAACAACAAAAGTGACCATCTTTTTAGCCTCGCCAAAGGTAATTAAACTTCGGCAGATAGCATAATTATTTCTAATTAAAGGAATGGTGTCATCAGGTTACCCACCCAGCCTACAAACTTCTTCCATCCGGAACGTTTCTTCCAAACCTCGGGAGTCAATAGCGTACTATTCTTTTTATCTCGTTCAAACATATCATTCAACTGATGAGTGACGGTGGGATCGAAAATAAATGCATTTGTTTCGAAGTCATAACGCAGACTGCGGCTATTCAGATTGGCTGTACCTACAGTACAGAAGTTCCGGTCCACCATCATAATCTTGGAATGGTGGAACCCTCCGTTGAAGAGATAAACTTTTGCTCCTTTTTTCATCAACTTGTGCACAATGTAGAAAGATGCTTCCGGCGTAAAAGGAATATCAGAGACAGCAGGTATCATGATTTCCACTTCAGTACCTTTCTTTAATGCGTGCTTGATGGCTTTCCGGATGGATTTGGTTGGTACAAAGTAAGGGTTTACAATCTGTATGCTATGTTGTGCTGCTCCGATGGATGCTGCATAAGCGTGACTGATAGAGCGGGGAGTTTCCCGTGGTGTACGGTCTACTATTGCTATTTCTTCCGCTATACTGTCGTGCAGTTGTGGTATATCCGGAAAGTAAACCGGTCCACCGATATGCTGTTTAGTTTCCTGGTTCCACATAGTGAGGAAAATGCCTTGCAGATAACGCACTGCATCTCCTTCTATGCGCATGTGCATATCGTGCCATTGCCCGATTTTAGGCAATCCGGTGATGTAATAGTCGGCGATGTTCATGCCACCGGTATATCCTATTTTTCCATCAATTACTACAATCTTCCGGTGGTCACGGTGCATGGCATGATTGATCCACGGGAAGGTAATCGGGTCGAATTTCACGATTTCAATACCTCGGTCACGGATTGCTTTCAAATGACGCTTTTTCAGTGGTTTGCTATTCGACCAATTGCCAAAAGCATCGAAGAGGGCACGGACTTCCACACCTTCCTGCACTTTTATAGCAAGTAGGTCGAACAGGGCATTGGCGATAGAGTCATTGCGGAAATTGAAGTATTCCAGATGGATGTGATGTTTGGCGTGGCGTATTTCTTCGAAGAGGTCAAGGAACTTCTCCCGTCCGCTCATCAGTAGCTTTACTTCATTGTTGGCGGTGACCGGAATACCTTGTTGTTGTAGATAATGCATCACGAGCGAGTCACTGGTAGCAACTTGCGCGTGAATATTTCCTATAAAAAATAATGCAGATGATAATATGATGAATAATATTCTTCTCAAAACTTCTTACGCTTAGTTAGTTTTTCTAATTGAGTCGACAAAGATACAATTTATTGGTGAGAAATGTTTGCTCAGTTAAAAAAAATTAGCCCTTGACCTGCAAAAAGCAGATAAGGACTAACTAAATTATTGTAAGGGTAAACGGATTTATTGCAAGGGATAAGTGAACTTTATGCTAAAGAACAAATCTTGCGATATCCTAAGTAGACAAGTACTACTGCCGCTATAATCAGTGATTTGAGATCGAGTTCCGCTGCACCGCTTTCTACGGCACTGGTGAAAGTCTCGCGCAAAGCTCCCAGCACCAGTTGCAAACCATCGAGAACAAAGAACAACACCACGGCAAGTGTAAAGCAGAACAAGCTCCACAGCTGCGAAATCCGGTAATACCGGTCGGGCAGGTGGTGCATCACGCGACGGCTGAAGCCGTTATCTTCTATCTCTTTCCGATTGTCAGAGAAGAATTGCTGCAAAAGTTTATCATCAGTTGTTTCCGTCATAACCATTTTGTTTTAAGTAGGTAGCCATTTTTTCTTTTGCCCGCGAGAGGTGGCTTTTGACTGTTCCCGCCGGGCATCCCGTGATACCTGCAATTTTTTCGATGCTCTGATCTTCTATGTAGAACAAGGTGATGCAGGTTCGTTCCATTTCTTTTAGTGTCGCCAGTGCTTGGTAAATGTCTATTTGTTGTCCTACGTCATCCTGACTGGTATTCCAGTGAGTATCCACTTCCCGGGTGTCGAGGTCGGCTGTATCCTTTCGACTGCGAAGATAATCATAAAATACATTATATGCAATACGGTAAAGCCAGGTGGAGAAATTGGACAGGTTTTTGAATGAAGCCAGGTTGGTGTAGGCTTTGATAAATGTGTCCTGCGCCAGGTCGTCACTCAATTCGTTGTCGCCGCAAGTCAGGTTGAGGAAGAACCGTCGCACGAGCGACTGGTACTTCTTCACTAACTGGTCGAAGGCCCTGGTGTTGCGAAACACCACGACCTGTGTGACTAACGATATGTCATTGAGTTGGCTCATCTATCCTGATTGTTCTTTTTATTAGAGTCTTGCGTATAATAGATTACTAATTGTCCGAATCCGGTGAACATGATCAGTAGTCCGACACAGCCTACTCCGAAGTTTTCGGTGATGGCCCAGAGGAAGATGAATAATCCGACACCGATAAAAATGTTCTTGATGCCTTTGGTACGGATATCTTCTGTTTTCTCCGCATTCTTGAAGAAGTCTTCAGGCAATTGTTGCCCACTGGAGAGTGCTTGCTCTGCAAGGCGGTATTTGGCTTTTCGATTCTTGTAGTTGAAGAAGAATACTGTAAAGACGATGAGTAGCGGCAAACCGAAGATGAAGACGATGGCAGTCACTGAAATAATGGTTTCAGAGGTTTTACCGTCTAAGTCGAAGCCCCAGTCCCAACCACTGCTGTTGTGGTGTTTCCATCCCTTATCGCTTTTGCTGTCCGAACTACTGCCTTCGTAGGTCATGATGCTGAGCGTATCGGTTACAGTCTTTCCGTTGATGGTAGTATCGTGCAGTTCAATTACGCGTTTTTTGTTCCCCAGACTGTCGTTTTCTGTAACCGTTCTGTTGCTTGCCTGTACCAGTGAGCATAATGTCATGGCGGCAACGAGTGCTAAAATTATCCGTTTCATAATCATATTTTGTTTTATCTTTTATTGTTTCTTTGTGTGTTAGACGTATCATGTTAGTTAGAAAGTTGCAAAGAGACGATATTTTTTTTAGAAAATCAGTATTATCTGAAATTATTTGCCGGATATTTAGGTTTATGCAAGGTGGAGGATATTAAGTATTCATTTCGGGCGGGTGGTAGGTAAAGCAAGAAATACCTGTGAATCATATCTATAAGGAATTCTTTTCTCACCTACCACCTCCCCCTACGGGTACTCCTCCTCCGGGGAGGAGGAGAATTGAGATAGTATTGTTCAGCATTTGATTCATTACTATACCATAAACACAATGATGTTTTGTCGTTTTGTTGGATTTTATCGACAACAGCAGGGCGTTTTGTAACCTTTTGATTATCAATATGATATTCCGGACCGTATTCAGTATACGACAGAACCCTATTCAGTATACGACTGAATGGCATTCACTATACGACTGAATTAGGTTAAGTATACCACTTTTCCTCAAACATTTGCTATTTGTAAATAATATGTAATGTTATGCTGCTCTTGTTTTAGTTCATTACTTTTCCAATATGAATCTGCTTTGCTTAATGTTAATGTAATATCGGACTTCTTGTACTCATCAGTTATAGGTATTTTGCTTCACATCCGGTTAAAACACCTAAATCCGGTTGCTTCTTATTGTAATTAGTGTTACTTTCGCAAACCTATATTAAAAACGCTTTTGGAGAAGTTACGGAATATACTGAAATGGTTCCTTCCTTTATTATTTATTGCATATTTAGGAGGAATTACGCTGTTTACTCACTCGCATGTGGTAAATGGGGTAATTATTGTGCATTCCCATCCCTTCAAAGGTGAACATAGCCATACGGAAGCACAGGTTGAAACGATATTCTTCCTTTCTTCTTTTGTAGCTTCTTCTCTGCCTGCTATTCTTTTCGCCGCATCGGCTTTCCTTATTTTGTTGCGTGTACTGAGTGTTCCGGCTGTGGAACATGTCAAGTACGTGCGGGTTCGTTGCGGCATCAGCTTGCGTGCACCACCTGTAGTTCATTGACAATAGGAGTCCCCCTTCCTTTTTTTATTAAAATCCATAAAAAATAGAACTACATGAAAAAATATATCTTTTTCGTGGTGGGAGTAATGTGTACATTGCTCTCCCACACCGTTTATGCCATTGATTTAAATAAATCCGATGCCAATATCATCGGCCACGTACTGGAGAAAAAAACAGGAGAACACCTTCCCTATATGACAGTAGCCCTGAAAGGGACCACTATCGGAACCATGACTGATGGTACCGGACACTACTTTTTGAAGAACCTTCCGGAAGGTGAGTTTACGCTCTCCGTCAGTGCCGTAGGTTATAAGCCACAAGAACGAAAAGTAACCCTGAAACGAGGCAAGACACTGGAAGAAAACTTCGAACTGGAAGAAGACATGGTAGCCCTGGATGGTGTAGTTGTTACAGCCAATCGTAATGAAACCGCCCGCCGACTGGCACCTACCTTGGTAAAAGTCGTTACCCCGAAACTATTCGATATGACCAATTCGCACACCTTATCGCAGGGACTCGTATTCCAGCCGGGTGTACGTGTAGAAAATGATTGCCAGAATTGCGGTTACTCTCAGGTGCGTATCAATGGTATGGACGGAAAATATACACAGATATTGATCGATTCCCGCCCTATCTTCTCTGCACTGGCAGGTGTCTACGGCCTGGAACAAATTCCCGCCAACATGATAGAACGTGTGGAAGTGGTGCGTGGAGGTGGCTCGGCCCTATTCGGCTCTTCCGCCATTGCCGGAACGGTGAATATCATTACGAAAGAACCTCTCCATAACTCCGGTTCGTTTGCCCACTCCATCTCCAATTTTGATGGCTCCAGTTCGTTTGACAATAATACCACGCTCAATCTTTCCCTTGTATCTTCGGATAACAAAATGGGAGCCTACATCTATGGGCAGAACCGCCACCGTTCGGCATGGGATTCCAATGGGGACGGCTTTTCCGAATTGCCCAAGTTGAAGAACCAGACAGTAGGCATAAACGCTTATTATAGACTGAATCCCTATTCCAAACTGAATCTGGAATATCATCACATGGAAGAGTTTCGTCGTGGCGGTAACCGCTTTGATCTGCCGCCTCACATTGCCGAAGATGCCAATTTGAATGGTTCCGGTAAGCCCGGACTGGTGGAGCAGATTGAACATTCCATCAATACGGGCGGATTGAAGTTCAGTGCCTTTTCCAAGGATCAGAAACATTCGTTCAATGCTTATGCCTCTGCCCAGCATATCGTGCGCGACAGTTATTACAGTGCCTATGGACATACCACAGACTTTACCGGCGTATTGGGTGCTCAGTATATCTATCATTTTGATAAGCTCTTCTTCATGCCTTCCGACTTGACGGGTGGTGTGGAATTTAATCATGATAATCTGGATGACAAGGCAACAGACATGCAAAAATACCGCGATGCTGCCCTGGCGGAAGATCCTACTGCAACAGGTGACCGTCTGCAACAGTTGATTGATAAGTATACGCCCGATCCCTTGAAGCAAATAGTGAACATAGCAAGCGCCTACGTGCAGAATGAATGGAAAAGTGAGCAATGGAGTTTCCTGATAGGCGGACGTCTGGATAAGAACAGTATTATGAATAAAGCCATCTTCAGCCCTCGTACCAATATCCGTTACAATCCTACACAAGATATAAATATCCGTTTCAGTTATGCCGAAGGTTTTCGTGCTCCGCAGGCTTTCGACGAAGACCTGCATATTAGCAATGTGGGAGGCGAATTGATTTCCATCGTCCGTGCCAAAGAGCTGAAAGAGGAACGTTCGCGCAGCGTGAATGCTTCGATGGATTGGTATCGCTATTTCGGTGACTTTCAGTTAAATATGTTAGTAGAAGGTTTCTTTACGAAACTCTCCGATCCGTTTGTTCTGACAGCACCGGTAGAAGATCCGAACGGTAGCGGATATCTGATACAAACCCGTGTCAACGGTTCCGGTGCAAAAGTATATGGCGGTACATTGGAAGGAAAGATTGCCTGGCGTGATAAAATCCAGTTGCAGGCGGGACTGACCGTGCAACGCAGTCTGTACGACTCTCCCGAGGAGTGGAGCGCAGACAAAGAGCACCTGTCTGACAAAGAACGATATAGCGACCGGATATTGCGTACTCCCGATGTTTATGGCTATTTTACTGCCACTTTCAATCCCACAAAGGCATTGTCGGTGGCCTTGAACGGTAATTATACTGGGCAAATGTATGTGCCTCACCTGATGTCCGAAGTGGATGGTACGGCAGACTTGTTGGTGAAAAGTCCGGATTTCTTTGAACTGGGTGCCAAAGTCGCTTATGATATAGATTTCTCCGGCATGTGCCTGCAATTCAACGTAGGAGTACAAAATATATTCAACTCTTATCAGAAAGATTTTGATAAAGGAGCCACTCGTGATTCCGGTTACATTTATGGTCCGGGAGCGCCTCGTTCCTACTTTGCGGGCGTCAAGCTTAGTTTTTAGTGCCCGGCAGGTTTGTCTTGTATTGCTTTTTTATGTTCTTTTGAAGAAGGTAAGCTACATCTTAGCATAACTTTTTTATGCAAGCATGAAAGTTATGCATTCGATTTGCATTACCTTTGCGGACATAAAACAATTTGGCACATGGACTTACCCGTATCTTTTGCAGACCGTACCCGTTCCCTCCTGGGAGATGAAGAATATAACAAACTGGCTGATGCCTTGAATGACGAACAGCCCGTAAGCATCCGACTGAATGAAGAAAAACTACCCGGTTCTTCATTCAGTCTTTTTCATGCCTCTTCCGACCGTGTGCCTTGGTCGGCAACAGGTTGCTATCTCGATCGTCGATTGACGTTTACCTTTGATCCGTTGTTTCATGCCGGATGTTATTATGTACAGGAAGCATCTTCCATGTTTGTGGAGCAGGCATTAAAGCAATATATCGGCGAAAGACCCTCCGTAATGCTTGACCTTTGCGCTGCTCCCGGCGGGAAATCTACTCATGCCCGCAGTGTACTGCCCGTGGGTAGCCTGCTGGTAGCAAACGAAGTGATTCGCAACCGTTCGCAAATCCTGGCGGAGAATCTGACGAAGTGGGGGCATCCGGGTGTCGTGGTGACCAATAATGATCCGGCAGACTTCGCCGGTCTGGAAGACTTCTTCGATGTTATCCTGACCGATGTACCCTGTTCCGGTGAAGGCATGTTCCGTAAAGATCCTGTTGCCGTCAGCGAGTGGAGTCCGGAGAATGTGGAAATCTGTTGGCAACGCCAGCGACGTATCATCTCCGATATATGGCCCAGTCTGAAACCCGGTGGATTGCTTATCTATAGCACTTGTACGTATAACACGAAGGAAGATGAAGAGAATATCCGTTGGATGCACGATGAATTCGGTGCAGAGATACTTCCTGTAGATGCTCCGGCAGAGTGGAACATTACCGGAAACTTGCTTGCAGGTGAAGATTTTCCTGTATATCGCTTCCTGCCTCACCGTACAAAGGGTGAAGGCTTTTTCCTTGCCGTGCTTCGTAAACCGGAAGGAGAGGAAACACAAATCCGCTACAAATCCACTTCTTCACAAGGAAAGAAAAAAACGGGTAGCTCTAAAGTTAACGCCGGAGCATCTAAGGAACAATTATTGGCTGCACGTGCCTGGCTCCTTTCGGCAGAGGACTATGAAGTTTCTGCAAATGGAATGAATATTACAGCTTTCCCTAAAGAATATATATCCGAATTATCCGTCCTCCAACAATCGCTTCGTGTTGTTCAGGCAGGTGTTACCCTTGCCGAAGTGAAAGGAAAAGACTTGATTCCCAATCATGCTCTTGCCATGAGCACTGTACAGGTTTCCGATGCTTTTCCCCGTGAAGAGATCTCTTATGAACAGGCTATTGCTTATTTGCGTAAGGAAGCCATTGTACTTTCCGGCACTACTCCACGCGGTTATGTGCTGTTGACGTATAAGGATGTTCCTCTGGGCTTTGTGAAGAATATCGGTAACCGGGCTAATAATCTTTACCCGCAGGAGTGGCGCATCCGGAGTGGATACTTGCCGGATGAGATACTGATGCTACTGAAATCTTAATCAGATGTTTGCAAGCAACTGTTCAAAAGAATGATATTCATTCTGTTTCTCTGTGTGTAATATGAGGTGGTCGGCAGCTAAAACCTGCAAACGCGGTGATGCGTTGGTTTCTGGTGAAGAGACAGGATGACAAGCGTATCCATGACGATTGAGTGCGTTTGTTGTCCAGTGCAGCAATACTTCATCATTGGCTTCTACACTGATATGGCGGTGGCTGTCTACTTTGGGATAATATACCCCGTGCGCATAATCAAACCGGATATCGTTACGGGAGAACAGACCGTCCATGCGGTGACTCAGAATCATATCTTCCGTTACTCCGCATTGCAGTCCGTTTTCTTTGGAAAGTAACCAAAGTTTATCTGCCAGTACCAATGCCTGTTCTATGTCATGAGTGGACAGCAGAATTGCTTTCTTTTGTTCTACTGCCAGACGATGAAGCAACGTCATAATTTCGATGCGGCTCACTACATCCAGGAACGCTGTCGGTTCATCCAGCAGAATGAGCGGGCACTCTTGTACCAATGCCTTGGCAATCATAACCTTTTGCCGTTCCCCATCCGATAGCTCTGCGGTATAGCTGTGGGATTTATGGCTGATGCTTACGGCTTCCAGAGCTTCTTCAATGATAGAATGATCTGTTTTGCTCAGTCTTCCGAAGAAGCCCGTATGGGGTTGCCGTCCTAGGGCTACTAACTCATATACGGTCAGTCCGCCTGCCAGGGTCTTGTCTGTTAGTACTACGCCGATGGTACGTGAACGTTCTTTCTCGGAATAGGCGGACAACGGCTTTTCTTGTACAAGTAATTCGCCCGACAACGCTGGTTGTGAAGCAGCCAAAGTGCGGAGCAGAGTCGATTTGCCGGTTCCGTTAGCTCCCAGCAGACAAGTCAGTTCTCCGGGGTAGAGCCGGAAGAAGAGATGCTCATGTATCCGTTTTTCTTGCTTTCCCTGGCGGTAGCCGATGCATAAATCGCTTGCGGTGATAACAGCTTTCTCCATCAGTTGAAGTATTGTATTTTACGTTGGTTGACAATGACATAAATGATAACAGGCGCACCCAGTACTGGAGTTACCGCATTGAGAGGAATAATACCTGCTTCGCCCGGAAGAATGCAGATCAGATTGCAGAGCAAAGCAATCACACCGCCCGTCAGCAAAGTAACGGGAAGCAGTGAATTATGATTGGATGTGCCCAGCATCAGGCGGGAGATATGAGGAACGGCCAGACCGATGAAAGCCACAGGTCCGCAGAAAGCAGTGGTGACAGCTGTCAGTAGTCCGGTAGCAATCAGTAGCAGATTTCTTGTGCGACGGATGTTTACTCCTAAGTTTTCAGCATAGCGTGTACCCAGTAGCAGGGCATTCAGAGGTTTGATAAGCAAGATGGAAAGTAACAAACCTGCCAGACAGAAAATAGAGAAATAGGGGAGCTGTTGCAATGAGACCCCTCCAAAGTTTCCCATACCCCATATCATATAAGAATGTACCCCTTCGGCTGTTGCAAAGAAATTGAGCAGTGATATAGCGGAAGAAGTGATATAACCAATCATGATACCTGTAATCAGCAGCATGATATTGCTTTTAATCAGTGTAGAAAAGAAAAGGATAAGTCCCATTACCACCATCGATCCGATGAAGGCACCGAGTATCACGGAGAAGAAACCGGATAAGGTGAATACCCCTGTAGCAATGCTTCCTCCGCCTGCCAGCATCACCAACGCCACGCCAAGACTTGCCCCTGAGTTAATGCCCAGGATGGACGGACCTGCCAGTGGATTGTTGAATGCCGTTTGCAGCATCAGTCCCGAAGCTGCGAGTGCGGCACCACATAGTAATGCCGTGACGGCTTGTGGCAGACGGGACTCCCAGATAATAAAAGTCCAGCTGGCTTTTTCTACTTCATTTCCTGTGAGGGTATTCCACACTGCTCCGGCGGGGATATTGATTGAACCGAACCAGAGATTGGCAGCCATCAATACGAGAATGAGGACTGACAGTGCTATACCATATATATATCCTTTTGCTTTCATTCTGAAATAGACCGCAGATTTTACTCTGCTAATTTATTGTAATATCTCAGTTCATACCCTTCCAACAGTGAAGGATGAAATATCTTAATTAAATCTTTCAATAACCAGTCTGGATGGAAAGGTGTTTCTTCATAAAAAGGAACCCGGTTGGTATTGCATCCGTAGATGTTCCGTTCTTTGAAGGCACGGAAACCTGCATAAGGGGCAAACTCTTTTTCAAGTTCCCCGTATGTTTTATCTACGGGTTGATTGTAGCGTATCAGCCAGAAATCCGTTTGTTGACCTTTCTCAAAGATAACTTCGAAAGGATAGGGGAGTGAGCCGCTATGTGTATCTTCTCTGAAAATATAGTTGGCACCTGCATCAGAGTATAGTTTGGCGATGGTACTGTTACCACCCGGAGTGTACCAGGTAGAGCTTGTTTTCAAATCACACATCACGGAGGGAGCAAAAGAGATAGGCTTTACTAATTCTTGCAAATCCTTATAATTTCTTTCTATCGAAGCAAACATAGCATCTGCTTCTGTTTTCTTACCAAATAATAAACCGTAGAAACGCATCCATTCGGCACGTCCCAATGAAGAGGTTTCCATATAGTCGGCACATTCAATGATGGGTACATTCAGTTTCTCTACACGTCCGTATCCACCACTGTTTTCGAAAGGAGAAAGGAGGATGGCATCGGGATGCAGGTCTATGATTTTCTCAATATTGGGATTCATTCCATCACCTACATCGGCGATGGTTTCGTTTCGACATCCTTCCTCTATTTCCGGTAGTTTGATATACTTCAAGTCGCATACGCCACCAATGCTATTCAAATCACCAAAGTCTTTCAGTAAGCTGCAATGAACGGATGAGTAAATGACGGCTTTACTAAGTGGAGTGCGAACAAGGGTGCCTTGAGGCAGTTCATGGGGCAACGGCTGTTTTTTGTCTACTAATACATAGGTGTGTAGTATCTTTGCTGTATCCCAGGGATTGCGTAGCTGTGCAACGATGTAATCTTCGTAATCTATCAGAGAGAGATTAGCGGAGTAGTGCAGCGGGATGGTGTCTCCTTGTGCAGAGCCGGAAGCAGTGCTGTTCTTTCCGCTACAGGCGGAAAGAAGTAACACTGTCACCCAAAAGGTTAGAAAGAAAGAAATTTGTTTCATGCTGTTATTCAGTTACAAAACGCATATTAGTGGTATAGTATCCGGTTTCCAACTTCTTTTTAAGTACGCCGTCACTACCATAAACATATATGTCGTTGAGAGCAGAGAAGGGTTGATCGATGATAATTACATCTCCTGTAGCCGGGTCGACTACAATATTACCAGGATTGGAGAAATCGCTGTAGTTGGCAAACCGCGTAGTTTGCTTGGTATTCATGTCATATACAGAAATGCTTTTAGGAGCGGCATCTTCGTAATATTCTGCATAAATGAGATAGATCTTGTTGTTTTTTATTGCTATTTTGCTGGCTGGGCATATTTCCGTAACCTGATCTGTTTGCGGGTCGATGCATTGTAATGTCTGAACTGGATTTCCTCTGAAATCTCCACATGAAATGAAATATACTTTTCCGTCTTCTCCGGTTGTACAAACATCATAAGGATTGAGAAGTACTTCTATGTTTTTCGTTTTCTTGAAAGTAGCAATATCGACAACTGCCACGTATTTGCCGGTACCATCATTGTTATAATTTGACAGATTTACATAGAGTTTTCCATTTGCAGAAGTCAATGCTTCCGGATGATCTCCTATTTCTATCTTTCCGGTGATGGAGAGGTTCGTGGTGTCCAAGCGTGATACCGTGCCATCGTATGAGGTGAAATAAACATTTCCTCCGGTAGCTGTCATATATCGTGGTTGGATAGACTTCTCACTTTCGTCTTTTAAGTTCAACGTTTTTATACGAGCGAAATCTTTTCTGTCCACCACTTCAATCTTGGCTGAACTGGAACAAGTGATATATATTTTTGTACCATATATACACAAGTCCTGTGCATCACCGATACCTGCTCCGTTGGCAGCTGCAAACAAATCTGCACTAATTGTCTTCAGATCTCTGTCATACCATTGTATAGTACCATTATTCTCTCCCCAGTTTCCTGTATTAATAACATATGCTCCATTAACAGGTGCTATCGGTCCTTTCGGAATTGTCGGTTCGTCATCATCACTACATGCGGTAAATGCTCCTAATGCTATAACCAGCATGGCGGTTTTATACCAATACTTCTTCATAGTTTTTGTTTTTAGTTTATAATTTATAGTTGATTGTTACTTTGTAATTGCGTCCGGGCATCGGGTAGAAGCGGACTATTTCGTAGTTCTTATCACTCAAGTTCAAGGCATCCAGCTGTATGCGTAGTGACTGCTTCTTCCATTTAAAGGTATGCGAGAGTGATATACTGTGGTCAGTGTAAGATTTAATACGATTTTCCGGAATGTTCTGGGCAATTGAATAGCGTTCCGAAGCGTACATTATGTTATAAGTCAGGTTGACATACGGGTTCTCAAAAGTCAGACTTCCTGAACCTGAATGCTTCGGAGTATATATAATCTGATTCCGCCATATTTTAGAATTACGGTCAGTAATATCTTCCGCTTGCATGAAGTTGTAAGTTCCTGTGAGATATAACTTATAATGTTCTGCTAATTCTTTTTCAATTGCCAGGTTAATATCCGTACCAATGGTTTCGACTTTACCTAAATTCATCATCTTCCAGATAAACATAGTGGGTACTGCCACAATTTTATCTTTCACCCGATTATAATAAGCATCTACTGAAAGGCTTAGATAGTCGATAAATTCCAATGAAGTAGAACTCCACGTTGTACCTACATTGAATTGCCGGGTAACTTCAGGCTTTAAATTATGGTTGCCAATTACCAGATAATACAAATCATTGAATGTCGGTGTACGGAAGATATCTTTGTATGAAGCTCTGAAACGTAGACCAAAATCAAATGGTTTCCACGACAGACTGACAGCGGGGGAAAGGCGTTTACGGTCTGCAGCAGCTTTTCCTGTCCGTACATTCTCTGTAATATAAGTATTCAGCAGGGAAGCGGTAGCAGAAAATCGGTTGCTTTTATAGTGTGTGGCTATTGCTGTTAAATAGGTGAAACGTTCCGGATATTGATTGTTCTGTAAAGTCGTTGACAAATAGTTATAGGCGAAATCCTGTGCTAATGAGAAAGATAACCCTTTCACCGGTTCGTTCCATAGGGTAGCGGATAAGTAAGTCTCAGTCTGGCGGAAACGATTGTCTGTAATACCGGAAGATTCATTATTATAGTCCCGGTTCCAGCTGAAGTTAAATTTTCCACTTGCTTGTAGTTTCCATTTCTCAGAGAACCGATTCTCATACTTCAATTGGCCGAAGTAATTACGGTCATATAGTCTTTCGGCAGCATACGGATTGTCATAAATTACTCCGCCGGGTAACCCTCTTTCCGAATCAAAGAGATAAACTTTGGCTTTCAAATCCTGTTTCTCATTCAGAGTTACAAACAAATTTAATTCTGCCCGATAAGTCTCTATATCACTATTGTTTCGTTTGGAGTCAATCAGTTTGTTCCCATTCCACATTTTGAAAGGATAATTGCCGTCTGCTCGTAAATAATCAGCATGGGCAGAAAGACTGAAACGGTTACTTAATTTTTGAGCATAAAATAAAGAAGGATTAGCAAGCCCGTAAGAACCGGTTTTCATATTTGCAAGCAACCGTAAAGGTCTGTCACTAAAGTCCGGACGTGCGGTTTCGATACTTAAAGCACCGGCAGAGGCAAACATCTTTGCTGTCTGGTAAATATTATCACTCTGCCCAATGCTGAGTGCCAGTTCAGAAACATTGTCTAACGAAAAACGGGAGATATCTACCTGCCCTGACTGACAATCACTGACTGTCACTCCGTCATAGCTGACTGCTGTATGTTGCGCTCCCAAACTGCGTACAGAAACAGTCTTTAATCCACCAACTCCACCATAATCCTTAACGCTGACTCCCGAGAAATGGCGAACTGCATCGGCCACATCCGATACTCCCAAACGTTCCATATCAGTTTTCTTCATCTGTTGGAGCGGGGCGGTTGCTGAGAGAGCCGGTGGTACACGCCGACCTTTTATCCCCACTTCCGGAATTGCATGTACTTTTCCTGTAATGGAGTCTCCCACCTGTTGTGCTTGCAGGCTGGCGCAAAGCCAACATACAAAGCAAAACAAATAAAACCGTAGCCAGATGTACCGACATAGATTATCTTTTATCATATATAGAAAGCTATAAAAATAGATACACCTCATGCCCTTTCCTCGAAGGCATAAGAAATGATCGGTTTTGCAGGTCTTCTGACTTACTCCGGATTTACCGCCTTCCCACCATACGAATATTGGCAGTGGCACAGGTGATTGGCAAATCCTGCAATAGGAGATCACAGCAGCGGGACTGTTTGGGAGTCACACCCAATTCCCTTTTCATGGAGTATACCGAAAGGCATACTCCAACAAAACCGGGAGCAAAGATAAGAAAGATTTATGTTTAATTTGTAATGTGGTGCAGTATTTTATAAATTTATGCATTTATTCTAACAGAGTAACTTAATAGAAAACTAATACTATAATGCTTATGCTAAAGAAAACTATTGCTGCGCTAAGCCTACTCAGTATCCTTGCAGCTTGTCAGAATGATGAGAACCCTCCTCAACCGGAACCTAAACCACGTCAAGACATCAATCTCACCCGTGTGGAACAAGCTTTAATGGACAAAGGTACAGACTTTGCTTTCCGTTTCTTCGATCAGGTGTGCAGTACCGAAAAGGAAAAGCCGAATGTCTTTGTGTCTCCATTGAGTGCATCGCTTTGCTTATCAATGATTACTAACGGAGCTTCGGGCAATACGCTTACTGAAATGCAGAACGTATTGGGATTTCCTGCCGCTTCTTTCTCTCTTGATGATCTGAATAACTATAATCAAAAACTAACTTCAGCTTTATTGGATTTGGATAATACCACTCAATTAGGAATTGCCAATTCTATCTGGATAAAGGAAGGTTTTAAGGTTTACGACTCCTTTGTGGATGTGAATAAGAAAATGTACGATGCACAGGTGCAGGAGCTTGACTTTGCATCTCCCACAGCGAAAGATGTGATAAACCAATGGTGTGCCGAGCAGACGAATAATTGTATAAAAGAGGTTATACAGAGAATACCGGAAGATGCACGTATGTATTTGATTAATGCACTCTACTTCAAAGGTATCTGGAAGAGTCAATTCCAAAAATCGGATACTCGCCAGGAAAATTTTACTAATTCTGATGGTACTGAGCAGAAAGTGAATATGATGAATCAGACAGAAACGTTTAATTATGCTCAGAACTCAGCATTCTCCATCGCAGAATTGCCGTATGGTAACTAAGCTTTCAGTATGGTGCTCTTATTGCCTGCCGTGGATAAGACTTTGGATGAGAGTTTGTCCGAGTTGACTTATGAAAACTGGAAAGAGTGGAATGCAGCTTTGTCGGGCAGACAATTGCAGGTTAAACTTCCCCGTTTCAAAGTGGAGTATAACAAGATGCTCATAGAGGATATGGTTGCTATGGGGATGAAGGATGCCTTTGATGGTTATAAGGCTGATTTCTCTAAAATGTCGGCAGCCGAGTTATATATTGGTCTTTTGCAGCAATTTACTTATGTAAATGTAGATGAGGAAGGCACTGAAGCAGCAGCTGTTACAGTTGGTGGAATGTTTGAAACTTCCGTTGGACCATCTACTCCTATATCTTTCTATGTAGACCGTCCTTTTGCTTTTGTGATTAAGGAAAAGAGTACGGGAGCAATTCTCTTTATGGGGAAAATTACGAAACTGTGATTTGTTATGCTATTTATAAAGAAAGCGAAGAATCAACTCCTTCAATTGCCGGAGTTGGTTCTTCGCTTTCTTTATAAATATAATAAGAATATATTCTTATAGTTTACTCTTATATATCTGTGCCATTACCTTCTGATACTGATTTTCCAATTGAAGCAGATTCTGTTTACTTTGATAAATCACAGAAACTTCTACAAAATACTCTATCACGCTGATCTGTCCACCGGTAAGGGCTTGTTTCAGTAATGCAAGATCTTGTTGTGAACTGAATGCTTCCCTATATTCCTGTATGGAGGTTTGCAATGATTGCGCCTCACTATACAGTTTTGCTAAGGTCGCCTCAGCTTGAAAAGTAGCGTTCTCTTTCTGATAGTCGAGATTCAGAGATTGTGCTTTGGCTATCTTCACCTTATTGCGGTTTTCAAACAGTGGGAAAGAAAAGCCCACTACAACTCCATTGAACGGAGTACCGGACTCAGTATTACGGCGATATCCCAGTTCCAATTTTGGCAACCAGCCTTGCTTACTTGCAGAAATCTGTTTGCGGGCAGCAGCACTTTCACTGCTCAATGACAGCAAAGTCTGATCGGCTGCCAACACTTCCGAACGTAACTGTTCATAGTTGTTAGGAAGAAGCGGCAATGGATAATCATTGATGGAACGGAAACTGCTCAGTTCATTGTCTTGCAAAGACTGGTCTCCGTTGAGTGCAAGGAGAGATTTCCAGGCATTATCAAGCGCAGTCTGATTGGCGCGGAACTCTGTACGTACATTCAGTAATTCCAGATTGATTTTGTTTGTTTCCAATACATTGGCATCACCTGTTTCCAGACGTTTCTTGTAGTATGTGGAGAGTTCCTCAGCCTGTTTCATGCGTTCATCCAGAATCACTTGCTGATGCTGTAACATGATGATATCGAAACAAAGCTCCTTGGCTTGCAACAACAATTGTTGACGGAAAGCAGCAGACTGTGCATCAAGCGCACCGGTTTTGAGTCGATTTACTTTTCCGCGTGTAGCATATAAAGTAGGGAAATCAAAGCTTTGGGAAACAACAAGTTCACCTATCGTCTCGCTCTTATCTTCCGAACCCCACAAATGGGCATACGAGAGAGTGGGATCAGGCAAATTGTTTTCCGACTTGTTTTCCAATTTCTGTGAAGTGATAAGTTGCGCATTAGCCTGCAACTCCTTATTGTTCGCTTCAATGCGGTGCAGCACTTCGTCTATGCCAATCGATTGGGCACGCATCCCCGCATATAGGAAAAAAGTGATAAAACTAAATATAAGAATTCGTTTCATTATTTGATATTGTTAATAGTTATATGGATGTTAATTCGCCGGTTTCCGGTGCATCATCAGATAAACAATCGGAATGATGAAACCGTTCAGGAACGTGGAAGTTAAAAGACCTCCGAGAATAACCTTCGCCATCGGGCTTTGGATTTCATTACCCGGCAAATCACCTCCCAGTGCCAACGGAATAAGTGCAAGAGCAGAAGACAACGCGGTCATCAGAATTGGATTCAAACGGTCCATTGAACCGCGGATTACACTGTCATACACATTCAGTCCTTCTTCCCGTTGCAAGTGGTTGTAGTGGCTGATCAACAACATACCGTTTCGGGTAGCAATACCGAACAGTGAAATAAAACCGATAATAGCAGGAATACTCACTTCTCCCGTTGTCATCAACAAAGCAAATACACCACCGATCAATGCCAACGGCAGGTTGATAAGAATAATCGCACTTTCCTTCACACTGCGGAATTCATGATAAAGTAGTAAGAAGATCACTGCAATACTCATCAGCGATGTGAGTAATAAGGTGCGGCTTGCTGCCTGTTCGCTCTCAAACTGACCGCCGTATTCAAGGTGATATCCTTCCGGCAATTTGATGTCCTTGTCCACGCGAGCCTGAATATCATTCACCACACTGCGCAAGTCACGGTCGGCAACATTGGCAGAGATCACAATTTTACGTTTTACGTTCTCGCGGCTGATAGTATTCGGCCCCATTGCAGAACGCACTTCGGCGATGTAGTTCAACGGTATTTTCTTTCCGTCGCTGGTATCTATCATCAAGTTGCGTATCTTCTCCATTTCGTCGCGAAGATCATCACGTACACGTACAGTGAGGTCAAAACTTTTGCCCTTTTCGTAAACTTGTGATACGGTTTCTCCTGCAAGACAGACATTCACGAACTCAGAGAATTCCGGTAATGAGATACCAAACTTAGCCAACATTTCTCGCTTGGGCGAAATGATAAGCTGAGGACGTTCTATCTGTTGCTCCACATTCAAGTCGGCAATACCAGGAATATCTTGGATGGCACTTTTGATTTCATTACCCAAAGTAAACATACGGTTCAGGTCATCACCGAACAGTTTAATAGCAATGTTTGCTTTCGTACCGCTAAGCATAGCATCGATACGATGACTGATAGGTTGCCCGATTTCTATGTTCGCTCCTACGATGGTGCCCAATTTCTCGCGTACTTCAGCAACCATTTCGCTACGTGAACGATCTTTCAATTCGAACGGAGCCTCTATTTCGGAAACATTCACTCCAAGTGCATGTTCATCCAGTTCGGCACGTCCGGTCTTGCGGGCAACGGTTTGTATTTCAGGAATACTGAGTAGCAATTCCTCTGCACGATGCCCCATCTTGTCACTTTCTTCCAACGAGATACCCGGCAAAGAAGATATGTTGATCGTAAACGAACCTTCGTTGAAAGGTGGCAGGAACGAACGGCCCAATGTGAAGAAACATGCCAAGGCTACTACGAACAAACCAATAGTACTGCCCAATACGATCTTCTTATGTCCCAGTACGAAAGCCAGTGCAGCGCCATACCATTGTTTCATTTTACGTGCTACATACGAGTCACTGCTTTCTTTCTCTTCCTTCTTCTTGTCTTTTCCCAAAAGATAAGAGCAAAGTACCGGTGTAACCGTCAGTGCCACTACCGTAGAAGCAGCCAATGCTACAATGAACGCAATACCCAGAGGAACCAGCATGCGGCCTTCCATACCTGTGAGGAAGAATAAGGGCACGAAACTAACTACGATAATCAGCGTAGAGTTCAGGATAGGCATACGTACTTCTTTCGATGCGTTGAATACCACTTCCAATATGGAAAGTCGTTCTTCCACAGGTTTCAACTTGTTTTCGTGGAGTCGTTTATATACGTTTTCCACGTCCACAATGGCATCATCCACTAACGAACCGATAGCGATGGCAAGACCACCGAGACTCATTGTGTTGATTGTGAATCCCATATAATGCAGCGTCACCAGTGAAGTAATCAATGAAAGTGGTAGTGTAACCAATGAGATCACTGTTGTACGTACATTTGCAAGGAACAGGAATAGTACAATCACCACGAAGATACCTCCTTCGAACAAGGACTTCTGTACGTTTCCGATGGAGCTTTCGATAAAGCGACTTTGTCGGAAAATGTCTGTGCTGACCTTTACATCCGGTGGCAGATTTTTCTGTAAATCTTCTAAAGATGCTTCCAATTTATCCGTTAATTCCAGCGTGCTGGTGGCCGGTTGTTTGGTTACAGTCAACAATACGGCAGCTTTACCCCGTTCAGATGCTGTACCCAGTTTGGGTAATTTTGCTCCAATGTGTACGTCTGCAATGTCTTCCAACAGAATAGGAGCACTGCCCGAAGCGGTTCCACCACGTACCACGGCACGTGCCAGTTGATCTACCCGATCGGTAGAAAGTACTCCACGTACAATGTATTCATTGCCATATTCATATAGCACACCACCGTTTGCATTCAGATTCATTTCACGGGTTACGGTCATAATTTCATTCAGCGTAACGCCGTAATGCCGCATCCGTTCCGGATCTAATTGTATCTGATATTCCTTTATATCACCACCCAGTACTGCTACCTGTGCCACACCGCCTGTAGAGAGTAAGCGCGGACGGATGGTCCAGTCAGCTATTGTACGCAGGTCAAGCATAGAGGTAGAGTCGGCAGTCAGACCGATAATCAGCATCTCGCCCAGAATGGATGATTGTGGACCCAGTGTCGGTTTACCTACCCCGGTAGGTAAGCTTTCGCTTACAACAGCCAGCTTCTCGCTGACAATTTGCCGGGCCAGATAAATATCCGTATCCCAATCGAATTCTACCCATACTACTGAGAATCCATTGGTAGATGAAGAACGTACGCGGCGCACACCTGTTGCACCGTTCACTGCTGTTTCAACAGGAAATGTGACGAGTTGTTCCACTTCTTCTGCCGCCATACCGTTTGCCTCAGTCATGATGACAACCGTAGGTGCATTGAGATCTGGAAATACGTCCACTTCCGTGTGCATGGCGGTGTAAGTTCCGCCTATCAGTAACAACACCGAGGCCACAAGCACCAGGATGCGGTTATGAAGTGAGAAATGTATAATCTTGTTTAACATGTTGATTAAAGTGTTAGAGTGTTAATGTGATAATGTGATAGGGTGAAGTTGCTTTATCACTCTATAACTTCATCACTTACCACTGTTTTTTTAGTGTTCGTGACTGTGTGCCGGTATTGCATTTGTAGCGCTTGCCAGTTTCACTTGATAAGCTCCTTCGGTTACCACGCGGTCTCCTGCTTTTACACCTGAGAGAATCTGTACGCTTTCACCGTTATCGGCTCCAAGAGTCACGAGTTGTTTCTTATATCCTTCTTCATCCAGTTGCAGGTAGACAAAGAAACTGCCTTGTTCTTCAGTCAATGCTGAATGGGGTAGGGATATTACATTTTCTATAGGGGAAGACAATAAGAAGATTTCTACAAAGGAACCGGGGATGATATCACCTTTGTTGTCAAACTCAAAGGTTACAGGTACATAATATCCACCGTCTCCACCCGAGGCTTTGCCATAAGAGAGAAGACGTCCGTCTAAGTCTTTCAATGCGTATACCTTATTATTATAAGGAGTACAGAAGTTAGCAGAACCAATAGTACGAAGATATTGGTAATATTTCTCTGAAACGTCAGCACGCAAGAATAATTTGCGGTTTTGCGTAATGCTGACTAACGGTTGTCCCACCGCTACGTAATCGCCTTCTTTCACTAACAGGCTTTTTACATACCCACTGATGGGGGAAACCACGGCTTGCCCGCTTGCCGAACTGTTTTTGGCTACGGCTTCGTAGCTGATACGTGCATTCTCATACGCTTGTTCAGCCTGAGCGAAATCCTTTTCAGAAACAATCTTATTTCCTACGAGGGCTTTCATACGCTCGTATTCTTTCTTGGAAACTTCATAGGCGATGCGCGCCCGTTCTACCGGATCACCATCCGCCATATTTTTAGAAGACAATATAACCAGCGGTGCTCCTTTACTGACACTCATGCCTTCAATAATCTTTCCGCGGAAAGATACCACGCCTGCTACGGTTGCTACAGCAACACTCTCATCTCCCTGTGCTGCCATTACCTGGCCGCTGGTTTTTATAACTTGATGGAAAATTCCCGGTTCTACAACATTGGATTTTACTCCGGCAGCCTGCGCCTTTGCGGGGGGCAGAATGATTTCGTCGCTATGTCCGGCTGCTGCTACTTCACCGTGGTCATGTCCATCGTGGTCGTGGTCGTCACCTTCGTGATTGTGGTCTTCGCTCTCATGATCATGCTCGCAACCTTCGTGCTCATGCTTTTCTGTTTCATGATTATGACCTTCGTGTCCGTCGCCGGATTTACTATTGCAGGAACCCAATAGGAATAGACCCATGACTCCCATAAAAAGAATTTTTTTCATGATGATATTTTTATGTTCTTACTTTTATCAGTGTGCAAAATTAGAGATAAAAGCCTGCAATAAAGTTGCAGACTTTACGATAAAGTAAGAACACACGGAGGTGCGCGAAGTCCTGTGGCACGTGTAAGATACGTGCCATGAAGTGATTCCTGGTATATGCAGTCCTGTCTTTGCCCGCTTTCTTCGGGTAGGACTAATAATCGGAGGAGTGGTTCGGAAAACAATGTAATAACCAGCGGAAAGTCCGGATGTGCCCATCCATTGTCCGAGCTGGGAGTTTGCTGGAAGAAGTGAGTCGTTACACATCCCGTATCGCAACAGCAATGTTCGTTATCCGAGTTGTGTTGTTGTCCGCAACAATCGGGAGCTATATCATTCTTCATGCATATCAACCCGTTGTTGTGGTGGTGATGAGGAATAACCGGCACTACCAGCATGACCATGCTGATGAACATTAGGAAAAATGTTATATACCGTTTCTTCTGCATCTTAATTTTTTAATTGCGGACAAAGATAGAGGTTAACGGCTTAATTACCAAATGTTAGTTATTAAAAAGCCTTGAATAATCCATTTAAACCTTCACTCATACTGGGATGGGTGAATATAAAGCTACGTAAAGCTGAAGATTTCTGTCCGGTCTTTATGGCAAACGCTACCAGATTAATAAGTTCCGGTGCATTCACACAAAAGAGGGAACAGCCCAGAATTTTCTCTGTATCCGTATTTACGATAGCTTTCAACATGCCATCCATATTCTGCAAAGTACGCGCACGCGGAATAGCTGAGGCTGGCAAACGTGATATCTTGATAGGATAACCTCGTTTCACAGCATCTTCCTCTGTCAGACCGATATGTGCCATCGGAGGATCTGTGAAGATGGCGTAAGGCACAGGATTGCGGTCGTCGATAGATCGTTCCTTATTACCGAATAAATGATTCAGGATAATGCGGGAGTCATCGATGGAAAGGTAATCATACATTTCTCCGCCTCTCACATCCCCCAAAGCCCAGATATGTGGTACAGTAGTGCGTAATTGTTCATTTACAATTATTGCTCCCTGTGCGTTGACTTGTACTCTGGCTTTTTCCAGATGCAGATCATCTATCATCGGTTTACGGCCTGTTGCAATGAGCAGGGCATCTCCTTCCAGAAAATAAGGTGTATCGTCCGAGGCATCCGTATAGGCAGCTGTGATACCGTCTGCTGTATCATGCAATGACTGCACGCGGGCATTCAGGCGTATCTCTATATTTTTCCTTTTTAAACTTTCCTGCATGTATTCGGCAATCTCCCGGTCTGCTTTCGGCAGGAAACGTTTACCGGCTTCCAGAATAGTGACCTTACTGCCGAATCCGGCATACATGGTTGCGAATTCCAGTCCGATGGCACCACTGCCTATGATTAGTAAATGTTGGGGAAGAACATCTGCATGGAGTAATGTTTCACTGGTATATACATATTTATTATCTCTTAATCCGTCTATATCCGGCAGGATAGGTATAGAACCGGTATTGATAAATATTTCTTTTCCTTCCAGTTCGAAAGATTTTTCATCTTTTCCGGATGCAAGAGTTACTTTCACCGTATCTTCGCATACAAAAGAAGCGGTTCCGTCATACAATGTGATATTAGGGTTGCCTGTCAGACTCTCGACATTCTTTTCCCGTAGGTACATGACCAACTTGTCTTTGCGTTTCAGGGCAAGAGAATATAACTTGGACTGTTTTTCATAATCATTCTGGTAGATACGCTCAGCAAATTCAGCTTCGTGTATCATGGTTTTGGTAGGGATGCATCCTACGTTTATACAAGTCCCACCGTACATTTCAGGGGAACGTTCTATAACCGCCACTTTCCAGTTGCGGTTGGCTAATTCGGCTGCCAGTAATTTTCCACCTTTGCCAAATCCTATTATTATTGCGTCATATCGTTTCATTATTCTCGTAGTTAAAGGTTTATGGAAATAAAACACTATGACGCAAGAAAAGTTGCTGAAGCCCTGTTAAGGAACGTTTACCTTTCCAGTTCGCGGAGCGACTCCATTTTCTTCTTTTCCAGGAATTCGTAGATACCGCTCAGGTGTTCTTTCACTTGTTTATTACCGAATTCATAGACCTTGGTAACCAGCCCGTCCAAGAAGTCACGGTCGTGGCTTACAACAATCAGTGTACCATCAAAATCCAGCAGAGCTTGCTTCAGGATATCTTTAGTTTTCATGTCCAGGTGGTTTGTCGGCTCATCCAGAATCAGCAGGTTCACCGGTTCCAGCAGCAACTTAATCATAGCAAGCCGGGTGCGTTCTCCACCGGAAAGCACTTTCACCTTTTTCATGGATTGTTCAGGGCCGCCAAACATAAAAGCACCCAGTAAGTCGCGTATCTTGTTACGTATTTCACCTTTTGCCACATCGTCAATCGTTTGGAATACCGTAAGGTTCTCATCCAACATAGACGCTTGGTTCTGTGCGAAATAGCCGATCTGTACATTGTGCCCTAGTGTCAGTGTACCGTCGTGCTCAATCTCTTTCATGATACACTTCACCAGCGTAGACTTACCCTCACCGTTTTTACCGACAAAGGCTAATTTGTCTCCTCGTTCCACAGTCAGCGTAGCATTCTTGAATACTACATGGTCACCATAGGTTTTGCCCACGTTTTCCATGATTACAGGATAGTTACCTGAGCGTGGTGATGGCGGGAACTTCAGCCGCAATGCCGAAGTATCTTCCTCATCCACTTCCAGGATTTCCAGTTTCTCCAGCATCTTTACGCGGCTTTGCACTTGCAGAGTTTTGGAATAAGTGCCTTTGAAGCGTTCGATGAAGTCTTTGGTTTCGGCTATGAACTTCTGTTGTTCGTCATACGCCTTTTGCTGTTGTTCGCGACGTTCTTTGCGGAGTTCCAGATATTTGGAGTAATTTACTTTATAGTCATAAATCCGTCCCATTGTCACTTCAATAGTACGGGTAGTGATGTTATCCACAAATTTACGGTCGTGGCTGATGACGATGACAGCCTTACCATTATTGATGAGGAAATCTTCCAGCCACTGGATACTTTCAATATCGAGGTGATTGGTAGGCTCATCCAGCAACAACACATCTGGTTTCTGTAGCAGCAACTTGGCAAGTTCGATGCGCATACGCCATCCACCGCTGAAGTCACTGGTCTGACGGTCAAAGTCTTCGCGTGTGAAGCCGAGTCCTAACAAAGCTTTTTCCACATCTTCCTCATAGTTGGTGGAGTCGATGGAGTAAAATTTCTCACTCAGGGCAGAGACTGTTTCGATCAGTTCCATATAACTGTCACTTTCGTAATCGGTGCGAGTTTCCAACTCCTTGTTGAGGCGTTCTATTTCTGCTTCCATCTCATGCAGATGTGAGAAGGCTTGTGCTGTTTCCTGAAATACAGTTCGTCCGTCTTCCGTCATCAGGTGCTGCGGCAGATAAGCGATTACACTGTCTTTGGGTGCTGAAATTTTACCCCGGGTAGGTTGGCGTACTCCTGCCAGAATTTTCAGTAAGGTACTTTTCCCCGCTCCGTTCTTTCCCATCAGGGCGATGCGGTCTTTTTCATTAATAACGAAGGAGATATCACTGAATAAGGTGGTGCCGCCAAATTCTACGGCCAGTCCGTCTATTGAAATCATACTCTATTTTTAAATTGAGGCGCAAAGATAGTGCAAATTGAGCGTAGAACTTTCATGCTTGCATGAAAAAGTTATGCCGAGATGCAGCTTATCTTCTCTAAAGATAGTACATTTATATTATTTTTTATATCTTTGCCTCATTAAACAAAAATACATTGGTCATGGAAACAGGGAATTTGTCAGAAGATTACCGTCCGCTGATACTGGTAGCGGAAGACGATGATAGCAACTTTAAATTGATAAAAGCTATTATTGGCAAGAAATGCGAGATATTGTGGGCAAAGAACGGTGAAGAGATGGTTGGTCTGTTCAAAGAGAACCGTGGAAAGACAGCTGCTATCCTTATGGATATCAAAATGCCTATCATGAATGGTCTGGAAGCGACAAAGATCATTCGCGAAGAAGAAAAGGAACTTCCTATCATTATGCAGACTGCCTATGCTTTTACGGCTGACCGTGAAAATGCAATGGCTGCCGGTGCTTCGGAAGTATTGGTGAAACCCATTACGTTGAGTGCATTGCGTACTTGCCTGAGCAAGTTCCTGCCGCAATTACAGTGGTAACAGAATTTTCATAGCATAAATTATACTATAATGAGCGCGGGATGACTTCATAATGTAGTTGTCCCGCGCTCCTTATTTTATGCCTTCACCTTGTGCGATAAATATGTTTCAGCCAATATTCAAATTAATCACTATTGTTACTTTGTTATCGTCTACGTGTTTATTTTCCTTGTTCTGTTTCTTCTCTTTCCTGCATCTTTCGTTTCACGAATTCTATCTTCAAGTTCGCCTCTTCCATCTCTTTTTTTATCTGAGTGATGGATGAAAGTATCTGTGCCAGTTCATAAACCCCTGCCAATGCCTGGCGGTCTATCGGAGACATAGTAGTGGAGTAGGAGCGTTCGCCTTGATAGTTCACTTTGATATTCTTGTCCTTATTCAAGTAAAGGAATCCTATTACATTACCATCTTCTCCCATTTTGAAGTCTGCCTTTTCTATTTTTTCTCCCAAATCGGTGGTTTCATAACCATCTTTGGAAGCAGGTGTCTCAGCAAAACTGCCATCAGGGGCGACCACTTTTACGCCTACATGGTGAATATTGCTGGGACCGCAATAAATGGAAGTCATGCTCATTTGCCCGGTTTCATTCACTTGGAAACGTAGATAGGAACGATGCAGATTCTTCTCTATAACTTGTGAAGGGTGCAAATAGTTACCTATTTGTTGATATTCGGCATCTTTTTCGAGTGTGAATCTACCCTTCAGGGCATCCAGTTCTCCTTGTTTTTGTTGAAGCAGGCTATCCAGGTAAACAAGTGTTTTTTCTTGCTCCTTCAGTTCCACTTGTTGCATCAATCCGATGCCCTCCCGGCGGGTTTCAAAAGCTTTGGGATATAGTATTTTAATGCTATCTATCTGCATCTTTGCTTCGCTAAAGTCTCCCCGTTCGAAGGCTGCGCGGGCTGTTTGCAGTTTCTCACCTGCTTTCTTCTCTACATTTTCACAAGATAAGAGCGTGCAGCAGAGGCACGCAAGAAGCGTCACTTTCTTCATAATTACTGTTGTTCTGTTAGTGAGGACAAAATTAGAAATAATATCCGTATCTTTGCACTCTGAAAATAGATAAATAGTATTTTAGTTTTCCGGAGATATCGGAAATTTAGAACAATCTGATATCCGGGCCGTACCAACTCCGTATCAAGCCCGTACCAACTCCATACCAAGTCCAAGTGTATAGACATGGAGTAACTACGGAGATGATAGGGATCAGATAAGAATGGAGAGAGGAGAGGCCGGGAATATAGACCAAAAACAGTGCTACTTTCTCCAATGAAAACTAAATAATTATTTTAAAAAGTATAGTATGATAGAATTGACGGCAGAAGAACTGAAACAGCATTTCAGCGACGATATATTCAAACGGATATCCGAGACAGCAGATGAATTGGGATTGGAATGTTATGTAGTCGGCGGATATGTGCGCGATATTTTCCTGCAACGCCCTTCTAAGGATATTGATGTTGTAGTAGTAGGTAGTGGTATAGAGATGGCCGAAGCGCTGGGTAAACGCTTGGGACGTGGAGCACACGTAGCCCTGTTTAAGAATTTTGGTACCGCACAAGTAAAATACCGTGGTATAGAAGTGGAGTTTGTTGGTGCACGTAAGGAGTCTTATCAGCGCGACTCCCGTAAGCCCATCGTTGAAGACGGTACATTGGAAGACGATCAGAATCGGCGGGATTTTACTATCAATGCATTGGCTGTCTGCCTGAATCAGAGCCGGTTCGGAGAATTGGTAGACCCTTTCGGTGGTATAGAAGATCTGAAAGAAAAAACAATCCGTACTCCTCTTGACCCGGATATTACATTTAGTGACGACCCATTGCGCATGATGCGGTGCATCCGTTTTGCCACTCAGCTGAACTTTTATATTGATGATACTACATTTGAGTCTTTGTGCCGCAACTGTGGGCGTATATCCATTATCTCCAAGGAGCGTATTGCCGATGAACTTAATAAGATAATACTTTCTCCGATTCCCTCTAAAGGGTTTATAGATTTGGACCGTTCCGGTTTGTTGTCCCTGATTTTTCCGGAACTGGCTGCCCTTCAAGGTGTGGAAACACGTAATGGGCGGGCACATAAGGACAATTTCTATCACACATTGGAAGTACTCGATAACATCAGTCGTAAAACGGATAATCTTTGGTTACGGTGGGCTGCACTGCTGCATGATATAGCTAAACCCGCCACTAAACGTTGGGAGCCTCGTGCAGGTTGGACTTTCCATAATCATAATTTCATTGGTGAGAAGATGGTTCCTGATATTTTCCGGAAGATGAAGCTGCCGATGAATGAGAAGATGAAGTATGTACAGAAGTTGGTGAGTCTGCATATGCGCCCTATTGTGATAGCGGATGATGTGGTAACCGATTCTGCTGTCCGCCGTCTTCTTTTTGAAGCCGGAGATGATATTGATGATTTGATGACATTGTGTGAAGCTGATATCACTTCTAAAAATATGGAGCGTAAGCAGCGATTTCTGAATAACTTCCAGTTAGTACGCCAGAAGTTGAAAGACCTCGAAGAGCGTGACCGAGTCCGCAATTTCCAACCGCCTGTCAGTGGAGAAGAGATTATGGAAACTTTCAATCTGGAACCCTGCCGGGAAGTGGGAGCTTTGAAAAGCGCCATTAAAGATGCCATTCTAGATGGGGTGATTCCCAATGAATACGAAGCAGCGCGTGCTTTTATGATGGAACGGGCGGCAAAAATGGGATTGAAACGTCCTTGATTCTTTGGAGAGTAAAAATAAGATGAGCCCTGCAATATTTGTGTTGCAGGGCTCATTTCGTTATGTCTGAAACTGATATTTAATTATTCTGTCAATTGGAACTTACGGCTCACCTTCATCAGGTTAATAGTGTAAGTAACAACATTTTGTGCTTCCTGTATCATTGTCAGGTATACCATGCTGACTTTGATACTGCCGGACTGAGTCTGAATGCGTTGTAATTCTTCCCGTTTCAGGTGCGACAGTTGTCCGTTCAGATCATTCGCTTTCCGGAGTTCATTTTCAAAATCCTCATAATCATTGTTCTCCATCTTATGACGGCAAACCTGTAGTAAGTAAACGATATCTTCCGTTACATCAGAGAATTCACCTTTCTGGATGGTATCCAATGGCTTGAAATTATTGTCGATGTGCTCTAGGCAGGGTTCGCAGAGGCGTCCGATACTGTAAACCAGTTCGCTGGCAAAATCATTGCCCTGGTAATAGTAAAGGCCTTTTTCCAATACAGTATTGTTGTCTAAGCGACACATGGCAAGAGTACCTGTACGTTTCATCTGTTTAATGAGTTGTTTCTCGAATTTTACCGATCCCATGGCACGACGCAGACCGCGCAGGTTCTCATGCAAGAAAGCAGTAACCGTACGTTCGAAGTTCTCTTCTGTGAACTCCAATACCTTAACCAGTTCTTCGCGGGTATGCTTACGCAGCAAATCCAGAATTTCTGTATTGTTATTACTTTGCATCAGCTGTTTGAGGGTCTCATTACCCTTTTCTTTAGCTTTGCGTTTCTTGTACATTACCTGGCTGCGGATCAGTGTGAATATCGCCAGGCCGATCAGTGCTATGATAGCAAACGTGCCTCCGAAATGGATAACCATGGCCACAAAGAAACAGATGGTAAATGCCGCACCGGCAGTGATGAACCAGCCACCGATTACACTGAGTACGCCTGTTATACGGAATACGGCAGAGTCACGTCCCCAGGCCCGGTCGGCAAGTGAGGTACCCATGGCAACCATGAACGTTACGTAAGTGGTGGAAAGAGGAAGTTTCAATGAAGTACCTAAAGCAATGAGCAGACCGGCCAGTACCAGATTTACCGAAGCGCGAACCAGGTCGAAAGCTGCACCATCGGCAATGATGGCCTCGTCTTTACGGAAGCGGGTATCGAGCCAGCGTTTCGTGCCTTCGGGCATTACTTTGGATATTCCGTTGGATAATGTCATACTGAAGCGTACCAGTGTACGGGCGATAGGGGTGCTTCCGAAGTTTTCTTCTCCTTCATCCTGACGGGCAAGGTCGACGGAAGTTTTGATTACATTATGCGCTTTTTTAGAAGTACAAAGGGCATATACCATGATGACACCTGCTCCAAAGAGGAAATACCACGGTGTCTTGGCCGGGCCGAGGAGTGAAGTCATCAGGAAGCCGTCCGGCGAACTGCCTGCTCCGTTGGTTGTAAAGTCTATGAAAGAGGAATAACCAGCTAAGGGTACACCTATAAAGTTTACGAGGTCATTGCCGGCAAAGGCGAGTGCCAGTGCGAAAGTACCCAGCAGCACCACTACTTTGAATACATTTACTTTGAGCCAGTGCAACACCTGCATGAGTATCGTAAAGAAAATGAAACAGCTACCGATCAGCATTGCCGTGTTATCCTGTATCCACTGTTTGTTGTCAGCAGTCATGAATGAACTGTCTTTCAACCCCTTTATCAGCATAAAGTAGATGATGGATGTAACAGCAATACCTCCGAAGATACCAATGCTGTATTTCATCCTCTTCTTGTAGTTGAAAGTGAATATTACACGTGCCAGCCATTGTACCAGCATACCGAAGAAGAAAGCAATGGCGACGGAGACGAAGATGGCCATAATGACGGATAGGGCTTTGTCTGTATTGATAAGATCGCCGAGCCCCAGTGTGTCGCTGTTGTTTACTTTGATGAGTGCCAGGGCAAATGTACCTCCGAGTAGCTCGAATACCATAGACACGGTAGTGGAAGTAGGCATACCCATTGTGTTGAAGACATCCAGCAAGACTACGTCCGTTAGCATCACGGCAAGCAGGATGCACATGATTTCGGCAAAATAAAAGTGCTGTGGCTGATAGATACCGTGCCGTGCAATATCCATCATGCCGTTGGACAATGCTGCGCCGATGAATACGCCTATACCGGCGATAAACAACACGGTTTTGAAAGATGCAGCTTTTGCACCGACTGACGATTGGAGAAAATTGACTGCATCATTACTGACGCCCACGATGAGGTCGAACACCGCGAGGACGAACAGGAAGATGACAATGCATAGATAAATAGTTTCCATAATGATGTATTTTATTTCTGGCTGCAAAGGAACGGAAACCGTGTTGCAGCGAGGTGTCATACATATTACAGAAATGTTACAAAACTATTCAATTCTCTCTTTCAAGTATTCATAAAAGGTATACTGCGAACGTACTTTTTCTTTCAGCGGATGGGCCGATTTCCAGCAGTTATGCAAATTTTCATCCACGAAACAGGCCTTACGCTTGTCTGAAAGCTGGATGGAGAGCATGTCTATCAGTTCTTGCTTGGCATCGGGGTCCAGTATAGGGGTCACGGCTTCAATGCGGCGGTAAAGATTACGCCGCATCCAGTCCGGTGAACCGAGGAAGAGCTTCGGATTGCCACCATTACCGAAGTACCATATACGGGCATGTTCCAGAAATGTATCCACAATACGTGTTACACGAATGTTACGACTGTATTTCTGTCCCGGTATCAGGCAACAAATGCCGCGTATGATCAGGTCTATTTCCACACCGGCCTGTGAGGCTTCATACAGACGGTCTATCATGGTGGGGTCCTGCAGCGCATTCATTTTAAGGATGATCCGGCCTTTCTTACCCTTCCTTGCCAGTTTCATTTCATGATCGATGAGGCGGTTTAGTTCCGGTATCAGGTTGAAGCGTGCCACCAGTAACCGGTGGAATACAGGATTCTCTTTTCCCCGTAAGGTGCGGAACAGATTGTGAAGGTCATTGACGATGATGGGATTGCAGGTGAAGAGTCCGCTGTCGGCATACAGTGTGGCGGTCTTTTCATTGAAATTCCCGGTGCTGATATATGCATAGCTGGTCAGTTTCTTATCCTCTTTGTCACGGCGCAGGACGAGGGCAACTTTGGCATGTACTTTTAATTTGGGTATACTATATATAATATTGATACCCGATGCTTTCATCATTTCGGCGGTGGCAAGGTTATTCTCTTCATCGAAGCGGGCTTTCAGTTCCACGAAGACCGTGACTTTCTTTCCATTTTGGGCGGCAGCTATCAGGGTGTTGATAACAGCGGAGTTTTCCGCCACCCGGTATTGGGTTACCATGATTTCGCGTACGGTAGGTTCGTGCACCGCCTCGTACAGGAAGTGAGTGAAGTGCTCGAAAGAGTGGTAAGGGTAATGCAATAACAGATCCTTCTTCTCCACATATTGAAAAATGGACTCCCGTTCGTTGAGGCATGTCAGCTTCATCGGTTGCGGTTTCCGGATGGGATGGATATTCGGATTCGGATTGGGCAGATGTCGTAAGTCTTCCAGATTCAGGTGCTTATCCCCCGGAACCAGTTCACGGCGGTCGATATGGAAAGCATCTATTAGGTAGTCGAGGAAGTCCTGCGGCATGGCACGGTCGTACACAAAACGGCAGACATCTCCTATCTTGCGCTTTTTCACCTTGGTCTTCACCTGTTCTATGATTTCGGAAGTATTGGCGGCATCGTCTATCAGTATATCCGCATCGCGCGAAATCTTGATACAATAACTGCTGTCCACATCATAACCGGGAAAGATCACATCCAGATTGGCCTTGATGATATCTTCGATGAACATCAGGTAATAGTTGTTCCCCACTTTGGGTAGTTCGATGAAACGGGGTACTTTGCTGTAAGGTTGCTTCATCACGAAGTACTGCGTACGTCCGGGAGCACCGGGCGGCAATCCTTTCAGGTGAAGGCGGACGGCCAGATACAGGCGGTTGTCTCGCAGGAAGGAGATAACCTTATCTTTGGAAACAGGTACGGGCTGCAGGAAAGGGAAGATTTCTTCCCGGAAAAAACGTCGTACAAAGTCACGATGAAACGGTTCTACGTTGCGGCTCTGATAAAAGATGATATGGTTTTTCTTCAGGGCAGGAAGTATTTTCTGTTCATAGATGCGGATACGGTCCTCCATCTGGCGGTTTACTTCAAGATTGATTGCGTCTACCAGTTCGATGGTCGATTGTACTGTTTCCTCGTCACTTTGTGCGGCACCGGTAGCTATTGCCTTATGGTCGGCAACGCGTATTTTATAGAATTCTTCCAGGTTGGAAGAATAAATGGATATAAAGTTAATGCGTTCGTATAGTGGAAGAGTATCATCTTCCGCTTCCAGCAGGACACGGTAGTTGAATGACAGCCAACTGATGTCCCGTTTAAAATATTGATATTGGTTTTCCATGGTTTCATCAAGATTTGCCCAAATATAGTTACCTTTGCACAGATAAACAAAAGAAAGATGACAAAAGTTGGTTTATTATCCGATACACACGGCTATTGGGATGAAAAGTATCTGCAATATTTCGAGACGTGTGACGAAATCTGGCATGCCGGTGACATCGGTTCGCTGGAGGTGGCCCGGAAGCTGGAGGCATTCCGTCCTTTCCGTGCCGTGTATGGTAACATCGACGGGCAAGACATCCGTCAGGTCTATCCGCAAATCAACCGTTTCACGGTCGATGGTGCCGAGGTATTGATAAAGCATATTGGCGGTTATCCCGGCAATTATGATCCTTCCATACGGGGCAGTATCTTGGTGCGTCCGCCTAAGCTTTTCATCAGCGGACACTCCCATATACTAAAGGTAAAGTATGACAAAACGCTCGATATGCTGCACATCAATCCCGGTGCTGCAGGTATCTCCGGATTCCATAAAGTACGTACCATGGTGCGCTTTATTGTGGACAACGGAGTGTTCAAGGACCTTGAAGTGATAGAGCTCGCAGGGTGAGAAAGCTCCTAAAAATAATTTAAATTATTTTGTACTGCATTCCGTTTGCATTATCTTTGTAGCCTGAATAGATCACCGAGAGCCGTGGGGCGTTGTCCTCCTTCTTATTTTATTCTATATTTGTATCAACCGAAAAAAGAACTGAAATATGAAAGGAATTATTCTTGCCGGTGGTAGCGCCACCCGTCTTTACCCCTTATCTAAGGCTATTTCCAAGCAGATTATGCCGGTTTATGACAAGCCAATGATTTATTATCCGCTTTCCACGCTTATGTTGGCGGGGATACGCGAAGTGCTGATTATCTCCACTCCACGTGACTTGCCCATGTTTCGCGAATTGCTGGGTACGGGTGAAGAGCTTGGAATGTCCTTTGCTTATAAGATACAAGAGCAGCCTAACGGACTGGCTCAGGCTTTCGTGTTGGGGGCCGAGTTTCTGAACGGTGAGCCGGGATGTCTCATTCTGGGTGATAACATGTTCTACGGACAGGGCTTTTCTGCCATGCTGAAACGTGCTGCCTCCATTGAAAAAGGTGCATGCATCTTCGGTTATTATGTGAAGGACCCTCGTGCTTATGGTGTGGTGGAATTTGATGCCGACGGAAAAGCGATTTCCCTTGAAGAGAAACCTGCACAGCCCAAGAGCAACTATGCAGTGCCCGGTCTGTATTTCTACGACTCTACCGTTACTGCCAAGGCTGCCGCTCTGAAACCTTCCGCCCGTGGCGAATATGAAATTACGGATTTGAATCGTCTGTATCTGGACGAGGGCACGTTGAAAGTCGAAATCTTCGGTCGTGGTTTTGCATGGCTCGATACCGGAAACTGTGACAGCCTGCTGGAAGCAAGCAACTTTGTGGCTACCATACAGAACCGTCAGGGCTTCCGCGTCAGCTGCATCGAAGAGATAGCCTGGCGTAAGGGTTGGATAGATGCCGACCAGCTTTACCGTCTTGGTGAGCAACTTGGCAAAACAGAATATGGCACTTACCTAATGGAACTTGCCAATTCCCACCGCTAATAACTTTTAATATTCAATTTTTAATTTATAATTTAAATGAAGACTTATCTTGTAACCGGTGCTGCCGGATTTATCGGCGCGAACTATATCAAGTATATCCTGGCAAAGCATGATGACGTGCAGCTTGTGATACTTGATGCTTTAACCTATGCCGGAAACCTTGGAACCATCGCTAAAGACATTGATGACGAACGCTGTTTCTTTGTAAAAGGTGACATCTGCGACCGGATACTTGCCGACGAACTGTTTGCCAAATTTAAATTCGACTATGTGGTGAACTTTGCTGCCGAGAGTCACGTAGACCGTAGCATTGAGAATCCGCAGCTCTTCCTCGTTACTAATATTCTGGGTACGCAGAACCTGCTGGATGCAGCTCGCCGTGCCTGGGTGACGGGTAAGGATGAGAATGGCTATCCTACCTGGCGCAAGGGTGTGCGTTACCATCAGGTGTCTACGGACGAGGTGTACGGTTCGTTGGGTGCCGACGGCTACTTCACGGAGCAAACCCCGCTTTGTCCGCATAGCCCGTACAGTGCTTCCAAGACCAGTGCCGACATGGTGGTTATGGCTTACCATGATACCTATAAAATGCCGGTGACCATTACCCGTTGTTCCAATAACTACGGCCCGTATCACTTCCCCGAAAAGTTGATTCCGCTTATCATCAAGAATATTCTGGAAGGAAAGAAACTTCCTGTCTACGGTGACGGCAGCAATGTGCGCGACTGGCTCTATGTAGAAGACCATTGCAAAGCTATCGACCTGGTGGTTCGCGAAGGTGTGGAAGGTGAAGTGTACAACGTAGGTGGCCATAACGAAAAGACCAACCTTGAAATTGTGAAGCTGACCATTGCCACTATCCACCGCCTGATGACGGAGAAACCCGAATATCGCGAAGTCCTGAAGAAGAAGACGAAAGACGAAGATGGTCAGATTGACATCAGCTGGATTAATGAAGACCTGATTACTTTCGTGAAGGATCGTCTCGGTCATGACCAACGTTATGCCATCGACCCGGCAAAGATTACCGCTGCTCTGGGCTGGTATCCCGAAACGAAGTTCGAAGACGGTATCGTGAAGACCATTGAGTGGTATCTGAATAACCAGGCGTGGGTGGAAGAAGTAACCAGCGGCGACTACCAGCACTATTACGAGAAGATGTACGGCAAAAGGTAATAATTTATCTCATGAGACGACCTTAAATAGTCTCATGAGATGAATCCGAATGCCTGCTGCGTTTATGCAGCCAGTGCTACGGCCAGCAGTATGCCCAGGAATAGCATGTTGCGTGAAGTTTCGCCCAGGATACGGTTCAGCCCTTTGCCGCTGCGGATGTTCACCATCTTGCGCCACGTCAGGGCGTGCATGCAGAGGTAGACGCAGGGGGCCCAGATAAACTCGATCAGCGTCAGTCGGCCGGTATTTACAAACCAGAGGCAGAGCAGCGTGGCGGCAATACCCAGCCCTAAATACATATTTTCACCGAACTTCCGGCCATAGCGCACTACCAGTGTACACTTGCCACTCACGGCATCTTGCTCGCGGTCGCGGTAGTTGTTCACCATCAGCAGGGTGTCTATGGCCAGACCGCTGACGAGCGACAGTACCAACACGTCCATATTCAGCGTGTAGGCCTGTACGTAGTAGGTGCCGCAGACGGGCACGAAGCCGAAGAAGACCAGCACCAGCACATCGCCCCAGCCCAGATAGGAGAGCAGCGTGGTGTAGAGAAAGGCAAACAGGATACATACTACTCCCAGCACCACCAGTTCCCAGCCTCCGTGGGGCAGTTGTCCCCAGACGATGAAGAGCAGTGCCAGTCCTGCCAGGCACGACAGCAGCAATGCGCAGCCGATGCCAAGTTTCATGGCTCCCGGAGTAATCCAGCCTTCGGCGCAAGCACGTGGCGGACCCAGACGATCTTTACGGTCGGTGCCTTTCTGAAAGTCGAAAAGGTCATTGATGAAATTTGCGGCAATTTGCATGCCGCAGGCGAAGAGGGCGCACAGCAGGGCGGGCGGGGTCTTGAACTCCCCATCGCTGAAAGCCAGGGCACTACCCAGCAGTACGGGGATGATGGCTCCCGTCAAGGTCTTGGGACGGGCGGCGAGAAACCAGGCATAAGGTGAATTCAGTTTAATCTCTTTCATATTTCCGTTTTTAGTTTAGGGTGAATGCTTGTTTACCGATTCTTGCAACAAAGATACTGAAAATGCCTATCTTTGTGTCTGTGTAATGAAGAAAATACTGCTTGTATATGATGAAGAAATTCCTCTATGTGATTCTTGGAGTACTGTTTCTCTCTTCTTGTAGATCGAACCTGTACGTACTTCCTTCTCTGCCGCCGGAGACTTCGGTAGCGGACAGTATCCGACTCGTCGATACAGAAATAACCTCTTCAAAGGCAGGTTCCGGCTACCGGGGCATCAGCCGGGTACGGACGTACAAGTTCAGTCACCCCGATGTGCCTGCTGCTTTCGACGGTTTTCGCATTGCCTTTATTTCTGATTTGCACTACAAAAGTCTTTTCAAGGAGAAAGGTCTGGAGAACCTGGTCCGCTTGCTCAATGACCAGCGGGCAGACGTGCTGCTGGTGGGTGGCGACTTGCATGAGGGATGTGAGTATGTGGCACCTGTCGTCTCCGCCCTGGCGGCGGTGAAAGTGCCGATGGGCACCTACGTGGTGCTGGGCAACAACGATTATGAGGCCTGTTATGCCGACATTGTGCGCCAATTGGAGGCACACAACATTCATTTGCTGGAGCACCGCGTGGATACACTGAAGCGGGACGGGGCGGAGATTCTGATAGCCGGCGTGCGCAATCCTTTTGATCTGCAGAAGAATGGTGTATCTCCTACGCTCGCCCTTTCACCTGATGATTTCGTGATTCTGCTGATGCATACGCCCGACTATGCCGAGGATGTTGCCATAACGAATACCGACCTTGTCCTCGCCGGACATACACACGGTGGGCAGGTGACGCTGTTCGGGCTTTATGCTCCCATTCTTCCTTCGCACTACGGACAGCGGTTTCGTGGCGGATTGAAGCGCAATTCCCAAGGAATACCGATGATCATTACCAATGGTCTGGGGACTTCCAATAAGAATATCCGCATGTTTGCCCCCAGCGAGGTGGTGGTGATAGAACTGAACGTTCATCACTAATCATATCCTCTTTGAATGAGAACAGAAATTATTCTTCGGGCATCAGTACTACTCCCAGCTTCTTCTTGCCATCCATCTTTACTGTTACAGGTTGTTCGAAATGAACGTGCCGCAGGTATTTTGTCTCGTGTACGGCAGGTTGGGCATTCAGGAATTCTTGGTTGTATACACCGTCGTTCATAAATGCATTGATGGTGAAATACCCTACGCCGAAAGATGTCAGGTTCTGGAAGAAATGGGTTCCCTGACTGGGGTCTACACGGTAATTCGTCAGTCCGGCTTCCACAATGACGCGGGCGGCGCTGATGTGTGGCCACTTCACGGGGATGCCGAGCCAAGTGTCACTACTTCCCCAGCGTCCGGGACCGACGAGGACATAGTTTCGCCCTTCGTCCAGGAATTGCTGGTTCAGCTTCTCCATCTCCCAGGCAATTTCCTGATTGTGCGATGCAATATAGTCCTCCGTCTTCACGTAGACGACGTCATAGATATCATTCATAATGCCATGACCCAGCGAGTTGTTGGAGCGGAGCAAGGTTTTCTCATCCGGTATGGCGGTGAGGTCTTCATCCAGCATTTCTTTGGTGTCTACGATAGGACGTATCTGCAGCAGGTAGAAAGTACCCGATTTATCCTGTTCGCGGCTCATGGTGGCGGCAAACTCTATCTCGACGGGGCGGCGCATTTCCTGCTCACCGTACTTCAATACCAGTTGTAGGATACGTGCCAACGGGAAAACATCATGTTGCAGGATGTTGGCGAAAGTGATTACCTTGCGCCCACCGGGATAAAGACCATCGCGGATAATCTGGTCGTAAGGGTCGTAGGTGGAGGCTATGTAATTCAGTGCTCCATCCTTTTCCGCCTCTTTCACGTGCAGTTTCAGCAGGTTGAAGCCATCGTCCATAGAGAAATCGTGTCCGGCATTACGCAGGTCGAGGGCATAGAAGCGGGTTTGCGTCTCTTTCAGGGCTATCTCCATTTCGCTGGTTTGCAGAATCTGATGCGGATGATAGGGAGAGAAACGGAGCGTCATGCCACCGTCTACGATGTACTTGCCAAGACCGAGGGCGAGATTTACTGTACCTTCTTCGGCCTTTTCATCACCGATGGGGTAATAGTTGAGCGAACGTGCCACGCCGGACATACTGGGGTAATAACGGTCGCCATATTGGTTGCCGACTACCTCTTGCAGGATGACAGCCATCTTCTCCTGATCGATGACATTACTTGTGGCCTGCATATACGCCTTGCTGTCGCGGAAATAGACCGAAGCATATACGCCTTTGATGGCGTCGGACAGCATACGGAGCATTTCGTATTTATCATCCAGATAAGGAATCATATAAGTATTATAGATTCCGGCGAAGGGCTGATAGTGCGAATCCTCCAGCAAGGAAGACGAGCGGATGGCAAGCGGTGACTTCACTACATCGAAGAAGGTGAAAAAGTCTTCCACTAACCGGTCGGGTAGTTTGGCTTTCAGGAAGTAGCGCAGGATTAAGTCGTCATCAGCATCGGAGAGGGCTACCTGATACAGGTTGTTTGTCTCCATGAACTCGTCGAAGACATCGGTACAGAGTACCACTGTCTTAGGGATGGCAACGCGGGCATTATCGAACTCTTCAAATTCGGGATGATGCTTCACCATGTTGTCAATAAAAGCCAATCCACGACCTTTGCCTCCCAATGAACCATCGCCGATACGGGCAAAATTGGAGTAACGGTCGAAGCGGTCACGCTTGAACACAGCTACCACACCTTGGTTCTTCATCTTACGGTATTTTACGATGGCTTCGAAGATGATCTTGCGGTGAGCATCCACGTCCTGCAGGCTGTTCCAAGTGATAGGTTTCAGGAACTCTGCCACCGGGAACATGGCGCGTGAGTAGAGCCAGCGACTGACGTGGTTGCGGCTGATATGATAGAGGAACGACTCCGCAGGTACTGCAAAGAGGATATTCTGCAATTCTTTCAGATTTTTTACGCGGGCTATCTCTTCCAGCGTATCAGGATTGCGGAAAATGAAATCGCCGAAACCGAAGTTGTCCGATACGATGCGGCGCAGATCCACATCCATCTTCTTGGAATTCTTGTCGATGAAAGCGGCACCGTATTTGGATGCATACAGTGCATTTTCCGATTCGGACGACTGGATGATGAGCGGCACGAACGGATCTTCCTTACGGATGGCTGCGCACAGCTTGATACCTGCCAGTCCGTCCTTTTCGCCACGTTCCACGCGTGGAAAGCGGACATCGGTAATCACTCCTAATATATTATTCTTGTATTTCTCGTAGATACCGATCGCTTCTTCGTATGTACGCGCCAGCACGATCTTCGGACGTCCACGCATACGCAGTGTCCGCTGGTGGGCATTCAATGCTTCGGTACTGAATTCCTGGCTTTGTTTCAGCACGAATTTATAAAGATTGGGCAAGATGGACGAGTAGAACCGGATACCGTCTTCCACTACCAGAATCACTTGTACACCGACTTCGTTTACATCGTGCTCTAGGTTCATCTTGTCCTCTATCAGTTTGATGATAGACACCAGCAAGTCGGTATTTCCCAACCAACAGAAGATATATTCGAAGGGGCTCAGGTCTTCATTGGCAATACGCTTGGTGATGCCGTGACTGAAAGGAGTCAGTATCACCATGGGGATATGTTCGTACAAGCCCTTGATGTGGCGTGCTACATCGAAACTGTCATTATCTCCCGTACCCGGCATGCAGATGATGAGATCGAACGGTACGGTGGAAAGTTGTGCCAACGCTTCTTCACAGGTGGATACCTGGGTAAACCGTGGAGGATAACGCAGGGAGAGCGATGTGTATTCATTAAATATTTTTTCATCTATACGCCCGTCGTCTTCCAGCATAAAAGCATCATAGGGGTTGGCTATCAGAAGGATATTGAAAATGCGGCGCGTCATCAGGTTGGCGAACTGCGTATCTTTAAAATAAAGCTGGTTTAATTTAAGCTTGCTGAGCATGGCTTATCACGAATTATTGGTTTGAAAGGCAAAAATCGTGCTTTTTCCTGTGAAATGCAAGGGAAACAGAGGGATTCTTTTGATAGAAAACAAACCTATTTGGATAGTTTATCAACCAATCTTAATATATTTGTCTGTATTATTGCAATTGCTAAAAGTGAGTATTATGAAAGACATCTTTATTATGATAAAGCGTACATTTATTTTGTTGCTATTTATTTCGTTATATACCAGCTTGTTTGCAGGTTCTTTCCGACACTTGAATGTAAGGGAAGGTTTGAGCAGCAGACAGGTTTATCAGATATGTAAGGATTCAACGGGATTTATCTGGGCTTATACCCATATGGGAGTGGACCGTTATGACGGGAACGAGATAAGGCACTATAAGCTAAATGAGACGATAGACTCCAAGGATCATATATTGTCGTTCACGGTGATGGAGATAGATAAGGAGGGAAATCTCTGGATTGCCCTGCGGAATGGCAGAATATACAGGTATGACAAATTGAAGGATTGCTTTGAACTACAGGTGGATTTGTCGCAGTCCATATCCTTTCCGGTCTTGAATGGTATAGAGTTTGAAGAGAATGGGGGATTGTGGCTATCTACATCCACAGGAGTGTATTATTGGAGCAGAACCGATAAAGTTTTGTCTCCGGCAGGCCTGATCGGCGAATGGACCAATTGCATTATTAAATCAGCGGAGAACACCTTTTTCGTAGGAACCAATACGGAAGTCTATAAAATGGAGAAATCGAGAACGACCTGCCAATTATCGAAAGAGAAGGTGGATATTCCTGTGGAGGCTCGTATAGAGGCTTTATTCCTCTACGGTACTAAATTATATGTGGGAACCTTTTCTAACAGTGCTTTTGTTATTGATTTGGTTACGAAACAGGTAAAATCTCTCAATTCCTTTATTCCGGGTATACCTGTCCGGGTTTTTGCCCATGATGGAGACCACTCTATTTTGATAGGAGCAGACGGTGCGGGTGTCTTTAGGATCGATGCTGCTAATGAAACATTGACGGAGCATTATATAACGGATGAAGATGATGAAAGAAGTCTGACTGGTAATACCGTTTCGGACATCTGCGTAGATGAATATGGAGGTATCTGGGTAAGCACCTGTACGAATGGTATCAGCTATCTGGATCCTAATGTACCCGATGTACGTTGGATCAAGCACGAACGGAATAATCCTTCTTCATTGGCATCCGATCATGTAAATGTAATGCTACAAGACTCAGAAGGTGATTATTGGTATGGTACCAATGACGGAATCAGTGTGTACCGGGTGAAATCAAAGCAATGGATGCACTTTCTGAATGGGAAAGGTTTTGCTTATTCGTCTGTAGTGTTGGCTCTCTGTGAAGATAATGAGGGAAATGTATGGGCAGGTGGTTATGGAATCGGATTATATCGTATTCAAAAAAAATCAGGTGAAGTCCGGAAAATGCCGAGACAGAATAAACAGGCTGATAGTGGCATCTCTACCGACTATATTTATGCTATTTACTCAGAGGGTGATTATATCTGGTTCGGAGGTATTGAAGGTCATTTCACGCGGTATAACAGGCGTACCGATGTTTATACCTATTATCCGATTGATTGTGTAGGGGATATAAAGTATGGTGACAAGAATACATTGCTGATAGCCGGCTGTGACGGTTTGGGTTTCTTCGACAAATCTACGGGGGAAATTAAGTGGCAGCAGAAGTTTGGTGATATTACTTTGCATTATCCTGTCCGTTGCCTGCTGCGTTCATCCTCCGGTGACATCTGGTTGCTTACAGACGGAGAAGGGTTGATTCGTTTTAATCCGGAGAATGACCGTTCCCGTATTTATACAACTGCGGATGGGCTTGTCTCCAACTCTATTAATAGTGTGGCCGAAGATAGTAACGGACATATTTGGTTCAGTACGGAGAAGGAGTTATATTGTCTGGATCTGGTTGAAGATATGGTTATCAATGGCAATGATCTTTTAAATATCGGCTGGGGATATTATAATTCGAATGCTTCCTTGAAGACAAAAGACGGACATCTGGCATTTGGTACAGCGGAAGGAGCTCTTTTCTTTACACCCTCTTTTGACTTTTCTAAAAGTGCACCGGTCGAATTGATATTCACAGACTTTAAATTACCTTATGAGTCGGTAAAAGCAGGAGCAGCCGGTTCGCCATTAACGGCGGGTATCAATGATACCAAGTCTCTGAAACTGAAATACAATCAGAATTCTTTCTCTATCTCTTTTTCGGCTATCAATTTTGTTTCTCCACATAAAATCAGGTATGAATACAGGCTGAAAGGCCATGAGCGGCAGTGGCATCACAGGGATGTGGCTCAAAGTGTGGGCTATATGGATCTTCCTCCCGGAAAATATACTTTTGAATTGCGTGCATTCGATAAATATACCCAGCAACAGGTTGGCGAACGTTCGGTAGAAATATCTATCGATCATCCGCTTTGGGCATCCTGGTGGGCCATAGCGATCTATCTGATTTTGCTTGTGATATTAGGTTGTTTTTTCTTCCAGTTCAGACGGCAAAGGGTGCGGGAGAATAAAATCAGGGAACGGATTCATTCGTTTATAGGAATTGCCCATGATATACGCACTCCGGTAACGTTGATAAAAGCTCCGCTGAGTGAACTTGAAGAACGGGGTGACTTGCCTGAGGAGAGTAAGAAGAAATTGGCAATTGCAGTGAAGAATGCAGAGAAGCTTTTTTCGATGATTACTCAGTTGCTGGAATTGCAAAAGGTGGAGGCACACCCGGAACATCTTGAAGTGGCATTATATAATGTAAAGGCGTACATGGAAGATAAGTTGTCTGCTTTCCGTATGGCTGCAGTCAAAAAGGAGATAGAACTTTATCTGGAGGTAGAACCGGAGATGTCTGAGGTATGGCTGGACAAGAGCAAGATGGATCATATAATGGATAATCTGCTTTCTAATGCTTTGAAGTATACAGAGAAAGGTTCCATAGGTATTGTAGTGAGACAGACTAAAAACAAATGGATTGTTGAAGTAAGGGATACAGGAGTCGGTATTCCTGCAGAAGAACAGAAGAATATCTTTAATGAGTATTATCGTGCCAAGAATGTGGTAGACTCTCAGGAACAGGGCATCGGCATTGGTCTGATGATTACTTCCCGCATTATCAAGCAACATCATGGTAAGATAGAATTCAGTAGTATAGAGAATAAAGGGACTACGTTCACTGTTACATTTCCCAAGAAACTGCGATCGGGTATGGTGGTTGTGGCGAAGGAGGATTTACCAGAAGTAACGTCTCCCGATGTTTCATCTCAGGAGGAGGATGACCAGACGGATAAAAATATTCTGTTGCTGGCCGAGGATGATAAAGATATGCGTGAGTATCTGACGGACAGTTTGTCTTCCGAATATAAGGTAATCAGTGTACCCGATGGAGGAAAGGCATTGGATATGGCGAGGGAAATCAATCCGGATATTATTATTTCAGATATCATAATGCCTGTAATCCAAGGGGATGAGTTGTGTCGGATCTTGAAATCTTCTGTTGAGACCAGTCATATTCCTGTCATTCTGTTGACCGCCCTTTGTGAGAGGGAGAATATCATATTAGGATTGGAATCCGGGGCGAATGATTATATCATTAAACCCTTTGACTTGTCCGTATTGAAAGTAAGGCTTCGTAATATACTCCAGAATAGGCAGCATCTCAGGGATACTGTGCTCTCCTCGGATATACCTGTCAACGAAATAGATTACAGCAGCCAATTGGATAAAGAGTTTCTGGATAGTGCCATGGCAGCCATCGATGAGAATATGACTAATCCGGAATTCTCAATTAATGACTTCTGCCGTGCGTTAGGCATGAGTCGTACATCTGTTTATAATAAGATAAAAACTTTGACAGGGCAAGGGCCGAATGATTTTATCCGTATTGTCCGGTTGAATAAGTCGAAAGAGCTTTTGCTTTCGCAGAAATACTCAGTCGGAGAAGTGGCATGCATGGTTGGTTTTTCAGACCCTAAATATTTCAGTACGTGCTTTAAAAAGCAGTTTGGCACAAGTCCCAGTAAATTTTAGAGTATAAAAACTGTATTTAAACCTAAGTGGATAAGTAGCGAACCTTTTTTGTTAAAGAATCAACTTTCGTTTCCTTGATTGTGCGTAATATTGTGGTCAATAGTAACCTTCTAAAAATGCAGATAAAAAATGGAAACGTATTTAGGCCTGGATTTGGGCGGAACTAAATTATTGATTGGCGAAATTGATAGTCGCGGCAATATCTTGAGGTACAAAAAATATGACTCCGGATATTTTAACCAACAAGCAGCGTTGGATATTATCAAACTATCACTGGATGATTATATCAAAACCGTAGGATGGTATGATAAGAAACCTTTGGCCATGGGAGTGGGATTGATCGGACGGGTAGATCCTAATCAGGGTATCTGGTTGCAAATAGATCCCAGCAGGACGCAACCTATTGCTTTGGCTAAGGAATTAGCGGATATTTATGGCATTCCCTGCCATATAGACAATGATGTGAAAAGTGCCACACGTGCCGAACGTGTGTGGGGCTTCGGGCAAATTTCCAAAAACTTCATCTATTTGAATATAGGAACGGGTATTGCAGTCGGCACGGTTGTGAACGGCAGGCAGATACGTGGTAGCCATTTTAATGCCGGTGAAGTGGGACATGTGCGGGTAGGAGTCAATGTAGGAATCAAATGTACTTGTGGAAGGGTGGATTGTGTGGAGGCTATAGCTTCCGGTATTGGTTTCGACCGTTGTGCAAGAATACTTCAGAAAGATTATACCACGGATTTACACATTCCTGCCGACAAAGGGGAACGGATACCTGTCAGTGAGATTTTTGCATTGAGTCGTAAAGGTGATCCTTTATGTGTGAAACTGGTGGAGAATGCTTCCGAAGCATTAGCGAATCTTGTAATGAACCTGGTGCGGGTGACAGATCCGGAGACAATCGTCTTAGGTGGTGGTGTAGTGGCAGACGGATATATTCATGCGAAGATAATGGAATTGTTGAATCCGACCACTATGCGTTTTGTAAGCAATGGTGTTGTTATCACAAAGTTGAATCCGGAATTCATAGGTTTACTGGGTGCAGGTGCTGTGGCCATGAATATGTAAATAGTGATTAGTGATAAGAAAGTGGAGTCATGAAAATAACTATAGCAAAGAGCGAAAAAGAATTTGATTGCATCGCTGCATGGCAGATTATAGGTGAAATTCTAAATAAACCGGAAGCTGTTATCGGGCTTTCGACAGGACGTACGACCGGAAATCTGCACCGGATGGTTGGAGAAATATATTCCTGTTATCCTTTCAATACCTCTGCGGTCACGTTTTTCGGATTGGATGAAGTGGTGAACGTGCCGCGTGAATATGCCGGGGCATGTTATACGATGCTGAAAACGGAAATTATAGATGCATTGGGCATAAAAGATGAAAATTTCCTGATGTTGCCAACAGTTTCAGATGATTTTGGAAAAGCTTGCAGGGCATTTCAAGAAGAAATTGCCAAGCGTGGAGGTATTGACTTACTGATTCTGGGTTTGGGAGAGAACGGACATTTAGGTTTCAATCAACCTCACTCCCCTTTGGGAGGAGATGCGTGGGTTACGAAGATGAATCCGGAATTGGAAGAACGCATTCGTAGAGAAACCCACACCCCGCCGGAGAAGGAACTGGGAGGGGTAACTCTGGGGATAAAAAATATCATGCAGGCACGCCGGATTGTACTGGTGGCCAAAGGCAGTAACAAAGCTGAGGCCGTGAAACAAATGCTGGAAGGACCTGTCACATCTGATGTTCCAGCCTCTGTCCTTCAGTTACATCCGGATTGTGAGTTTCTGCTGGATGTTGCTTCTGCAGCTAAGTTATCTGAAAAATAATCATTTGCTAATACTACATGATGACACACCAAGAAAAACAAATCAATTACATGGGACCGTTTCTTACAATGGTCTTCCTGTTCCTTATTGTAGGCTTCCTGACAACTGCCAATACTCAGTTTCAGGGGCCGTTGAAGGAAACTTTTCTTATGAAAGTAGGTAATCTGAAGAATACATTTGCAACTCTGATTACTTTCTCGTGGTTCCTTGCTTACCCTATTTGTGGGAGTATAGGTTCATCCTGGATTAGCAAGTATGGCTATAAAGGAACCTTGATCCGTGGACTTTGGGTGATGATTATCGGTCTGGGACTCTTTTTTGCTTCATCTTATTTTACCGTTCAATTTCCTGATGTTAATATCAGAATGGGAGAGAGTATTATTCCCATAGGATTCTTTATATTTCTATTAGGATCATTTGTTGTGGGTGCTTCGGCCACGATTTTGCAGGTCGTTATTAATCCTTATCTTACCGCTTGCCGTGTGAAAGGGACACAAGCCATTCAACGTTTGGCTATTGGGGGGACAGCAAACTCTGTGGGTACTACGATTGCCCCTTATTTCGTGACCGGTGTTGTGTTTGGTGGCTTGGCTATGGAAGATATTCAAATCAGCCAGTTGATGATGCCTTTCTTTGCATTGATGGTAACTATAGCTGTGGTTGTTTTCTTATTGATGAGGCTATCTTTGCCGGATATACAGGGTACACGGGTAGAGAAAGGGGAGAAGTTGGAGAAAAGTGTATGGTCATTCCGTCACTTGACATTGGGAGTTTGCGCTATCTTTTGTTATGTGGGTGTCGAGGTTTGCATTGGTGCGAATATCAATTTATATGCCATTGAACGGAATTGTCCTTCACCTGCCTTATTGGCCACACTCTATTGGGGTGGTATGCTGATCGGACGACTGGTAGGAAGTTCGTTGAGCAGAGTTTCCCCTCGTGTGCAACTGACCGTAACTACCATATCGGCAGGTGTGTTGGCTTTGCTGGCTATCATCTTTAATAATCCCTGGTTACTGACAGCAGTCGGACTTTTCCATTCCATCATGTGGGGGGCTATCTTCACATTGTCCGTGGCTCATTTGGGTAAATATACTTCGGTAGCTTCCGGGGTATTCATGATAGGGGTAGTGGGAGGTGCCATCCTGCCTTTGTTGCAAGGTGTCTTCGCTGACTTGCTGGAAAGTTGGAGATGGTCTTGGTTTATTGTAATTTTGGGAGAAGTATTTATGCTGTATTATGCATTGATAGGTTCTCGTGTTTGTCAAACAGCTGATTAATTATTATAATAATATTATGAAAAGAATGAAATTAATGATTCTGACTGCATTGGCGGTATTGTTGTCGTGCAGTAGTAAAGCAGGAGAGTTGCGTATGGCTTCTTCGGATACAAAAGTTATTGTAGCTTATGTGACTTCCTGGAGTAGTATCATGCCGGATCCGCAATATATGACGCATATTAACTATGCATTCGGGCATGTCAGTGAAACCTTCAACGGAGTTGGTATTGATAATGAGAACCGTCTTCGTGGGATTGTTGCACTGAAGGCGCAGAAACCAGAACTGAAAATAATGCTTTCTATCGGTGGATGGGGAAGCGGTCGGTTCAGTGAAATGGCTGCCAATGATAAGTATCGCTTGGCTTTTGCAAAGGATTGCAAGCGTGTAGTGAAAGAGTTCGATCTTGATGGTATTGATATAGACTGGGAATACCCTACCAGTGCAGCAGCCAATATTTCTGCTTCACCGGATGATACAAAGAACTTCACATTACTGATGAGGGATATACGGAAAGAGATAGGGAAGAAGAAGTTACTGACTCTTGCTACGGTAGCTTCTGCAGAGTATATAGATTTTAAGGCGATTCTTCCCTATATTGATTTTGTCAATATCATGTCCTATGATATGGGGAATGCTCCCAAACATCATGCAGCTTTGTATCGTTCGGAGAACAGTGGCTGGATGACTGTTGATGCTGCTGTTGAGACTCACCTCAAAGCCGGTGTGCCTGCTTCTAAGTTAGTGATGGGCATGCCTTTCTATGGCCGTGGTGGCGATGGATATCCTAACTTTCAGGATTTCAATAAGGTAGGCCATACCAGAGAGTATCGTGAATGCTGGGATGAGGTAGCCAAGGTTCCCTATTTGGCCAATAAAGCAGGAAAGCTTGTCTTCGGTTATGAAAATCCCCGTTCGTTGGCCATAAAATGCCAGTATATCCTGAAGCAGAAACTGCTGGGCGGCATGTATTGGGACTATGACGGTGACAACGAGCAAGGCGATTTGCGTCGTACGGTCTACGAGGGATTGATAGAACAGAAACCTTTCTATGACAGGACTTACCGTGTACTGGTACTTACCGAAAGCCAAGGCCAGCATAAACCTTTCTCGGATGCGGCAGTGAAGTGGCTGGTGGATGAGAGCAAGGTACAGAATCTGCAGATACAGATATTGAACAACACCCGTCTCCTGGCTCAGAAGGAAGTGTTGGAGGGTACGGATTTAGTCATTCAGTTGGACTTCCCGCCTTATACCTGGCCGAAGGAAGCAGAGCAGAACTTCATCAACTACATTAACGAAGGTCGTGGCGGTTGGATTGGTTTCCATCATGCTACTTTGCTGGGAGACTTTGACGGTTACCCTCTGTGGCAATGGTTCTCCGATTTCATGGGCGGCATTCGCTTCCAGAACTATATCGCTCCGCTTGCTGATGGCACAGTGATTGTGGAAGACAAGGAACATCCGGTAATGAAAGGCGTCGACGCTTCTTTTGTGGTTCAGGATGACGAGTGGTATACGTACGACAAGTCTCCCCGTCCCAATGTTCGCGTTTTGGCACATGTGGACGAGTCCACTTATACACCCGCTTCCGCTGTCAAGATGGGCGACCATCCGGTAGTGTGGGTGAACGAAGGCAAGGCTGCCCGGAATGTTTATTTCCAGATGGGGCATAGTCCGAAGCTCTTCCAGTCGGACGACTTCACGATGATGCTTAGCAATGCTATCCGCTGGACTTTGAAGAAATAAATTCTACCTGTAATTTATGCATGTTTTTGCATATACTCATACATTCATTCTCTGTATCTCCCTGTTCATAGACATTATAGCGGTGGTGAAAGCAAATTAAAGAAGGGTATAGGCAATTTTTGCCTACACCCTTTTTTAATGGGACATTCATTTGATTATCTTACTGTTAATGCCGAATATCTACATAAACCTACTCTCTCAAAACCTGCTTGTTTTCCCGCTTCTTCTCTTTATTTTGATACGAAATGTATCGAATTGCACCTGTTTTGCTTGTAGTATTCCTTTTCGCCTGCAGTCTCCGTAGACTATGACTGTTTGTTGCTCCAAAGCCTTCAGGCGAAGAAACAGTAAAACACAAGTAAATGCCAAAAAGTCTGCCGAAGAACTTTAGCTCTCCGGCAGACTTGAAATGTTTACAGATATCAGGCTATGACTTCTTTGTATAGAGTTTAATCTGTCTTAATCTGAATCTTGGTGATTGTTATGTCGCCGCCAATGATGAGAGCGGTTTCAGTACCATTCATTGTTGCCGCCATACCTTCCGAGATTTTGAATTCCAGGAAGTCCTCACCAGCGGCAAGAACGATGTTGTTACCGCTTTCACCGCCATCGCGGATGAAAGGAGCACCCCACCAACCATCGCACAGACAAAAAGTCTGAGGAGCATCATGGTGAGTGAACGTGAACTTAATAGTTTGGCCGGCTTCTGGCGTTATTGCCGAGAGGTCAAGCTCAGATGCAGGGAGATACCACCACCAGCCAGTAGTGTATTCACCTTCCCAGATTGAAGCATATCCTTCACCTCCTTCGCTGCCACCTGCAACCTCGTCAGACAGCGTTACCTCTGGCAAAGTATATTTCTTGCCGCTGCAGTCTTCGAGGGTAACTTGGGCAGGTCCGGCTTTTATACCCATTGGCGAATAGATGTAAAGAGAACCGGTAGCTTTGCGCTTAAAGTTACTTGCATCTACAACAATGTCCTTGCCGTCTTCACCGGGGAAATAAGCCTTGGTGATAAATTCGAGGTCGTTGCCGTACACCTCCACACATTCGTTGATTTTTATTTCCTTGTCAAGAGGAGCCACGCGCAAAGGCTCGGGCTTGCCGACAGTCAGCGTCATGACTGACTCTGCCGATTCGCCGTTGGCTTCTATTGTTACTGTTCCCCCCTCTGCAGAAATGCCGGCAGGAGTTATCACAGAGATATAGCCGTTGCCTATTTTGATAATGTTGTTCACAGAGACATTGCCAGGGAACACAACGGAAATGGTCTTCTCAAGACCCGTACCAGTGATGGTGACAACCTGTCCTTCCATAACTTTTGTAGGCAGGACAGCATTCACCATTAGCACATCGTTGGCATTCGCCACATCACTATCGCTGCACGAGGTCAGTGTCATGTTCGACAGCAAAGCGAATCCTAAGATCAGAAGATATATAATATGTTTTTTCATAAATCTTATTCGTTTGAAATTTCATTGAATCAGTTTTACCAATTGGGGTTCTGCTTCAGATTGCCGTTCTTCTGAATTTCAGACTGCGGAATCGGGTACAGGTTGTACTTCTCGTTCCACTGGCGAGTCTTAGTAACTCGATTGAGAATCAAGTTGCCGTTTCCATTCAGTTTGAAGTCTGCCACATCAACATTCTTGAAGAACTCGGCCCCCTTCTTCCAGCGACGTACATCCCAGAAGCGCTGACCTTCGAAAGCAAGCTCTACCATACGCTCACGCATGTAGCGCTCTTCGAAACCATTGTTTCCTTGGAATTCAGGCATCATGATGTCAGGACGGTTACGAAGCACATTGATAGCCTCGTTGGCTGACATGCCAAAATCGCCCTGTTCGTCAGCATTGCCGTAGTAGTTGTACATAGCCTCTGCATAATTGAGGTAAACCTCGGCCAGACGCATCACAATCCAGTTGTGGCGTGTTGTAGTCTGGTTGTTGGCTGTGGTGACACAGTTGCCGTCCACAAACTTCTTCAAGTAGTAGCCCGTGGGAGTTGCGCCGTACTTAGGAGCACCGTTGAAGCCGCTCTGATACGTCTCAATAGCAATCTGCTGAGTTGTGTTAGATGGCCAGAGATCGCCGTTCTTCACTACAGTGAGTTCGAAACGTGGGTCAAGACCATCGTATGGATTCTCAGTAGTCACATCAACATCTCCAGGATGTTTCTCCTTGAATGTCTTGCCATCGGCCTGATATTCGTATGCGTCCACCAGTGCCTGTGTAGGGCAGTTGCCGGAGTTTCCGTTCTCCACACCCACAGGATAATTGTACTGCTCGAAGGTGTTGCTTGCCTGGGTGCCAAGAACGAAGATAAATTCAGAATTGGTGAATGTGTCGTGCCCCCATAGTTTGGCATACTCGCTGAGTTTGTAGCCCCAGCGCTGTGCATTATCGATGATGACCTTGCTGGCAGCAGCGGCCTCTTTCCAAAGCTCCTTGTTGTTGTCTGTATTAAACAAGGGTGAAGCCTGATAAAGAAGTACGCGTGCCTTCAGTGCAAGAGCAGCACCACGGGTGGCACGACCAATTTCCTGACCAGGAATGTCATTATATGACACGGGCAGATATTCAGCCACGGCATCCAATTCGTTGATGATGAACTTGAACACATCCTTGGCTGGAGTGCGTTCCACGCTGTTGGCCTGCTCATTGGTGAGGGTTGTGGTCACCAAAGGCACATCGCCGTAGGCACGTACCAACTCGAAGTAGAAATAGGTACGGAGGAAACGCAACTCGTAAGGGAATATCTCAAACTGCTGCACCATGGTCTGGTAGTCGGGATCATATTTATAATCCGACAAGTCTATCTTGTGGATGCGCTCAAGGTACATGTGTACCTGAGTGATGGCACGGTATGACCTATCCCATGTGGTTGAAAAAGGATTCGAAGGAGTCCAACCACCGTTGAAATACTTGTGAATGGGTGAGAAGGAAAGTGCAAACTCAGACTCGTCTGTAGCACTGGCTATCAGGGCGCCATTACCGTAGGAATCGTCCTTGAATTCACTTGGCATTTGTGCGTAGACATCGTATACAAGAGCCTTGACACCATTGAGGGGACTGTTGTAGGTCCAGTCCTCGTCACGATTCGAAGCTTCGTTGTAATCTAGGTCGGCACAGCCTACAAAGACTACTGCCGCCATACCTAAAAGAGCATATGTTATCTTGTTCATAAATGTATCTTTTATTAGAAAGTTAATGTGACACCTATATTGACACCCTTGAACATGGGATATGCTGTCGAAAGTACCTCAGCATCCATAGCGTCGATATTGTCGAAGGAAAGAAGGTTCTCGCCCTGAATAAATACCTTGGCTGCGGTAAGAGAGAGTTTCGAGAGCACCGTTGCAGGCACTTTATAGTAAACCTCGATGTTGCGCATCTTCAAGAAGTGAACAGGCTTGTACCATACGTTGCTTTTCTGGCTGTTGTTGCTGTTGTTCAGAGTTGTCAGACGCGGGTAGAGAGCATTGTTGCCAGCCACATCCCAGCAGTTGTTGTAGTAATCCACTGAAAGGTTGCCGTTATCGGCCATGCCACCCCATATTGCTGACGGAAGATACTTCATGTAGTTGCCAGTGCCTTGGAACCATGCGTTTAGACCGAAGCCTTTATATTCTACACCGACATTGAAGGCGTAGTTGAGCTCAGGGATATCAGTAGCACCATTGAGACTGGTAACATCGAACTCATTGATTACCTGGTCACCGTTGAGGTCTTGGTATTTGATGTCACCAGGGCTTACGGTAGAGTATTCCTGACGATAGCTGGAGTTGATGTCGGTCTGATCTTTGAAAAAGCCTGCCGACTTGAGTCCCCATGCCTCGTTTACACGGTGGCCTACAGGGTCGCTCAGCGGATAGGTCGGTGTGCCGATATACTTGCTCACCTCATTGCGTGCCCACGACAAGTTGGCACCCAAGTTGAGATTGAGGTCGGAAGTGATTTTCTTCACATACTTGGCACTTACCTCAAAACCGTAACTCTTAACTTCGCCAACATCGTTGTATGACGACTGTATACCAACCACCGATGAATTCTCATTGCTTGCAGAGAGCATGATGTGGCTGCGAAGCTGGTAGAAAGCATCAACTGAGATGTCAAGAGCATTTGCCAGACGAAGGTCAGTACCAAGGTTGAAGCTCGTAGATGTCTCTTGCGAGAAATTGGTAGTTGGGAAGGAGCCAAGCGATGCTCCCCATGTAGCACCGTAGTTGTTACCAATAATCACATAACCGTGCGAAACATCCCATGTGGGAAGCCACATGCCATAGGTAGGCATATAGTCGGTATGCTGGATGCCAGCCGATGCACGCAACTTACCGTAGTTGAGCAGAGCATCGTTGTTGTCAGCGTAAATCCAGCCGAGCGACAGTGTGGGTGAGAATGCCCACTTTGAAGGATAGGTACGGCAGGAGCCGTTACCTGCAAGCACAAGGTCGGCAACGTAGCGGTTCTGAAAATCGTAGTGGAAGACTCCCATGATGTTCTGACGATAGAAGGTGTTTCCACGTCCATCAGTGCTCACACCACTATTGTCGTACACAACGGTAGCATTGAAGTGGTCGTTGTCGAAGAACGAACGTTTGTAATTGATACCTACACTGGCCTTTGCTTTCCACCACTGACCGGCATTCCAGGTGCTGAAGGTGAGGTTGGTCTCCTTGTTACCGAATGGGTTCAGAGCTACGTTGTTCTTGTCACCAATGGTACCGGTGTAACGCTCGTAGCCATACTGGTGTGCCTTGTGCGAATTTTCCGCATAAATCGACGAATTGGCATAGCCGGCACTGACAAATACGTTCAGACCATTGAGCAGGAAGTCGAGTTTTTGAGACAGCTTGGCATCTACCCACAGCTGACGTTGATGGGTCTTGTAGAAACCGGACTCCTGAATCTTGGCAATGGGGTTGGCATCACCGTATGCCTCGTTACCACCCCAGATACCTGTTGAGGTCTTGTAGGGGAAAGCGCTTGCCGGCAGTTGGTAGATAGCAGCTGTAGCATCGTCAGCACCGATGTCGGAGGGCCGCTTGGTCTCCTGGAACATACCGAAGAGGTTCACCGACATGAGAGTTGTGTTGGTGATGTTGAAGTCGAGGTTGGTACGGATATTGGCCTTCGACTGGCGCAACTGCGTATTGTAGTCCGGCAGCTTGGTGTCCTTGAAAGCACCGCGCACATCGGTATAATCGATATGGGTGTAGTATTTCACCTTGTTCGTACCTCCGTACACCGAAACGTATGCATGGTCTTCCTCGGCAGTGTTCTTGAAAGTAAGGTCGCGCCAGTTCACGTTAGGATAGAAGTACGGGTCGGAACCGTCTTTGAAGAGGTTAAGCTCCTGCTCGGTGTATGCGGCAGAGAGTCCGTCGTTGTGACGGGCACGATTGAACGCATTAGCATATCCGTAACCATCTACCATGTCTGCGAATTCAGGGTCGAACTGGAACTTATGACTGTAGTTCACCTTGACGTGTGTCTTGCCTTCAACGCCACGCTTTGTCTTCACAAGTATAGCACCATTGATACCCTCATGGCCAAGAAGTGCCGTAGCGGCAGCATCTTTGAGGATGGTAACGCTCTCCACTTCCTCTACACTGAGGCGGTCGATGGGACGCTCGTAGCCATCGACGAGGATGAGGATACTTTTATCGCTAAGCGTGTGATAGCCACGAATATTAAACGAGGCACCCTTATTTTCGTCGCCCGAGAAGCCGCCTTGCGATAGAGCTGTTAGACCTGGCAGACGTCCATAGAGAGCCTGGGCAAGGTTAGTTGCCGAGGTCTGCTGCAATTCTTCACCTGTGATTGTGGTTGCAGAAGCGGTGCTGAGGAAATTACTTATTTCCACGCCGTAACCCAAATCATAGGCATTTGCATTCTTATCGTCGAGTTTTACCTGCGCATTTGCTGTGAGAGAGACAACAGCAGTCGCAAGCATCAACATTCTATTTATATTCATATTTTATAAGTCTTATTGATTTTTAAAATCTGGATTACCAACCTGGGTTCTGGTTCAGACCATAGCCCTTGTTGATCTCATCACGTGAAATAGGCGCGAGATACCATTTGTCGGTCCACTTGCTCGTCTGGTTGCCGGTATCCCACCATACACGGGTATTGTTGGTACAAGGTATCTTCTCATAGATACAGTTCGGCCAAGGTTCACCGGGTTCGAGGCTCGTGTCGCCATTGTAGTCGGCAGGATTCATCTTGTTGCCGTTGGCATCCTTGCGCCATACACGCAGTTGGTGTACCTGTTTCTTGAATATGTCGGATCTCTTGTAGCGGATGAGGTCATACCAGCGGGAGTCTTCATAACCGAACTCACAGGCACGTTCCTTAAGGAGTTGATCGATAAAGTTGTCTTTGTTGGTGGTTAGGTTGAGCTCTGGATTCATAATCTCTACCTTACCAAGACCTACGCGTGCGCGTACCTTATTCATTTCGTCGCAGGCTTTCTGCAGATTGCCTGTCTGTGCGAGTGCCTCAGCGTAGCAAAGGTGAATGTCAGCCATACGCAGATAAGCAAAGTTGGTCGGATAGTATGCTGCATAGCCGTTGTCGCGGAGATACTTGAACAGTTTCATACGGGTAGACCATGGATTGTCGGTAACAGCAGGATTGAAGGTCTGGTCAACATTGCCACCTTGCCACATCTCGGTGCTAGAAAGCCCCTGATATTGCTCGGCAAGATTGTTGCGATTCACCACCATTGTCTCGTAGAGACGTGGGTCGCGGTTGGCAAAGATGTCTACGTTGTTGGTGTTATCGGTATTGAATACGTCGTCGTAAGGGAAGTTACGACCATTTGCCATACCAAACATTTCCATATATTCGAGGGTGAAGAGAGCCATACCGAACTCATCCATACCTTGTACGTTCCAGTCACCATTCCAAGCGTCTGTACCCGGACCAGCATGAACTTCAATCACCTTCTCGCTGTTGCCACGGAACCAGTAGGCGGCACGGAAAGCGTTGCAATAGTCTTGCTCACTGTTACCGGTGGGCTGTACAAGGGCGAAATAGTTGCCGTTGGCGCTATTGGCTTGGAAGAAATCCTCACAAGCTTTCAGCGCTTTCTGCCAAAGTTCGGATTTGTAGCCGCCAGCCCATATTTGGTTGAGGTCCTGATTCTCCTCGTTGCGAGTGAATTCAAGATAAGGTTTGTCACTGTTAAACAGAGGCGAAGCCACGAAGTTCCACAGCCTTACACGCAGACCATAGGCTGAGCCTTTGGTCAGACGTCCGGAGTTGGTGGCCTGATCCTGCACAAAGAAAGGAAGACCCGGTTCGTTGATGGCGCCCTGGATAAGCTCGTCGATGAACACTGCTGTCTCGATTACGCTCATGCGCTTGCCATCTACAACATCAGTAGCCACGAATGAGCGGTCGACTTTTGGAAGACCTCCGAAGTTGCGGAAAGCATCAAGATAGCGCGATGCCATGATGACGTACACCTCACCACGGAGCTGGCTCTTCTCTGATTCGCTCAAGTCGGGAACGCGATCGATGTTCTCGATGAAAATCCAACCCTCACGGATGGTACGCCAGATGCCTGCACGACCATTGCCGTCACCGTTGGCGATGAAGGGGAACTTGACAAGACCGCCGTTATCCTGGTCGGTCTCGGTAAGGTCACCACCGTAGTACTTTCCGAGATTGTGCCATCCGCAGTACGACTGGCAAATATCGGTAAGGGCATCGGGGTGAGAATACCATACTGCACCTGTATAGGTGAAAGGGTTATGCATGGCACCGTACATGTGCCAGAGGAAACGCTTTGCATTCTCTCCCTTGGCAAAGATGGAGTCTACGGTTACGTCGACACCTGGCTGCTTGTCGAGGAAGTCATTTCCGATGTTGATATCATCGACACAGGAACTCAGCGATCCCATCCCTATCATGGCACCAGCTACACATATAATAGTAGCAGTTTTTATTTTTTCTATAAGATTCATTGTCTTGAATGTTAGAAGTTTAAGTTGATACCGAAGTTGTAAACACGAGTCATAGGATAACGTGTGCTGCCAAAGCCGGCTTGTGCCTCCGGGTCATTGGCCTTGAAGCTTGTGAAAGTAAGAAGGTTATAGCCATTGGCATAAACACGGATGTTGTTGATGGGCACACCGGGTATGCGGAACGAATAACCAATCTCCAGGTTCTTCAGACGGATATACGATGCATCGACCATCCATGGGTCTGAAAGTGAACCGTTATGCTCGCGTGCCGATTTCTCAAGAGAGATACGTGGCAGGCTGGCACTGGGGTTATTCTCGGTCCAAGAATTGTCATAGACCCATTTGTTGAGCATTGACTGGTTACCAGTACCGAAGGCTGGAGTATAGAAAGAACTGAGCTGGCGGTTGACGTGGGTGGCACCTACCCAAGTCATGGAGAAGTCGAGACCTTTCCAGTTGAGCGTTGCGTTTATGCTACCAGTATACTCAGGAATATCGCTGTAGCCGATAGCATGTACATCGTTAGCATCCACCTTACCATCACCTGTGAGGTCAACGAATACGCTGTCACCAGGACGCAATGTAATCTGCTGGTCTGGCATGTCAACACCGTAAACTTCCTTGTAGCGCTGTTCGGTTTCACCAGGAACATAGAACTCAAAGAAGTCGTAGCCGAAAGGCTGACCTACAGGATGACCAGTGTGATACATGTGTGGGAATTCCTTCTTCACTTCTGCCATTTCCACAACCTTGTTGCGTGCGAAAGCTAATGTAGGAGCTATCGAGTAGTTCACTTTACCTATCTGGTCGGTACAGCGTAGGGTAATTTCATAACCATGGTTCTTGACACGGCCGAAGTTGACGGAGTTGGGTTTGAGAGCGGAAATACCTGCGATGCTTGTTTCGTTGGAAATAAGGATGTTCTTGCGGTCTTCCCAGAAGAAGTCTACACCGAGATTCAAGCGACCTCCAAAGAAGTGTACATCGGCACCATAATTCTGCTTGGTGGCTGTTTCCCAAGTGACATCGGGGTTACCGTTGCTGGATTCGCGTGCGCCGGGCATGAACACACCGTTGTTGGTACCGAAGTTACCTGTACGGTCGTTGGTCCACCATGCACCACCGTTGTTGTTGTAGAACTGCCATGTGCCAGGCAGATAGAGGAAACGCCCGACACCCTGGTCATTACCTACCTTACCGATAGAACCGCGAAGTTTGAAATAGGAAACAACATTACGGATAGGCTCCCAGAATTTTTCAGAAGAGATTATCCAGCCGAGAGAAGCAGAAGGGAAAAAGCCAAAGCGCTTACCTTTTGCGAAGTTCTCTGAGCCGTTATAGCCCATGTTGAGGTCTACCATATACTTAGTCTGGTAGTCGTAGGTGATACGGCCTACCATACCTACATAACCACGAGGGATAGAATTGTAGACACCGCCGGGATAGTAGTTTTTAGATTCATTATAAAGAACGAGCGCACCGAAATTGTGGTCACCGAACTTGCGGGTATAGTTGAGACTCGCCTCTGCATACCAGTTTCTACCACCCCATTTGGACTCCTCATAGCCAAGAGGCCATGAGTCACCCTGACGGACATAAACAATCTTTGGAGAACCGTTTTCTTCGTATTCACCCTTAGCAATGGTGGCCTTGTAGCTGATACCACCGCCGGTAGTACGTGCTTTCTGCTGTGTATAGTCAGAGTTGTAAGAACCCTTGATACGGAAATCAAGCCCCTTGGTGATAAAGTCGAGCTTGAGCTTGTACTGAAGGTCGAGGTTTACAACACTCTGACGCTGAGTAGTATAACCCTGCTCGTAGATAAGGCCGAGACCATCGGAGCCAACTGCGCCAACGAGATTAGGGTCGGAAATAATACGACGTCCCTCACTATCAAGACCGTAGCCTGACATTGGCGTACCATTGTTGAGAAGACCCTCAACACCAAAAACACCTGACTGACCGTTATACTCACCATTACCGATAGAGTTGCGTCTGCCAATGCGTCCACCGATGCCGATAGAAAGCGTACTCAGCTTAGAGAAATCTACATCGAGGTTGGCACGGAAGTTGTAACGGCGGTATTTGAAGTTTGCGTCATCACCTTGGTCGAAGGTTTTGAAAAGACCGTCCTGATTGAGCATACCGACAGAAACGAAATAGCGGGCACGTTCAGTACCACCCGACACATTAATATTATATTGTTCCTGCCATGCGTGGTCGTTCATCAAGTACTTGAACCAGTTGGTGCTTGGATAAACGGTGGGCATATCCATGTCCTTCCAATGCTGTATAGCTTCCTTCGAGAACTTCCATCCGTCTTCGGCTACTCCTTCCACTTCCTGAGCATGATTGTAAGCTGTTGCATACTCGTAGGAGTTTGCCGGTTCAAGGAATTTAGAAATCTGCTGAAGACCTACTGAAGTTGTCAGTGTGATGGTAGGCTTGCCCATCTCGCCGCGACGAGTTGTAACGAGAATAACGCCGTTGGCACCACGCACACCAAAGACAGCCGTAGCAGAAGCATCCTTAAGAATAGAAATGTCCTGCACCTCGTTCGGGTCTATTTGGCTGAACTCACGCTCGACACCATCGACAAGCACGAGAGGTTCGGCGCTGTTGAACGAACCGACACCACGGATGCGGATGACAGGGTCGTCGGCACCGGGAACGCCGGTGTACTGCACCGACTGGAGACCTGGGAGCTTACCCGAAAGGGTGTTACCAAGCGATGCGGCTGGCGATTTGAGAAGTTCCTTACCACCCACGTTGGAGACAGAACCCGTCAGCGTCACCTTACGTTGCTGGCCGTAGCCAATGACAACCACTTCATCAAGCATTTCATCATCCGATTCCAAAACAACATTAAGAGAAGTCGATGTTGCCTTTGCTTCTTTCGACTTGTAGCCGACATGCGAAAACACCAAGGTTGAACCCTTGGGAACTCCCGACAAAACATAGTTGCCACTGCTATCTGTTATCGTGCCTTTCGACTTGTCTATAGTCTGCACGGTAGCCCCGATAAGTGGCTCGTTCTGCTCGTCAGTAACACAACCTTGCACTTTAAAAAGATTTTGTGCGAAGGACACTCCCGGTAGCAACAAAGCCAACAAAAGGAGATGTAATCTGCATAACTTTCCCATAGCATTAAAATTAAATAAAATCATTAAGTGTTAAAATCATTAGTGTTAGAATTTTCACAAATGTATGGAGATTTCTTTCCAGTAGTGGGTGAAAAAATGACATTTGAGGTTTAAAAAAACACTTATATTTGCATTTTAATGTCGCATAGGTTTAAAAGCTATCAAGGAAATTCCAAAATACATCATTTTCCCAAAAACATACCGCCTAACCTATATAATTCAGAGTCACGCCTCTTTCATTTCAAGGAGTTAGAGCCAACTTGTTGGCTGATAATTCCTTCTAACTCCCGACAATGAATGGTGCAGGTTAAACAAGCTTTATAGGCAATAGAAGAGGATTTTACAAAAAAAGAGACTATCTAACTTTAGTTGTTAGACAGCCTCATTTTTCTACCTGAAAACATCATTCCTTTTAAAGCATCTACTGATATGTATATATAGTTGTCAGTTAGATTTGACAAAAAGTTTATTGGCTATGACAACAATGCGAGTGAGAGAGGAATCTTTGCTGTTCTGTTATCGTTTTCCTATGAATTCATCTATATATGCCCTGTAATCGTGGTGCGTCTTATAGGTACTTTTTCCTATGCCATTCAATATATAGTTGAAACCTTTGGCGCCTCCTCCCGAAAGGGTGTTGTTGCACATGTGATACATTCTTATACCGGTTTTATCGGGTACTTCTATTGAATTCTCAATCATTATTTCGTTATGTAGTACATCATAAATGCCGAAGGCAAAAGCTTCATGAGTATTCACGTTATCAGCTGCTTTATATGCGGCATATCCGGCGCGTGTGCCGTTTTCGCTCATATAGTATTCCTGTGAGGGAGCATCATAGGGCGTTTCGCATTGATAAAAGTAAGTTCGTCCATGTTCTCCTGTCCAGTAAGTCTGATATTCCTGGAAGTGCTCGTTGAATAAGCCGTAAATGGTGACATGGTCGCCGTTTACTACCAGACCGTTTCGGGTGGTATTGATTTCCCAGCCTACACTGCCACGAACACCATGATCTGCCCTCCATATCCAGAAATGGTCGCCAATCACGTCATTGCTGTTTAGTTCAACTGCACGGTCTACGTACACCTTTGCCGGACGGAATCCGCCAATCCGGAAAAACAGGTCGGTGAGCAGAATCGGATTTTGTGTATGTCTTTGAGCTGTTTTCTCCGTACCAACCTGAATCAGGGTATTGGAAGTGTAATGCGCATCAAACATTAGAGAGGCAATCGTTACCCCGTCTACATCTTCTACCAGAATTGCCGTATCGGAATTCTTTTCTCCCGGAATCAGAGTCGCCCATCCGATTCCCAGTATAATGGTGTTGGGGCGGGTGACATGGAGTGGTTCTGAAAGCTCGTACATGCCGGGAGTTATAAGCAGATGTTTGCCTGCTACGAGTTGTTTATTCATGTATTCGGCTGAGACACCCGGTTTCACTACATAAAATTCATTTAGTAAATCCAGAATTTCACCTTCGCCCATGTCAGTGCGGCTGTAGGAGACTCCTTTGTGTTCGTGTTTCAGTGCCGGACGGAATACTTTGTATCTTCCGTCGTCGCCGATAAATAAGAATGGCTTTTCGCGTATGATTGGGGTGGTGGGGATAAAAGTTACATTACCTCCCTTGTCCCAATTGTTCTGATAGGCTTTGATATCTACCTCTGTACCTAATTCAACACCCTGAAAACAATAATTGTATTTGATTTCTTCGAATTCTCCTCGTCCTTTGTTCAAAAAGGAATTTCGGGTATACCATTGTTGTTGGTTTTTAGAACCGGCAGCAGCATCGAAGTAACAATCTGCAGTAAAACCACCGCTTACCCATCCGTTTTCCCATTGGTTGCGTACGACACGTTGTGAGTAAATACGTCGGATCGGTGCAGCCTGAGATACAGCCCATTTGAAAGTTTCCTCTTCATCATAGGTTTCCGGTCCGATCACAGAAAGATTCTCTGCAGAACGCCAGAAAGTACACGTTCCGTTGCCATTGCTTAAGTGGGGAGGGGTGTGTATATTAGAAACTTCCACATCAAACGGTGTTTTTCCTAATCCTGCCAGATGTACATAGAATGGGACTTTCAGCAGTCCGGCTTCCTTATAATCACCGGCTTTGAATAAGAGGGCATAGCGGTTGGGACTGAACTCCTTGCCGAACATTTGTTCATGAATGGCATTAATCTCATTCCCTACGTCCACTTTACGGTCCGTATCACTATATATGTATACATAGTCGCCGAATACTTCGGTATCCATAGCCATTGAGGCCAAGAGGTTACCTTTCTTGTCTGTTATCTGATAATAATAATCATGGGGATTCCCTTTGACTTTTTTATCAATAAATGTTGTTGAAGACGTGCTACCAATCGTCTGGTATTCGCTGAATCTTCCGGTAGATCGTTTTATGGTATATGTTCCGGCAGAAGTTTGTGATGCGATTTTTGTACTAAAGTCCAGGATGATGTTTCCGTTTCGAACTTCTATACCCTTCGCATTTGCTTGCATACCAGCAAACAGAGCGCAGCATGCAAGGAGTATAATTCCGGGGAGTTTGTTTCTTTTCATATTCTGTAATTGTTCGGATTATATTTTCAGTTTTATTTTAACCTTAGCCAGTAGTCCGGCAATTATAACAATGATGAGAGAGTATACGAGTGATTTTAGTAGTCCGGGGATACCGCTGTATAGCGCATGTGGATAGTACCATTCCAGTAATTGCTGTATGGAATACCACAGATAAGGTATTACATAACAGGTGAGTGTGGCCGTTCCCGCAGGTTTGATGATATTGAACCAGGAAGCTTTTCCTTTCACATCCGTCAACCAGTAGAATATTCCAAATAGTGGGAAGAACATAGCTAGGCAATAGAACAACCAGGTAGGAGTGGCCTGTATTTTAGAGATAATCCAATGGGGATGAGAGAATAATCCTAATACGAACATCACTATGCCGAGGCCAAAAAGGATATACAAGAATTTATCCGGATGCTTCCGGTCGGCATACTTCAACATAATCAGGGAAGTGATGATGCCGGACATACCGAATGCATGCAATGTCCAATCGCTGGGAATAAAAGAGAGTAACACAATCCGGCTGCCGTATCCCCAGGGAATTAAATCGGAGTGACTTACAACAGCAAGTAGTATGATGACTATCCAGACAATTGTATTTTTGCAAAGACTCTCCCGGGTAAACAGATAAATGACAGCACATACGGCATAGGTCCAGCCGATCAGTCCTAAGATGCCCCACCAACCTTGTTGAAATGGAGAGCCATGTACATCTTTATATATAACGAGGAATGCTAATAGAATAATGCCAAGGATTTTCATCCCTTTGAACACATATTTCCCAGGACCTTCGGTGTGAGGGTATACATTCCATATCAGGAAAAAAACAATGACCATCAGTATGGAGAACCATTGATAAGATATACTGCCTACATCGCTGCAATTGAGCATAAATAAGCCCATTGCTATCAGGGCAACTGTACGTTCAGATATATGAGAGATGATTTGTAAAGCTGTATCTCCTTTTTTAACTCTATTTTGAATGGCAAAAGGTATAGACATCCCCATACAGAACAGGAATGCGGGAAATATCGTATCAGAGAATCCCATCATATCTTCGTTCATTTCGGCATGCATCAGCCAGTGCGGGACATTCTTCAAACCGGGAATGTCATTGACAAAAAGCATGAAGAACATGGTAAGGGCGCGGAATACATCCACAGCCGCTACCCGTTGTAATGTTGAGCTTTTCATTCAGTATTGGGTATTTGCTGACTTTTATTTCTTGAACGGGTCTCCCTTCTTATCAGTGCTGACTACCCAACGGAAGGCGTTTACAAACAAAAGGTTTTGTGTGGCATCAATGAATTCTTCGTCGCCATGACCCATGTTCAGATAGATCATTCTGTACTTGGTGTTGGTCCATACGATGGGGAAATCACCGAAATTAACCACGTCCTTTATGCCCAATGGATAGTTTTTAGGGGAAATGGAAAGAAGTACTTCTACGTTTTTATTGGTTCTCGGACTGGGATTCCATTGATACCACTCACTTGACGGAGCCACAAAAGAAATGGGTAAATTTCTGGTGACGGGGTGTTCTTCATTGTCAACTTCAACCAGTACAGGTTGAGGGGGCCAGTTATTGCAATAGAAAACCCCGCCACCCAGAAAATCTACAAACCAAGGCCAATTTGTGTGCTTGTCGTTATAGGCGGCTACATGGAAGCCTACCCAGCCGCCTCCGTTTTCCATGTATTTTTCAAAAGCATCGCGTTCGGCTTTTGTATTGGGATAGCCATCGAGCATAACCACTACGCTATATTCTTTCAGCTGTTCGTAACTATATTGAGACAGATCCATGGTAATATCCAGTACAAAACCGTCACCGTAATTCAGTTTTTTGAAGAACTCTACTGCCTGCAAGGAGAATTGATAGTGTGCCTCTTCTGCATGTTGAGTATAGTAAACCAGTGCCTTGAAGCGGGGACCATTGGCATAATTAGCCGGATACCCTTGGGGAGTCTGAGCATTTACCGCAAATGTACAGATAGCAAACAATAGAATAAGATAGAATTTTATACTTCTCATAGCATTCATAATTTATATAGTTAATAACTTTTTTATTCGTATTCAGCAATCAGTGATAGCCATTTTCCTGCCGATGTGACCCATACCTCTTTATAACATGCGTTGTTGGTCTGCGGCCAGTAAGGAATATCACCATTGCCCAATGTACGGATGCCGACAGGCATTTCGCCGGTCATCTCTCCGGAGGAGAAACTGTTCATCTGCGGATAGTTGTATCCTTCGCCATATATCAGGGATTGACCGAATGGATTCTTCCCGACTGTCCAGTAGAGCTGTTCCCGACCGATACCGAGCAATTCTTCATCTTTAAGGAAATTGCCGCAAATGGCAGCGGACTTTCCGGTAGAGAGGTGTATAGCTGTATTGCCGTTGAAAATGCTGAACCATACCGGGAAACGTTTCAGGTAATGCTCCTTGTCGAGCTTGACTCCCCGTTTCACTTGCTCTGTGTACAGATCTTGTGCATTGGATGGTGGAAAGAGGTGAAGGGCGTAAAAGCTCGTAGAATCTTTATACTCTTCTGCATGGTATACTCCACTCGGGATCATTCCGTAAGGCTGGGTATATTTCATTAAACTTTTCAGATAATTACCGTAGAGTTGTATGGAATTTGCCCATTTCTGATAATCAGGATGCTGTTGTTGTGTTTCACAAAGTAACGTCATGGCTTGCATGTAAACCTGTTCACGCGATTGATGGATATAGTGCACAATGGATTTCCGTGATGGATTCCGATAGAAAAAACCACGGGTCTTATCTTTATCTTTTAAAGGTTCCGTACGCTGACAGTCGAGCACATACCGGATGGCTTCTGCGGCTGTCTCTGCATAACAAGATTTTCCAGTCAGTTTGTAGAGCATGCTGGCAGACCAGGATATAGTTGCCATATATTGGCTCTCGGAGGTATTGTAACTATGTTCATACATCTGCTTGAATGAGTCGAAACCATCTTTCCGGAATTTTTCTATGGCAAAAGAAAAGTCTTCTTCCGCTATTTTCCGCAAATGTTCTTGCAACATCGGGTCCCGGTCTATGGTCATTGCGGCATATGCTTCGTATCCTGCATACAGGAAGTTGTCGAATGCCATATTCTGAACACGTACAGAATGGATGTCATCCTTTGTATTCAGTATACCATCCTGCCAGATGAGCAATCCCATGCTGCTGGCACGATATCCGTCCCCATAGCGATTTTTCAGAATAAATTCAATTCCCCATTCCGCTTCTTCCAGTAAGCGGGCAGCCAATGGAGTATTTTGGGTTTTGAACCGATTGTATGCTTCCAGCAGGGCAAAGGTCACGTCTCCGGTTTGTAACGTCTGTTGTGATAAGTCGCCTGCATCATGCCATCCCCCTGAATAAGAAATACTTTTCCCATCATGTTTGGAAAATAAATCCGTGTGGCAAGCCGCGTGTTTACCGGGAACGGGATGCCCGCAGCGTTGGCAGAATAAGAAATTTAATACTCTCCAAAGAGAATTATCCCATAGCTTTTCGTCTATCCGGAATGTTGGAGTCAGGATTTTACCTACTTTCAGTTGGTAATCTCCCGGTTGATTGAAGGCAGTGAAGTCAATAACTCCGAATTCTCCGATGGTGGTTTGTTTTCGTTGCAATGCCCCCTCATATGTCACCTCTTTAGTAGCAGAGTTTATCAGTTGGAATACGGTCTGCTGATTACATAATAAACTATGAACGAGAGCGGTTTTCTGGCTGTTGGTTGTATAACCCGTTGTAGAATAGATGATGGCATCTTCTGTTGGAGTCCATCCGCTTACTTTTCCGGGGGCTTTGATTTGCTGTAATTGGATATTGTCAATGTAATAAATGGCAGAATCACCTGTGGTCCGGTCTTTCCCTTTTAGAGCTGTGTCGAAACGAATAGACATTACTTTATCCCGTTGATATTCGTCTATATCAAGAAAACAGTGATTCCATGTTTTATTGACCAGATTGATGAGGTGGGAGCCACTGGGATGATTGTATCCTTCCTTGGTTGTGGAATTAACGTTTGTGAAGGTCAGATTCATGTTGACTACACGTGCGCCGTCACAATCCGGATAGATGGAAAAAACGATTCTGTTATATTTCTCCCAATTTTGCCCATTGACATGATAGGTGATACCGCTATTTCCATAAGTTGCATAGTCCGGGTCGGAAGGAGAACCGACTGCTCTTTTTCCTGTATCGGTTGGAAAAGTCAGACGAATACTACCTTTGCCGGATACGGATTTCTCATTAGAGAAAGCCATACTGCCAGTTCCGGAATGGGTCCATCCGTTTGTACTGTCTGTTTCTGTAAACGGTTGACTGGATAATACCTCTTTTTTCAACGCATTTTCTTCGAAAGAACGGGAGGTGTCCAAAGGTAGCGGGGCATGAATGAATCCGGTTTCATAAATTTGCTTTTCCAGTAAGGCGTCTCCAGTCAGAGAATTTTGACTGAATAGGGAAACATGACTTATGAGTAACAGGAATAATATGAATGATTTCTTTCTCATGATTTAGTTAACCTTTGGTTTCTGATGCAAGATTAGCGATTATTTGGCAAAAGGAGGTTTGATAATAGCCATAAAACCTTTAAAAACCATCAAAATGCAAAGAAATGATAGAATATCTACTTTAGTTGATGATATTTAAACTCCTTTGGAAAGTAAAAAGACAAACTTTCCTTTGGGGATTGTGACCAGCACTTCTACGTATGTACTACCAGGCTTAGACTAACCTGATACCTACCTTCTCCTTGTTCTATAATTAGGAGTAGGTAAGGAGTATGTAAGGAGTAAGTGTTGTGAGAATTACAAATAAAAGTTCTCATTTGTAAAGACAAACAAATAATTAAAAAAAGAATGAAGCTGACAGGAAATGCTATTTGAAGTATAATAATGGGAAAAATCCTTGTTTTCTATTGGTTGTTTTTGTAATTTTAACGCCTAAACTAAATAAAATATTTTTTGCAATCATTTTAAGAAAGAGAGAACAATCATACTCTTATATATGTATAATATGAAAAAAGTAACTTTATTCGCAACCGGTATCATCATGATGTCATGTGCACAACAACAGAAGCTTACGTATCCTGAAACCGCGAAGGTGGATACTGTAGATGTCTATTTTGGAACAGAAGTACCCGACCCGTATCGTTGGTTGGAGAATGACACTTCCGCTGCAACTGCTGCATGGGTGGAAGCTCAGAACAAAGTAACAAACGGCTATTTGTCTAAGATACCTTTCCGTGATGCTCTGCTGAAGCGACTGACGGATGTGGCTAATTATGAAAAGATTGGTACACCATTCAAGAAACACGGCAAGTATTACTTCTATAAGAATGACGGTTTGCAGAACCAGAGCGTACTGTATGTACAGGATAGCTTGGACGGTGAACCACGTGTATTCCTCGATCCTAACAAACTCTCGGACGATGGTACAGTAGCCTTATCGGGTATCTCTTTCTCGAATAATGGAAAATATACAGCATATACCATATCACGCAGCGGATCGGATTGGCGTGAAATCTATGTGATGGATACGGAAACCGGTAAACTGCTGGATGATCACATCGAATGGGCGAAGTTTACAGGGGCTGCCTGGCAAGGAGACGGGTTCTATTACAGCGCTTATGACGCCCCGGTGAAAGGAAAGGAATTTTCTAACGTAAACGAGAATCATAAGATTTATTATCATAAGATGGGTACGCCGCAGTCGCAGGATCAGCTGGTTTATCAGAATCCGGCACATCCCAAGCGTTTTTATACTGCCAGTGTAAATGAGGATGAGACTGTCCTGTTCCTGTATGAGAGCGGTGACGGGCGCGGAAATGCTTTGTATATGAAAGATCTGCGTAAACCGAATGCTCCGTTTGTGACAATGGCTACGGATATGGATTATAACTATGCTCCGATGGAAGTGATAGGAGATAAGATTTATATGTTTACGAACTACGATGCACCTAAGTACCGTCTTATGATAGCAGATATCAATAAGCCTGCCCTGAAAGATTGGACCGAACTGGTTCCGGAGAGTGAGAATGTACTTTCGAATGCTGGAGTGATAGGTGGAAAACTGTTCCTGACCTATGATAAGGATGCAGCCAACCATGCTTATGTATATGGGATGGATGGTAAGGAAATACTGGAAATAGAATTGCCTTCACTTGGCTCTGTAGGTTTCACGGGAGATAAGGATGATAAAGAATGTTTCTTCGGATTTACTTCATTTACTATTCCCGGTGCTACTTATAAATATGATATGGATGCGAATACCTACGAGCTTTTCCGTGCTCCGAAGGTCGATTTCAATTCTGACGAGTTTGTGACGGAACAAGTGTTTTATCCCAGCAAAGACGGAACAAAGATACCGATGTTCCTGACTTATAAGAAAGATCTTAAGAAGGACGGCAAGAATCCCGTATTCCTTTATGGTTACGGTGGCTTCAATATCAGCCTTAATCCGGGGTTCTCTACATCACGTATTCCGTTCCTGGAAAATGGAGGTATCTATGCACAGGTTAACCTGCGTGGGGGTGGCGAGTATGGTGAAGACTGGCACATAGCAGGTACCAAGATGCAGAAGCAAAATGTATTTGATGATTTTATTTCGGCTGCCGAATATCTTATCGATAATAAATATACTAATAAAGATAAGATTGCCATAGTAGGCGGTTCCAATGGTGGTTTGCTGGTAGGAGCCTGTATGACACAACGTCCCGACCTGTTCCGTGTAGCTATTCCGCAGGTAGGAGTAATGGATATGTTGCGTTATCATAAGTTCACTATCGGCTGGAACTGGGCAAGCGATTACGGCACAAGTGCAGATAGTAAGGAAATGTTCGAGTACCTGAAAGGATACTCTCCACTGCACAATCTGAAACCCGGTACCAAGTATCCTGCAACGATGGTAACTACAGCCGATCATGATGACCGTGTGGTTCCTGCCCACTCATTCAAATTTGCAGCTACCCTGCAAGAATGTAATGACGGAACGAATCCTACGCTTATCCGTATCGATAGCAAAGCAGGACATGGTGCAGGTAAGCCCATGAGTAAGGTGCTTGAGGAACAGGCGGACATTTACGGCTTTATCATGTACAATCTGGGAATGAACCCTAAGTTTTAAATTATAATTCATAATTAATCTGACGTTTTATCATTATTTAATCAAAATATTGCTGGAAAATATAGGTAAATTCAAAAGTTTACCTATATTTGCAGTGTTATTCGCTGACATTTTGTTTGAATAACCTTAAAATCACGAAAGGATAAACCTTTTAAAACGTAATATTATGAATATCGAACGAATTATGTCCTCTTTAGAGGCAAAGCATCCCGGCGAGTCTGAATATCTTCAAGCCGTAAAGGAAGTACTTCTTTCCATCGAAGATATCTATAACCAGCATCCAGAGTTCGAGAAAGCTAAAATCATAGAACGCTTGGTTGAACCCGACCGTATCTTTACGTTCCGTGTTACTTGGGTGGACGACAAAGGTGATGTACAAACCAACCTTGGCTATCGTGTGCAATTCAACAATGCCATTGGCCCGTACAAAGGCGGCATTCGTTTCCATGCATCTGTAAATCTTTCTATCTTGAAGTTCTTAGGATTTGAACAGACGTTTAAGAATGCACTGACCACTCTGCCTATGGGTGGTGGTAAAGGTGGTTCCGACTTCTCTCCACGTGGCAAGAGCGATGGTGAAATTATGAGATTCTGCCAGGCTTTCATGTTGGAATTGTGGCGTCATCTTGGTCCGGATATGGATGTGCCGGCCGGTGATATCGGGGTAGGTGGCCGTGAAGTAGGCTATATGTTCGGTATGTATAAGAAGTTGACGCGTGAGTTTACCGGTACATTTACCGGAAAAGGTTTGGAATTCGGTGGTTCTCTGATTCGTCCTGAAGCTACAGGTTTCGGCGGATTGTACTTCGTGAACCAGATGTTAGAAACTAAAGGCATTGATATCAAAGGTAAGACCGTCGCTATTTCCGGTTTCGGAAATGTGGCTTGGGGTGCTGCTACCAAAGCAACCGAATTGGGTGCAAAAGTAGTTACTATTTCCGGACCGGACGGGTATATTTATGATCCGAATGGTATCAGTGGCGACAAGATAGATTATATGCTTGAACTCCGTGCATCGGGTAATGATATTGTGGCTCCGTATGCAGACGAATTCCCCGGTTCTACATTTATTGCCGGTAAACGTCCTTGGGAAGTGAAAGCTGATATTGCACTGCCTTGTGCTACGCAAAATGAACTGAATGGTGATGATGCCCGTCAGTTGATTGAAAATAAAGTGATGTGTGTAGGAGAAATCTCAAATATGGGCTGTACGCCGGAAGCAATCGATTTGTTCATTGAACATAAGATTATGTATGCTCCGGGTAAAGCTGTCAATGCCGGTGGTGTTGCTACTTCCGGATTGGAAATGTCACAGAACGCTATGCATCTCAGTTGGAGTGCTGCCGAAGTGGACGAGAAACTGCACGCAATTATGCACGGCATTCATGCACAATGCGTAAAATATGGGACAGAACCTGACGGTTACATCAACTACGTGAAGGGAGCTAATATTGCAGGCTTCATGAAGGTGGCTCACGCTATGATGGGTCAGGGAATTATTTAAAGGAAAACTTTGTTTAGTTGTATTTGTATTTGTGGTTTGTGCTGCCCCTGCCTGTGAAGGCGTAGGGCAGTACTTTTTTTCATTCTTCATTCTTCATTCTTCATTTTTTAGTCTACCTTTGCATCTCAAAATTATAAATAACAAAGAGATGTTACAACCTGAATTGAAACTGAGACGCGATAAAATACGCGTCTTGATGGCTCAACAAGAGATTGATGCCGCTCTTATCACTTGCAATGTAAATTTAATCTATACGTATGGACGTGTTGTCAGTGGTTATCTTTATTTACCTCTGAATGCCCCGGCACGTTTGTTTATCAAACGCCCTAATAATATTGAGGGGGAACATATTTATCCTATCCGTAAGCCGGAGCAGTTGACTGATTTGTTGAAAGAGTGCGGGTTACCTTTGCCCACAAAGTTAATGTTGGAGGGAGATGAATTGTCGTATACTGAATATACCCGTCTGGCAGCTTGCTTTCCGGAAACGACGGTTGTGAATGGTACACCTATTATTCGTAAGGCACGCAGTATAAAGACGGATATTGAGATTGAGATGTTCCGCCGGTCGGGTGCTGCTCACGCGAAAGCATACGAGCGGATTCCTTCTGTTTATCAACCGGAAATGACAGATCGCCAGTTGTCTATTGAGATAGAACGTCTGATGCGCTTGGAAGGTTGCCTGGGTATTTTCCGGACTTTTGGACAGAGTATGGAGATATTTATGGGAAGTCTGTTGGCTGGTGATAATGCTACTGCTCCTACACCTTATGATTTTGCTTTAGGAGGTGAAGGACTTGATCCGTCTATACCTATCGGTGCGAATGGTGCAATGTTGCAACCCGGACAGAGTCTCATGGTGGATATGGGTGGAAACTTCAATGGATATATGGGTGATATGAGCCGTGTGTTCTCTATTGGCAAGTTGCCGGAGAGAGCTTATGCTGCCCATCAAACTTGTCTGGAAATACAGGAAGCTGTAACAGAAAAGGCAAAACCAGGGGCTGTGTGCGAAGATCTTTATAATACAGCTATCGATATGGTTACTAAAGCCGGGTTTTCTGATTACTTTATGGGAGCCGGACAGAAAGCGAAATTTATAGGTCATGGTATTGGTCTGGAAATTAATGAAGCCCCTGTACTTGCTCCGCGTATGAAACAGGAGTTAGAACCGGGCATGGTATTTGCGCTCGAACCGAAAATCGTATTGCCGGGTATTGGTCCGTTGGGCATCGAAAATTCTTGGGCAGTAACAGCGGACGGGGTAGAGAAGTTGACGCTGTGTAAGGAAGAGATTATAGAAATGTAGGATAATTATGAATTATGAATTATGAATGGGCTGCGCAATCATGCCGCATGGCAATTCATAATTCATAACTCATAATTACTCTCATTCTCCTTCGTAATATTCACACAAGAAGTACCGCGCAATGAAGTCCCAGTTATCATGCAATACTTCTTTTCCACCGGGGAAAGGGAGTTGCAGATCAGGGAACAACCCTTTAGCCATACCATATTTTACAAGATCAAAGGGACAAGCTCCCGGATAAGTGAATAATTTGAATCCTCTATCAGCAGCATTTGCTGCATTGTATGTTGGATTATGCGGATCGCAGAAACAATAGGAAACATTCGGGGCAATCAACATACCTTTGGCGTTGGCATAGATTACGAAGTTCCTTTCATTTTTTAATTCGGGTAGCAGGCTTTCATTTTTATTTTCCCATTTCAGTTCTTCTATAAAGAATTTACATAGCTCGTCATATACGGAGAAGTACAATAGTGGTTCTCCTTTACTGTATGCCAGACAATTTTCTACATCTTTCTTGAGTTGCATTCCCGGTTTAATTTCGGGTAATGGCACTTGAGGCATTTCTAATAAATCCAATCCCATCACCCAAATAGGAGAAGAAGGTTCATCGCAAATAGGTGCTTCTTCGAATGAAGCATCCATTAGATCATACGCTTCTTGGCTGAGTGCCAATAAATTGGGGTTATGAGGGTTTTGGACGATAACTTCGTCTTCTTCAAAAATAGCATATCGGGAGAAGAGTGTCCATTGTACAAATGACAAGTCCTCTACGTTGATCTCATCAGGAGTATATGCATCCGTCAGCGTATAGAAGGGCAGATAAGATTTATACAGTCCATAGTATGCATCTGAAAACTCTTTCCAGCCACCTGATTGGGCTATGCAGTCTTGGAAGTAGAGAGCTAATGAAATGGCGGCATCTACTCTTTCCGTTTCAGATTTTTTACAGTATAATGGAGATTGATCGATCAAAAGAAGTAGTTGACTGGCGAAGTGCAAATACCAGGTGTCGGTCGGAACTTGTTTACTGCGTTCGTTAGCTGCTAACCAACGCTTCATGTAAATTCTTGATTGTTTCATGTTGTTTTACTTTATATTGGACAAAGATAGGGCTTTCCCTCGAACTTGTGCCCCTACCGTCGGATATATTTACCGAGTCAGTGAGAATTTCATACTGAAACCGAAGTCGGCACTGACAACCGGGTACGAACTGGAAGATATCAGTGGGGTATTTTGCTGGCGATCGTAGTAGAGACGTAAAGTCAGAAGACGACTTAGGGTATAGTCTGCAGAACAAGATATTTTAAGGGCTTTGTTCCCATTGGTAGCCTGGGCAAATCCTTGTTGGATATCACGGCAAAGGGCCGACTGGTTACGGAATGATATATCGGCGCGAAGAGCAAGATCATGGCTGACACGATTTTTACTGTCCTTTACATTGCGGCGGCTGAATAAGTTGAAGTTTACAATCTTGTATCCCAAACCGATTACAAAGTCACGTGAGGCTGTTTCTACCAGTTGGCATGCACTCATACTAAGATTCAGAATACGACTGGTTTTATATTCTACTTTGGCGGTAAGTCCATTTTTGAGAGTAGCATCCATACCAATGAGGGGAGAGAATTGCTCGTTGATGGATACCATGCTGATATCGAAACGGGATGAAGGAATGGGATTTCCCGTTTGTACATCTTCTACAAAACCAAGATCGCCCATATAGCTCATGAAACTTTGGAAAGTATTGTAGCTGCCGACACTATATGTACTCCGGTAAGCGTGATTCAGATTGACGCTGCGGAAATTCTTTTTGAACCAGGCTATCTTGGTGAGTCCAGTATAGGTAATGCGCCAGTTCGGCATCATGGAGAATAGGCTGGGGAAGAAGTCGAGGACCGAGTTCCGGGCATTCCTTCCGGTATAGGCGGCAAGGAAAGCAGGTATCATTACGTCTGGTGAATGTTTGCTGATAGTACCGTTGGCTGGATCGAATGTCTTACCGGCAAAGGTGCTGCCTTGTGGGTATTGTGCGCCAATGAACTGAGTTTCCACACGATCCCGGATAACATCGAGGTTGCGACGGAAGCGTTCGAAAGTACCGGAACGGTAGCCATCTCCGGCACTGTGTCGTTCGAAAGAACTTCCGATAGAAATGATGCTCATAGAGAAATTGCCACTGCGGGTATCCGGCATGCCTGCGAACATATATTGCATTTCGCGACTGCGGTTACGGGTACGATTTGCAGTGAGGTCTATTTTGAGATCACGTATCGGTTCCAGAGAAATACGTAGTTGTAAGTCTTCCAGTGCATTACTGCTGGCCGGACTGACAATGGAGTCGTTACAAACAAGCCAATCGTTTTGTAGGGCACGGTCAATGTAGCCATCTCCGGTAAGACCAAAAGCAAAGTCTATTCCCGGAGCAAGGAAGCCACCATGTTTTTTTTGTCCGAACATGTCACCGACTTCAGGACGGAAGCCGGGAAGGGTCATGGCATATGTATTCTTGTACGTAAAGCTGAAATTGCGCAGGCTCATAGCGAAGCGGGCGGTATGTTGCCCGAATTTATACCACCAGCCATCTTCCGGATTGGGTCCGGGAATGATCGTAAGTTTAATGCGTGCCGTATCTTTTGTATCGATACGGAGAGAATTGGCACTTAGGACTTTATAATTTACAGGATAACGACGCCCGTCGACTGTAAGTGCACTGACTTTGGGACGACGGGAGTTCATATTGTGCTGTATCGTGAGGGTGGTATCTGTACGTAGTTGTATTTCTTTATCGTAGCGACGTGGCTTCTGTTCTTTGGGGGATGTCGGTTTACGATACGAGGCAGAGAAGCGACGGTTTACTTGTTTCAGATAGGGGATCTTGTTATATAACGCTTCAAGGTTGAAACGGGAATTTACATCGATGCTTCGTTGGTTGCTGACAGTATTTCCCATTTCTATGCCTTCGGATAAGGACACGCCACGATCCCAATTATAGGAAGAAGTAAAGCGGAGATCTGCACTGATCCAGTCAGTGGCGGGGAATTTATCAAATGGGAGTTTATAGGTAGCATTGAATGTCTGCTGGAAGTCGATGGGGCGGCCGAGTGAGAGCAGGCTACGGCGGACAGTATCCTTCCAGGCTGTGTATTCGTCAGGATAAAGGTCTTTATTCACTACGCCGTAGGGTTCTACAATTTCAGCGTGGGTAGCAGAGGTGAAATTGAAGCGTAGATTTTTCGTCAGGTCCCAGCGTAGGGCAAAGTCACGGTTCCAGAGAAATTCTTTGGCTACAGAGATTGGAATACTTTCGATACTGATATCTCCATTGCCCACAGATGCTCCGGAGGTCAATGCTTCCAGGTCACGAAGTTGCAGTTCGTAGTAATGGCGCGTCATATCGGTATTGAATGATATACTTTGAGGTAGCCAGTTCAGGTTGAATTCCTTAATAAAACGCATCCAGGGAGACTTGTTCTCCATGCTTTTGAAAGGTTCCCATGGACGGTATATGGGAGCGTAGTTATAAGTCATAGCAGCACGCCAGTCTGTTTCATTTTCATAGGCGGTAGTACTGCCTTGATTATGACGTAGGGAACGGGAGTAGCTGAAAGTAAAGTTTCCCGGATCGTATGGCATGGGATTCTTACTGGTGATACCCAGCCGTGCATTGCTGAGGCTGAAATTACGGTAAGTAGTAATTTCGCGGGCTATATTCATCAGTGAGTCGCGTTCCCAATCGGTAGTGCAGGCATCAAGCGCATCATCCAGCAACATATCTTTGTCCAGCGGATTATACTTGGGCGTAGTGGCTTCTTTGGAGTAGGAGAAATAAATGGGTGCAGTCAGTTTGGCTTTCTTGGGAAAGAAGCGTCCAAGGTCGAATGTAGTAGTGAAGCTGTATTGATAGTAGTCATCCAGACGGCGTTCACTGACACTTTGTTCCAATCCGCCGAAACCGGCTGTTTCCATGTGTCCGGCCAGATTGATGCTACCTATATCAGAGAGTTGCACATTGAGATTGCCCTGTGCAGCCCAACCTCCTTCTTCATTGAATTCGGTGAGACGCAGTTCGTTTACCCAGACTTCTGCCGACTTGACAGTACGAGAATTATTGCGAACTCCGATCATTAAGGTCTTTACTTCTGCCAACGAAGGATTACCAATTACACTTATTTTGTTAGCAGGCTTATCCGGATCGTATTCAGAATAGACTTTGGCATAGGTTACACCACTATTTGAAATATTCTTCAGGCGATTGCGTGCTTTTTTTGCATTGGTCAGCACACTGAGGTCGATATCCAGATTATTTGACTTAGGCCAGACGGCAAGGCAACCGGCAGCAGTGCTTCCATTATACTCTCCGTGGGGAGTGAGTGTGAGTGGAATTTCGTATTCATAATAATTGCTACGATAGTCTGAACCGAGGCGGATAAATACGGAGAGCTCACCGTCTTGTGGGTCAGTACTGAGATCGGGTAAGGCTTCGGCATGGGCAAACATTTGCAGGCGTTTGTACTGCCTCATGTCCATACCGGTATTTTTGTAGACGGCACGGGCATCACCGGGAGCCAACTTTTCCAGCTTCAAGCTCATGGCTTGTTCATTCTGTTGACGGAGTTGCGGTTGTCCGGGATCGATGACGCGGGAAATTCCAGGAGGCATCACATAGTTTACCGGGGTGCGATCACCGTTTTCTTCGATGTTGACGGCAGATACATCCAATGTAGCGGAACTGGTGGTAGAAGCACCTTGCTGTGTGTTGTTCAAGGCATCGGTATAGGTACGCCATTCACCACGTACTAATTCGAGTGTGGCGAAACGTAGTACAACGGGTTTCTCAAATCCGGTCAGGAACATACGCATGAAGCGGATGGATTTAAAATCTTTAATGCTTCCCACTGCCTCGCCACTGCGTACAGGTACTTTGAACTGATACCAGGTCACTTCTTCTGTTTGTCCGTTGCGCAGGCGGACGCTGACTGTTCTTTTGTCGGTGATATAGTTCTGCCCTACTTTCAGATCGGTGGGAGCAAGGCGGACACGATATTGGAAATATTTCTCAGTCTCGTTCAGTGTATTGTCCTGATTGATATCTTCTACATCGGGTACGGTTTTTGAGGATATGTCATATCGCTCCGGAGAGTCTTCACTGGCTGTGGAGTTGCCTTCGGTATTGTTGTAGTATTTATAACGCTCCAGGATACTACGTTCCTCCCGGTCGTAATCGCTACCCCGGAAATAGTGATAAGTATCACCGGCCGGGTCATTGTAGAACTTCTGGTAAGCTTCGGCATTAACGATGCCTTGTACTCGTTCCAGATATTTCTGATACGTGGAGAAAGTACGTTCGTCTTCTGTGGAGAGTCCGTTCAGACCGACATCCTGGCGGCGGCGTGCACCGGAAGTATTATCGAAGGCATACACTACGCTACGGTCCCTGGGGACACGTCCCCAGACGGTTTCTTCGGTTTTTGTCATATCTCCATCAATGGGCAGACCATTTTCAAAGAATTTCTTGCCGTCTTTCAATATATCTTCGGATACTTCTCCGAGATTGATATAAAGGTCACCTCCGCGGGCGGTAGAAGTCGTATTTTTAATAAGTGTACCATCTTCTGTATAGATGAAAGGATCGAGTAGCCAGAATGAAACATACTCGATATTTGCAGCTTCAAAGTCACTTGTATCCAATTTGCGCATCATACCTCCCCAGCGTTTCTCCGGATTACGTAGAGTACCATCCGAATTCATATCCGTATCGAGATTATAGGGTCCCCGTTCCTGCGGGTAATATGCCAGGTTCAGTACATTCATAGAGGCTGACTCCTGATAAGGGGTTTCCTTATTAGGAAAAAGTTCTTGTTCATATACTTCGCGTACGTAGTGGTTACTAAGTTGGTTGAGATCATTTTTGATGTGTGTCGGTGTCAGCGAAGAATTGCGTCGGGTAAAAAGTCCGTCAATATGATACCATGCCAGTAATGCCCGGTTTTTTCCATAGTTTATATCATTACTGAGTGATGCTTCGGGAAAGAGGGCAGAGGCGGAAGGGCTGTAGGGAGTGCTTGCCAGCATCCAGTATGAGGGCTGGCGGAGGTCGATACCACTTTGCGTGCTTTCAAAGTCATCGATGTACGAAGCGTTTTGTTGCAGTCCTTTGGCATGTCCCGGAATGAGGTGGGCGAATTCCACACCCAGATTGATACTACTGGGGACGGTGGCATTGACAAAAGGTAACTTATCTATCATATTTGTCAGCCATTGACTCTCTTTCTTCCATGAGGCGTTTACCCCCCATAAAGTGTTGGAGAGGGGTTCGTCGCCCATTGCAACTTTGCTCGTCAGCGGTTTTTCGCTGAGGTGCATGATGCTTCCTCCGAAAGAGAAGTTTTGCGAGAAATCATAAGTGAAGTTTAGCCCCATCATCGTTTTGCGCTGCATGCTGTAAAGTGTGTTGCTTTCCAGATTTACACTGATGGCTGTGCCGGCATCTATGATGCTTTGGTTGAGGATGGTAACTATTCCCAATGTGTAATCTACTGTGTAGTCGGAATTTTCCACCAGCGTCATACCACCAGCTGTTACACGTACCGACCCTTGTGGAACATTCATGGCTCCCAATCGTATTTCATTTGCATTGGAGGCACGGTATTCTCCCGTCAATCGGTATTTATTCTTCTCCGCAGTTTGCCTGGCAACAGTACGGGTAGAGTCATAGAGTTCCTGAAATACGTATTTATCTGCCAGTGCGTCATTGCCGATTGCTTTTCGCAAATGACTGCCGAAAGGTTCTACAACTGGAAAATAAATACGTCCGTCTGCAGCAGTTACAGTATAGCCTTCTACAAAGTCGAAGAAACCGTCTGCACCAGTTTGGTTCTGGCTATTGAGGCGGTCGAGGTTCATGACGCGTAATAGAGGCATTTTGGCAATCTTGCCTTCGGGAATATAACGTAGATACACACCTGTCGTATCACTTTGGTAGGTGATATTCAACTGGAACTTCTCCTTCTGAACAGAGTAGGCATTGAGACTATAGACATTTTTCATCATCAGATCCCAGCAAGCGGCATCGGGAGAGTTAGCCGTATTCTTCAATAGTTTAACAAATAAACTTTGCCCTGTCTCTTTGATATCAGAAGAAAATTCACCTACCTGATAACTCCGTCCCCCCAGTGTGTATTCAAAAGCGACTGCTAACACTTCATCCGGTTGCAGAGTTTGTTTTAGTGAAATATAGCCTAACTTACTGTTCAAAGTATATTCCGAAGAAGTGAGAAGTCGGGCACTTTCAATCTTCTCATAATCCATACCTCCCTCTACACCGGGAATATTGTTCATGGTGTTGCTTACCTGGCTGATGTCGCGGGCAGCGGCATAGGTACTGGTCATCTGCGCATAAAGGGTATTGGCATTGTTGGTGGGTGCATTGACATTGGAAGTCGGGTTGGATGGGTTTCCTGTTCCCTGCCAAGCTGTGTTGTTACCAATATGAAAGGCTTCCCCGAGGTCAGTTAATGCTACAATATTGCGGGGGGTATCATAGTTGTTTCGTTTATTGGTTACCCATACTTCAATTCGGTTAATTGTAACTCCCGAAAGGATGTTTGGAAGTTGGGTCAGGTTTTTGTCATAAGTATCCCGGAAATAATGGGCTAGAAAAAAGTGACGATTTTCTTCGTAATTATCTGCGGAGAAGTCGAACGTAGTGGTTTGTGCACCACCGCGACTTGTCACTGTTTTGGCTTCACTCTCTTGCTGGCTGATAACAGCTTGTAGCTTTAGCTTGCCAAATTGCAGGTCTGTACGAATACCGAACAGTGCGGATGCTCCGCGTATCAGTGAGTTATTGGTGGACATGCTCACATTACCGGCTTCAATCAGTTTGATGATCTCATCTTCTTTTCCCTCATATTTCAGTTTCAGTCGTTTGGTGTCAAAATCAAAGGTAGCATCGGTGTTGTAGTTCATGTTCATATTCACCTTGTCACCTACTTTTCCATTGACGTTGATATTGATTTTCTCGTCAAAGTCAAAACCGAGTGTTTTGCGTTGACTTTCCGGAAGTGAGGGGTTCTTCACATTTTTGTACGTCATGCCGAAGCTGAGTTCTGCATTACCTTGTGTACGTATCTGTACCCCACCGGGACCAAACAATTTCTCTGCCGGACCAAGGTTGAACTTCATATCCATAAAGTCGAAAGCCTCTTTTCCTTTGCCGATTTGTTCTCCGTTCTTTTGGCGGTAATAAGATTGCATGGATTGTTTCAATGTCCAGTCCAGATATTCTTCGGGAGTTAGTACCATCGGTACATCGATTTCGGTATTCCCTAATTTTGTGCGTATGTAGTACCTGTCTGTTTTTGCATCATATTCTGCTTCGGTTCGTAGGTTCATGGGTGATTGCATGTCGGCAGGGTGGGGAGAAAGGTCTTTTAGTGTACCCGGCACGGTCTTGCGAACGGAATATCGCGGAGCTATTGTATCCTGTACATTTTCCGCTTTTTGTGTATTCTCCCCATTTACATTCTGTCCCATAACGACAAAGCTGCTAGGCATGAGCCATAGCAGCAATAACCAAATGATATGTCGTATACGAGGAGACTTCATGTGTGTTTAATTGAATAAGTTACGAGCTACAAGCTACGGGTAACAAGTTACTGAACTATACCCGTGGACGAATAATTATTCGTTCGGCTATCACGCTGAAAAGCTCTTGTCGCTCGTTGCTCGTAGCTTGTCACTTAATTTAGCGCATAGTGCTAAATTAGAGTCTTTTTAGCGCCAACTTAATAACCTGCTCCACCGGTGCATCCGGCTCATCTTTCAATATTGCCAAAACTACCTTTTGTGATGGTGCCTGTGCAAATCCCAACATTGTCAATGCTGCAATAGCCTCTTCCTGCACCTGTGCATTAGCAGCAGATAGCATTCCGCCGAGACTTCCTATCGTACTTCCTGCGCTTGCAGTACCTGTCTTGATTTTATCTTTCAAATCCACAATCACCCGTTGGGCTGTTTTTAATCCGATACCTTTCACTGTCTTCAGTAAATTGGCATTTTCAGTACTGATAACATTCACCAGTTCTGCCGGTGAAAGTGCCGAAAGTATCATTCGTGCAGTATTACCGCCAATGCCCGAAACGGAAATCAACAACAAGAATAATTCACGCTCTTGTTTATCTGCAAAGCCGTAGAGGACATATGCATCCTCACGTATAGCCTCGTAGATATATAGTTTGCACTCTTTTTTGCCTTGGATGGCAGCATACGTATTTAATGAAATATTAACGGCATATCCCAATCCGTTACAGTCGATAACTGCGGTTGCCGGGCTGAGCTCGGCAAGTCCGCCTCTAATGTATTCTATCATAATACTTACTATAACGCGCGCGAGCGAGGAATATTGTGTTTCTTCATTACAGACTCAGAAGAGTTTCGGGGAACTTTTTCCTTTGGAAATTGTTTTAGAGGGATAAGTCATTGAAGGTACATAAGTTTGAAAGAAGTCTTAATAAAGAAAAAACTCTGTGGAACACTGAATCGTTTTGTGGTTAAATTGAATGAAAATGATTACTTTTGTGCCGATAAAATAGAAAACTGATAAACAAATTCAATAAAAGAATGAAAAAAGTAAGAGCAGCCATTGTTGGCTATGGCAATATCGGGCAATACGTGCTCGAAGCGTTGCAAGCGGCTCCCGACTTTGAAATTGCCGGTGTAGTACGCCGAGCCGGAGCTGAAAACCGTCCCGCAGAACTGAGTGAATACCCTGTTGTAAAGAATATCAAGGAATTGGAAGGCGTTGATGTTGCAATTCTTTGTACACCAACCCGCAGTGTAGAGACTTATGCCAAAGAAATCCTTGCACTTGGCATCAATACGGTTGACAGCTTCGATATTCATACCGGTATTGTAGATTTGCGTCGCACACTGTCTGCTTCTGCAAAAGAGCATAATGCAGTTTCTATTATTTCTGCAGGTTGGGATCCGGGAAGCGACTCTATCGTACGTACTCTGTTGGAAGCGATTGCTCCGAAAGGAATTACTTATACAAACTTTGGTCCTGGAATGAGTATGGGACATACAGTAGCTGTAAAAGCTATTGATGGTGTAAAGGCTGCTCTTTCCATGACTATTCCTACCGGAACAGGTATTCACCGCCGTATGGTTTATATCGAATTGAAAGACGGTTATGAGTTTGATAAAGTATCTGCTGCCATCAAGGCAGATCCATATTTTGTGAATGATGAGACACATGTGAAATTAGTTCCCAGCGTAGATGCTTTGCTTGACATGGGACATGGTGTAAACCTCACTCGTAAAGGAGTTTCCGGTAAAACTCAGAATCAATTGTTTGAGTTCAATATGCGCATTAATAACCCTGCACTTACTGCTCAGGTATTGGTTTGTGTAGCTCGCGCTTCCATGCGTCAACAACCAGGTTGTTACACTATGGTAGAGGTTCCGGTTATTGATCTTTTGCCGGGAGATCGTGAAGAGTGGATCGGACATTTAGTGTAAGAAAATACGATTATATAGAAAAGGATGGCCAAGGTAATATTGGTCATCCTTTTTTATTGGGGTAAATCTAAAGTTCTCTTAGAACAGGAACCGCAGAATATCATTAAAGTTTGCCCAAAGCAGCAATCCGAATAACAGGAACATACCCACCATTTGCGCACGTTCCATAAACTTATCACTTGGTTTGCGACGAGCTACAATCTCATAGATAAGGAATAGTACATGTCCGCCATCCAGTGCCGGAATAGGCAGAATATTCATGAAGGCGAGGATAATAGAAAGGAATGCTGTCATGTACCAGAACTGATGCCAATCCCATGTAGCAGGAAAGATGCTTCCGATAGTTCCGAAGCCACCCAATTGCTTGGCACCTTCTTTAGAGAAGAGATATTTCATCTGTCCTACATAGCCTTTCAGCGTTTGTACTCCCAATGCTGCACCAGCGGGGAAAGAGGCCAGAAAACTATATTCTTTCTTTACAACCGGCAGTAACTGATTGGTTGCCGTACGTACCACTGCACCTATCTCATAGATTGAATCTGTAGCAAAAGTTATGGTATCTATCACTCCGGCACGTGCATAAGTCAATGTGATATAATGAGAAGCAGAATCCGCTTTCTGACGGCGTAACATCTCTTCTTTGAAATCGAAATAAGCAATGTTCTTTCCGTCCAATTGCATAATACTGTCACCCGCTTGCAGGCCGGCAAGGGCAGCAGGACGGTTGGCACAAATACTATCAATAACATATGGATAGCGGAATGAGGCAAAACGTACACTGTCAGCCAGCAGACGCTCCATGAAATTCTCAGGAATATAAACGGATACCTCTTGCCCATCACGGCGTACTGTTACTTGGCGGGCATCGACAACGCTTGTCAGCATGTCACCACCGTAACGTTCAAAGGGTACACCATCAGCAGATATCAGTACGTCACCGTCACGGAAACCGATAGCTTTTGCCGTTTCGTTGAATTCCATACCCAGCGGGGCCTTTTGTACCGGTACGTATTCATCTCCCCAAGTAAAAAGTATCATAGAATAGATGAATAATGCCAATATGAAATTGAACAATACACCACCTATCATGATTAACAACCGTTGCCATGCCGGTTTGGCCCGGAACTCCCACGGTTGCATTGGCTGTTTCATCTGTTCGGTATCCATAGACTCATCTATCATACCTGCTATCTTTACATAACCACCTAACGGCAGCCAACCAATACCATATTCCGTATCACTATTTTTCGGCTTGAACTTGAACAGGGTAAACCAAGGGTCGAAGAACAAACAAAACTTTTCTACCCGTGTCTTGAAAAGACGGGCGAAGAGGAAGTGCCCTCCCTCATGAACGATAACGAGCAACGAAAGGCTCATAACGAGTTGCAGGGCACGAATCAAAAATGTTTCCATCTAATAATTTTTCTATTTTACTATTTACAATTTACTATATTAAATGCGGCTTATCATTGATACCGCTATCACTTTATAAGTTCTTGTGCAATACGGCGTGTCATCGCATCCGTAGCTACATAGTCTTCATATTCCGGTTTTGCCACAAATGATACGATAGACATTGCTTTCTCTATCACATCACTCATGCCGAGGAATGAAATCTCATCCCGCAGGAAAGCGGCAACTACCACTTCATTAGCTGCATTCACGATACAAGGCATATTTCCGCCTTTATGCAAAGCTTCGTAAGCCAAAGCCAGATTACGGAAACGGGTAGTATCCGGTTGTTCGAATGTCAGGTTTGTGCACATCTTGAAATCTAACCGGGGAAATGAAGCCTTCAGGCGGTGCGGATAAGAGAATGCATACTGAATAGGCAGACGCATATCCGGCATACCCAATTGTGCTTTTACTGCACCGTCTTCAAACTGCACCATCGAATGTATAATAGATTGCGGATGTACTACCACTTCAATCTGATCTGGACGAACACCGAATAACCATTTTGCTTCTATCACCTCGAACCCTTTGTTCATCATTGAAGCGGAATCAATTGTGATCTTCGCTCCCATATCCCAATTAGGGTGTTTCAAGGCTTGGGCTTTGGTTACCGTAGCCAGTTGTTCCATTGTGCAATTGCGGAACGGGCCACCGGATGCCGTAAGGATCACCTTCTCTATCGGATTGCCGAGTTCCCCCGCTAAACATTGGAAAACGGCTGAATGTTCGGAATCTACCGGTAATATAGGTGTACCGGATAGGCGTGCCATATCGTTAATCAGCTCACCTGCCACAACAAGCGTCTCCTTGTTGGCAAGAGCGATGGGTTTACGGGCACGAATAGCATTCATGGTTGGTTTCAGTCCGGCATAACCTACCATCGCAGTCAGTACGATGTCAATTTCCGAGTCTTCCACAATTTGGCAGATAGCATCCGTTCCTGCATATACTTTGATAGGCAGATCGGCGAGGGCTTCTTTCAGTTGGGCATATTTCGTTTCGTTGGCTATAACTACCGCTTCAGGCTTGAATTTCCGAGCTTGGGCAATGAGTTCTTCTACACGGTTGTTGGCGGTCAGCACATACGCTTCGTACTGGTCGGATTGTTCTTCAATCACCTGTAATGCCTGCGTACCTATGGAGCCGGTAGAACCGAGTATAGCAATTTGTTTTTTCATTTATCTATCACTTAAAATACAATATATTGTTCCGGATTCACCGCCCGTCCTTTGTGCCATAACTCAAAGTGCAGGTGAGGACCGGTTGTCAGTTGTCCGCTGTTTCCTACCAAAGCAATAGCCTCTCCGGCCTGTACAGTGTCTCCTTCACGTTTCAATAAGGAACTGCAATGCTTATATACGGATATAAAGTCTTGATTATGTTGTACTTCTATCACATACCCTGTTTCGGCCGTATAAGTACTCAAGATAACTGTACCATCCAGCGTAGCAAGTACGCTCTCTCCGGGATTGGCGGCGATATCCGTACCGTAATGTTTTCTGTCAGCATCAAATTTTTCTGTAATCATCCCTCGCGTGGGACGATAAAATATCAATCCTTCTATGTCCGGGCGGGCTGTAATGCTTGTCAGGTTATACTTTTCTGTCTCTTCATATTGTTTCCGGAACTCCGCTTCCCGCTGTGTGCGTTCCATCAACGAGTCTTCGCGTACGGTAGTCAGTGAGTCCATATTGTGTACAGTATCTACCCGTATGGTTCCACTGAAAATATCCTGTATATTCATGATATACAAATTCTGGCGATCTACCAACTGTTGAAGTGAATCTACTCGTAAAGCATTCTCTACCACCTGGGCACGGATTTCACTGTTCATGTATCCCGGCAAGTAGTTGCGCAACGGAGTGAAAGCAATGATAACTGAGGCAACCAGAAACAAAACAGTCAACACAGAAAGTAATACCGAGATGCCGTTTAACTTGGATACACGGAGACCGACTACTTCTTCGAGTGTATTCTCGTTGATGATAGTCAGCTTATATTTGAATTTGATATTACTCCAGAATGCTTTATGTCGTTTCTTTTTCACCATACGCGTTTATCACTTTATCGCCCTATCGCTTTATCACTCATATTACACTTCCTCTGTTTCATCCAAAGCCAGCAATCCTTTGGGTAAATCCATTGTGATTACTTTGTGCTTTTGGTCAATGTTCAGGATGAATTCTTCTTGTGCAGGAATCAGTAATTCTTCTCCCTGATGATCAACTACAAACAAGGTATTGATGGTTGCAGTATCCACCTCTGTCACTTCTCCTAAGTCTCCGTAGTTAACTTCTTCTACGCGGAAACCTACAAAGAAATCCCAGGTCAGTTCTCCCGGTCCGGCATCTTCGGCATGTTTGGCAGGAAAGTAAACTTCCACGTTGGTGAACATCCGTGCACGTTCCGCCGTATCTACTCCTTCCAGTTTTACCAATGCGGTGGAGTCGGAGCGGAAACGGTATTCTTCCAGGAAGAAAGGTACGAAAATACCATCCAACAGGCAGATTAGGTATTCAGCTTCCACCCGGTCAAAAATGTCATCGGTGAATGTGAATGACAACTCACCGTGAATGCCGTGCGGTTTGTTAAATACTCCTATCTTATATACATCTTCTCTTTTTATCATCTTATCATCCTACCATTCTTAATCATCTTCCACCATCCTATATCATATTCTCGTAATTCTTGCTCCGATAGCATTCAGGCGTCTTTCAATATCCTGATACCCCCGGTCGATTTGTTCAATGTTGTGGATACGACTGCTTCCTTCCGCACTCATGGCGGCAATCAGCAATGCAATACCGGCACGAATATCAGGTGAAGTCATATTCCCGCCTCGCAGACGCATGGCATGGTTATGACCAATGACAACGGCACGGTGAGGATCACAAAGAATAATCTGTGCTCCCATATCTATCAGTTTGTCCACGAAGAACAGGCGGCTCTCGAACATTTTTTGATGAATGAGCACGCTGCCTTTTGCCTGAGTGGCAACTACGAGCATTACACTTAGCAAGTCCGGCGTCAGTCCCGGCCAGGGAGCATCGGCAATAGTCATGATGGAACCATCTATGAACGACTCTATCTGATACGTTTCCTGTGCAGGAACATAGATATCGTCTCCCCGTTGTTCCAGTTTGATGCCCAGACGGCGGAAACTTTCAGGGATGATGCCCAGGTTTTCATAAGAAACATTCTTGATGGTGAGCTCACTTTGCGTCATGGCTGCCATACCGATAAAACTGCCGACTTCGATCATATCGGGAAGTATCGTATGTTCGGTGCCGTGCAGTTCGTTCACTCCTTCAATGGTCAGTAGATTGGAGGCAATACCTTGTATCTTGGCGCCCATGCGGTTCAGCATCTTGCAAAGTTGTTGCAGATACGGTTCACAGGCAGCATTATAAATGGTGGTTGTTCCTCTGGCCAGTACCGCTGCCATCACAATGTTGGCAGTTCCGGTTACCGAAGCTTCGTCCAACAACATATAGGTGCCTTTCAGTTCGCAAGCTGAAATCTCGTATGCTTCGCGTTCTGTATTGTACGAGAAATCTGCACCCAGATTCTGTATGCCGATAAAGTGAGTATCTAGGCGTCTGCGTCCTATCTTGTCACCACCCGGTTTTGAAATCATCGCTTTATGGAAGCGTGCTACCATTGGGCCGATTAACATAACCGAACCTCGCAGACTGGAACACTTCTTCAGGAATTCATCGCTTTCCAGATAACTCAAATCCAGCTTTTCTGCTTTGAAACTATACGTATCAAGCCCTTTTCTGGATACCGTAACGCCCATGTCACGCATCAACTGAATAAGATTATTGACGTCCAATATATCCGGAATGTTATGTACAGTCACCTCTTCGGCTGTCAGCAGCGTGGCGCAGATAATTTGCAATACCTCGTTTTTTGCGCCTTGCGGATGAATTTCGCCGGATAATCTGTGTCCTCCTTCAATTACGAATGATGCCATAAATCTATTAGTACTTTCTCTTATTATTCCGGTTATCTCTCCGGTTGTTCTGATTGTTCATTTTCGGACGGTAGTTCTGATTAATACGTTCAGCCATCAGTTTGATGATGTCATCCGTCATCTGCAATTTGCCACCCGAATATTCGTTAAGATCTTCTGCAATCTTACGGTCGTCTACCGTATCCTTGTTCCAGGTCATGAAGTCTTTCTTCATGTGGTTGCAGATCAGGGCAATCAGATTCTGCTTTTCATCTCCTTCGGGGAAGTCAATTGCTTTCTTTATCAATACTTCCAGTGTACGGCCGTAGTGGCGGTAACGGATTTTTGTACTGGGATAGGGGATCACTTCCGGACGGGTATTCAGATTATCTTTGCGGATAATTTCATACGGGTAATCAATATCCAGTTTGAAGTCGGACATGATAGCCAGATGATCCCATAGTTTATGTTTAAAATCGGGTACATCACGTAGATGCGGGAACATATTACCCATAATGTTGATAATGGTGTTTGCGCAACGTTGGCGTTCGGCGCGATCTTCGATTGTTAACGCGTGGTCAACCATGTTTTGGATGCTGCGTCCGTATTCCGGCAAAGGCATCCGCTTTTGTTGAGTGTTATATTGCATATATTATAAAAGTTTTTTCGGTTGGGAAGCTACGAACTCTTTCAGGTAGAATGGTTCAAAATAAGCTACATCCTTAAAGTCGTTTTCGGCTATTGCTTTTTCGGCAAGTGGAAACATCATCTTTGCCAATGGATGAATATCATCAATGAAGTGCGCATTGGGATGAGTTATTTTTTCTTTGCACTTGGCTGCTCCGTCTCCAAAGAAATAAACGGGATGTTGATTCAGAAATTCCGTATAAGAGTTTTCGTCTACAATGTCAGCGGCTATGTCGCGCACAGGTTTCAGGGCACGGTCGTAGATGGCAGCATATACTTCCATGCGGCGTGCATCAATCATCGGGCATAACAGTGCGTCTTCAGGCAATTCATCATGATAAAGCAATACCGGCACGCATTGTACTTTCAATGTCGGAAGACCGATCAGCGGAATATTACGTCCGTAACAAACTCCTTTCGCCATAGATACGCCGATACGTAGTCCGGTGTAGGAACCCGGTCCGCAACTCACCGCCACTGCATCAATCGGCATGGCATGACTGTCGGCAAACGACAGAGCTTCGTCTATAAATACTCCCAGCAGAGCGGCATGAGACGGGCCGTTCAGGTCTTCTTTGTTAAATACATTTTGTCCATCTTCACTCACTGCAACGGAGCATGCCGAGGTGGACGTTTCAATATGTAAGATACACGACATAGTCTTTTGTTAGTTTAATTGTGGCAAATTTACAGGTTTATTTTCAGATACACAAGCGAATCCAAAAAGGGTTCGGTATCTTTCTTACGGCTTTATTGGGAGGTTTTTAGATTATTTCTATCTTTGCTGTCTGATTTTAGGGATAAACGCTGAATTCGTTAACATAAAATAACCGGCACAAGGAGGTCGTTGTATCTGTAATTATGATCGTAGCTATTATTATTGTACTTTTTATTTTGGTGCTGATTTCGATGTACAACTCACTGGTGAGAAAGAGAAATCAGATAGAAAATGCTTTTTCCACTATCGATGTCATGTTGAAACGCCGCTTCGATTTGATACCCAATCTGGTTGCAACTGTTCAGCAATATGCCAAGCATGAAGCCGATACATTTGCTGCAATAACGGAAATGCGCAATAAGACTTACACTTCTCTTAATGACAGCGAAAAGGCGGAATTTGACAAAATGTTTTCTAAAGTGCGTACTCAATTCTTTGCAGTGGCGGAGAACTATCCCGAACTAAAAGCTTCTGAAAATTTCCTGCAATTGCAGCGTTCGCTCAATGAAACGGAAGAACAGTTGGCTGCTGCCCGCCGCACTTACAATGCTTCTGTAACCGATTACAATAATGCCGTCCAGACTTTCCCTACAAATCTGTTGGCAGGTATGTTTGGCTTTACAAGAAAAGCGGTGCTGACAATTCCGGAAGCAGAACGTGCAACTCCGGATGTAAAGAACTTGTTCAATTCATAAAATAGCCGGCAATGGATTATGTAGATTTTGACTCTCTGGCGCAGAAACTGGCCCCCACATTGCAAGTTCTGGAAAATAAACGTAAGGAACTCCTGAGGAAAGGGCGTTCAGAGGGTTTGATTTATGCTGCTATTTTTCTGGTAGTAGGAGTGATAGCTTTGTTAATACTTAAATTGGAAGGGATCTTTGGTCCGATAGTTATTGTTGTTATTTCTGTTATCATTTTTATTACTTGTATCAATAATAAATCGAAAATATTCTCCTCTTTCTATAAAGAAGAAGTGGTAGATGAAATAATCCATGCCTTTTGTCCGAATGCGACCTACTCTCCGAATGACGGAGTGAGTGAGGATCTTTTTAGAAATAGCGGACTGTTTACTTCTCCCGACCGTTATCATGCCGAAGATCTGATAGAAGGATGTCTGGATAAAACCAGCTTTATCTGTTCCGAAGTACATGCTGAAGAGCGCAGAGCTCGTTCTACTAAGAATGGAGTGCAGTATTATTGGGAAGATATTTTCAAAGGATTTCTTTTCATTGCTGACTTTCATAAGGAATTTCAGGGAGAAACGACCGTTTTGCGGGACAGCTTTTTCAAGATTAAGATGGGAGCTTCGAGAGTGAAAATGGAAAGTCCCGATTTTGAAAAAGTCTTTGATGTCTTTTCCACGAACCAGATTGAGGCCCGCTATCTGATTACCCCTTCCATGATGGAAAGAATGTTGAAGTTGGACAGCAATTTCAAGAAAGGAGTTACCATCAGTTTCCGGAATTCTACGATTCTGGTCGCCATTCCGGATTCAAAGAACCGGTTTGAAGCGGATGTGTGGAGTTCTTTGAACGATATGAGCATCCTTAAATCGGACTTTGCAGTGCTCCAATCCTTACTGGAAATTGTAGATGAACTGAACTTGAACACACGTATTTGGAGTAAAGAGTAAGCGATAAACACGTCACTTATTTCTTGAATAATTTTCACTAATGAAAATATTCATGTAATTTTGCGGAAAACTAAAGAATCTTATGATACAATCCATGACCGGATACGGTAAAGCGACCGCTGAACTGTCCGATAAGAAAATCAATGTAGAAATCAAATCGCTCAATAGTAAAGCGATGGATCTGTCAACCCGCATCGCTCCCCTCTACCGGGAAAAAGAAATAGAAATCCGTAACGAAATTGCTAAGGCACTGGAACGTGGTAAAGTGGATTTCAGTCTGTGGATTGATAAAAAAGATGCCTGTGAACTTATTACTCCCATTAACCAGGATGTGGTAGTGGCGTATTACGAACGCATTCGTACCATCTCCGAAACTACCGGTATCCCTGCACCCGAAGACTGGTTCTCTACTTTGCTCCGCATGCCGGACGTGATGACCAAGAACGATATTCAGGAACTAAGCGAGGAAGAATGGAAAGCTGTTCATGCCACTGTACTTCAGGCTATCCAAAATCTGGTTGAATTCCGTATACAGGAAGGCGCGGCTTTAGAGAAGAAGTTCCGCGAAAAGATTTCCAATATTGCCAAGTTGCTGACTTCTGTTGATCCGTACGAAAAAGAGCGTGTAGAGAAAATCAAAGAACGCATCACGGATGCTTTGGAAAAGACCATCAGCGTGGACTATGACAAGAACCGTCTGGAGCAGGAACTCATCTATTACATTGAGAAACTGGATATCAACGAAGAAAAACAACGCCTGAGCAACCACTTGAAATACTTCATTAATACTATGGAGGATGGAAGCGGACAAGGTAAGAAGTTGGGTTTCATTGCCCAGGAAATGGGACGTGAAATCAATACGTTGGGAAGCAAGTCCAATCATGCTGAGATGCAGAAGATTGTAGTGCAGATGAAGGATGAGCTGGAACAAATCAAAGAACAGGTATTGAACGTGATGTAATTACTATTTCAATATGGCTAAACTTATTATCTTCTCAGCCCCTTCAGGGTCAGGGAAATCAACCATTATCAACTATTTGTTGGAGCAGAACCTGAATCTGGCTTTTTCTTGTTCTGCTACCAGTCGTCCGCCACGCGGAACAGAACAGCATGGAGTGGAGTACTTCTTTCTTTCTCCCGAAGAATTCCGTACTCGCATTGCCAATGATGAGTTTCTGGAATATGAAGAAGTGTACAAGGACCGTTACTACGGTACATTGAAGTCTCAGGTAGAAGCTCAGTTGGCTGCCGGACAAAATGTGGTTTTTGATGTGGACGTTGTAGGTGGCTGCAATATAAAAAAGTTTTATGGCGACCGTGCTCTGTCGGTATTCATTCAGCCTCCTTCGGTAGAGGAACTTCGTAAACGTCTGGTAGGACGTGGAACGGATGCTCCCGAAGTGATAGAAGCCCGCGTTGCCAAGGCGGAATATGAACTGACGTTTGCCCCTAAGTTCGATAAAGTCATTGTAAATGATGATTTGGAGAAGGCAAAGGCGGAAGCTTTGCAGGTTATTACAGAGTTTTTGTCTGAATAATTGGTTCCTATGTATACCCCGAAACCTGTTTCTCCCAAGCAGAACAAAGCATTGTTGATTCTCAACATTCTCTTGGCACTAGTTTCTCTTGTGTCTGGATTGATCGCTTTGTATTACCTGCAATGGACAATCATTATTGGTATGTCTGTGGTGCTGCTTTCAAGTTGCATCAATGTTTATACTTGCTGGAAACGTATGAAAACAATAGAATGAAAACAGGTATCTTCAGCGGCTCCTTCAATCCGGTACATATCGGACATCTTGCCCTTGCCAATTATCTTTGCGAGTATGAAGGGCTGGATGAAGTATGGTTTCTCGTAACCCCTCATAATCCGTTGAAGGAAGAAGATGAATTGATGGATGATGCCTTCCGTTTGAAGTTGGTTCAACTTGCCATTGAGGGGTATCCCAAGTTTAAGGCTTCTGATATTGAGTTTAATCTGTCCCGTCCGTCCTATACCATCCATACGCTGGATAAACTGAAAGAAACCTATCCCGACCGGGAATTTTATTTGATTATCGGTTCGGATAACTGGGTGCTATTTCCCTGTTGGTATCAGTCGGAGCGTATTCTTGTTGAAAACCATATTCTTGTGTATCCCCGTCCCGGTTATCCGGTTTCTTCCGATTCCCTTCCGGAGAATGTGAAAGTAGTTTCTTCGCCTACTTTCGAAATTAGTTCTACCTTTATTCGCCGAGCGATGGAGGAAGGGAAAGATGTTCGTTACTTCCTCCATCCGGCGGTTTACGAGGCATTGCTTTCTGCGTTTTCCCGCTGAAAGGAGTATGGCTTATTCTTGATTCCTCTTTATATAAACTACTGAACGTCCTCCGCCCCGTTTGCGAATAATGCCTTCTGCCAAATATTCTTGTAAGTCACAACTGGCACGGCGGTCCGTTATATTCGTCAGGCGGGAGTATTCGGTGCGTGTGATGCAGACATTTACTTCCAGGAATTTCAGCATCATCTCTTTTCTTTTTTCCGGGGCTACTGCCGGTTTCTTTGTCGTCATCTTCTTGTCCAGCCTTTCCAAATGCATTTGATACCTAACGTACTTTTTGAAGGTTTTGCTTGGGCGGAACTTCACGGTTTCAAACCGTACGGACTCGGCACGAATATCTTTCTTGTTCATGGCGGTCCGCGTGCATTTCAGCGTAGTGCTGAAGTAACCCAGTTCGTCCAATTCCACATTGTAGCCGTCGGCAAGCCAGTCGCCCAGTGCATTGCTGATGGCTTGCATGATGCCCACTATCATGGCGTGCGGCATGTGCTGCTCTTTCACCATTCGTTCCTGAAATTCTTTTGCCGTAATGGTGCCTTTAGAGCGCACACGTGCGTGCAACGGTTTTTTCTTTCCTTCGCCACTGGGATCCGGTGTTTCGTAGAGGTCATAGTAAGTACTCATAATATATGTTTTAAGAGGTTTATACTTCCGTAGAAACAAACTGGCACCGGAACTGCAAGAAACTAATGTCGGATGTGCTACGAACTAATATTTTTCATACTAAAAAATATTCGTACTACAAATATAGTAGTTTCTTACAATAATTGTTCTATTCCCTTACAATAATTATAGAATTTTCTTACAACAGTTGATGTATGAATAGTTTTTAGTTAATAAGAAATTAGTTCCTTGCGTTGCGGGGATTAGTTCTTAGTAGGTTTGATATTAGTTTTATGGCAGTGGCGGGAGCCGGCAGGACAATCTCGTTATAATAGGCTTGTCGTATATAGAGAGTATCAATTGTTGCGGATTTCCATAATGATTTCATCTACAATATAGGCATCACTGAAAGTATAGAGTTCGGTTTCAGGGTCATGCAGGCGGTTGCAAACCGTTGATGTATAGAAAACATCTAAAGCACGCAATGGAGAAATCTCCAGCTTCTCGGAAAGTCGCATTACGATTCTTCCGATTTTGTTCCACATAAGAAGGTCACTCAACATATATTTAGGGGTTTAATTGTTCAATGGAAACAAAATGTAGGCATTCGTCTATTAGTAATTGGCTTAACAGACAAAATTGGTTGTTAGGCTGGTGTTGCGCTAATTGCCCTAATGCCATCTCTACAGTCATCATGCCGTTTATATAGGCTTCTACTGTATCAATGACGCGATCGTTTGCCACGCCGCCTTCCACAATGTCGTATGTTGCCCATGGCTTTTCGCCTTTGCGGCTTTTTACAATAAACTCAAGCCATTGTTGGTCGTATTTCTTAAATTTTAGATAGCGGTATTCCTTTTCTATGCGTTCTATATCAAGCTCGTAAATATTGAGTATAGGGGATTCTTGTAGTTGTCTGCCTATGCGAAAGGCCCATCTTTCCGCTTGCTCTCTTATGTTGGTGATATAAAAACCTTGGCCGAAATCAAGATTCTCTCGTCCGGCTTTAGCAATTGGATAATCCACTTTAGTAATGGAGCCGTGATAAACAGTGAGCATATATTTTTCTTTTGAATTAGTGATTTATTCCAGCTTTCTTTTCCCAAATATCCAATGTTTTCAGGATATCTTCTGTTACATATACCCGGCTTTGGGTGTGAAGTACATCATAAAACTCCCAAATATAGTTTTCAATCAGATTGATGCGCTTCATGCGCAAATACATTTCTGATGCCGGACATCCAATAGCACGGGCAGCTGACTCGATGCATGAGGATGCAAATATCGTTTTTAATTCTTCTTCTGTTACTGGCATAATATATTAAAGAATAAAGCTATTGTTGCAAAAATAGGGATTATCTTTGGAAAGGCATGCAAAAGGCAGGCTAAAATTCACTTCATATATTTGCGAATTCTCCTAATTAATTTGTTCCTTTGTAGAAAGGAGTTTGAAAGAATATGCAAATGGAGCATTCTATAGATATAATAAGGTGAAGCACATCATGTAAAGAACCAATTAATACCTGTGTATTATGAAATACATTCCTTTGTTATTAATCTGTGCACTAATAAGTTGTACACCCGGTAAGAAACAACAAACTTCGACTACCGAAACCCAATGGTGTTGCTGTGATTAATTTGTCCGAAAATGTATCGGATGCTTCTTCACTGCCGTTGAGCGATGCCGTTGCTAAAGTAGAGTTTGTGTGTTTGGAGGCAACCAATGAGGCGCTGACAGCAGGCATTCATCTGGTGCAAGTAACAGATCATGATATTTGGATAGCGCATTATAAAGATAATCGTATTCTACGTTTTTCCCGTTCGGGAAAGTTCTTAAACATGGTGGGCAATATAGGGCAAGGACCTGGTGAGTACGTCACTCTGGGTGAATTCCTCATTGACGAAAATCATAAAGAAGTCTATATTGTAGGTGGAGGCATTCTGGTGTATGATTTTGAAGGGAACTTTAAGAGAAACGTTATAGGGTATAATCACTATAATAAATTTGCAGCAGCTTATACGCAACATGTACTGTTCGAAAACAACTTTTTTATTGCACAAAACATAGCATTGTACAGACCGGTACCCAAAGACTCTTTATGGTCTTTTGCACTGGTAGACAGTTGCTTTCATTTAAAAAAGATGTTCAAGAATCCGGTTCATAAGGGTAGAGAAGAAGGTATCATTAAGAATTGCGCTCAGATGAATTATTTTGCTAATTATTGGAAAGAGGATCTGACCAATATAGATACTTATGGTAGCCAATTAACCCTTAAATATCCCGATACTGATACTATCTATCGATATGACGTCGCTCATGAAAGTTTGAGTCCTCAATATTCTATCTTTACAAAAGAAGAAAAAGGAGATTACGAGCAGACTCATTTATGGTTTAGAGAAAGAAAAGCCTTCGATTACTTCTCTATCAGCTCTTATTATCCAAGCAAAGATTATGTCTATTTGGTGGGGAGCAAAGGGGATAAGGTACTGACTTATTGCTACAACAAACAAGATGGAACAGTGAGGGAGCAAAAGCGACAAGGCAAAATTAAAGAACGCCAAGTGCCCTGGTTCAACATACCTTTACGGGGTATAGAACGTCCTTTTGTTTTGGATAATGACTTGTTGGGAGGTGAATTTACAGTTGATTATCGTTCTGCCGGTAAGTATTGGATAGATGTGTTGGAACCTTTTAGTGAAGATAACTGGATTGATATAGGTCGGATAAAAGCCACCAAGGCAAAGGATGAAGCTAAAAAGAAAGAACTTGTTGAGGCTCTGGAAAATGTTGGCGAGGAAAGTAATCCGATAGTATTGATTGCGACATTGAAGTAGTAAAAAAAACGGATTTAAGGATGAAGTCTAAGCTGATGAAGAAAATGACGATGAGTTATAAAGAAAATCCCCTTCACACCGAGTGCAAAGGGGATTCCCAATATATAACAACTATAGCTTTCTTACACGATACCTTGTGCCATCATAGCTTTTGCCACCTTCATGAATCCGGCAACGTTAGCACCCTTCACATAGTTCACATAACCGTCAGCTTCTGTGCCATACTGTACGCAGGCTTCGTGAATGTTCTTCATGATGCTCTTCAGTTTCTCGTCTACCTCTTCAGAACTCCAGCTCAGTTTGATAGAGTTCTGAGTCATTTCAAGACCGGATACTGATACACCACCTGCATTGGCAGCCTTACCCGGGGCATACAGAATTTTGGCATCCTGGAATACTTTGATAGCTTCTGGAGTAGAAGGCATGTTAGCACCTTCGGAAACAGCCATACAGCCGTTTGCTACTAACTGGCGAGCGTGGTCACCGTTCAGTTCGTTCTGAGTTGCAGAAGGCAGAGCGATGTCAGCTTTTTCACCCCAAGGTTTAGCTCCTTCTACATACTTCACACCCGGATATTGCTCTGCATATTCGCGAATACGTCCACGGTAGAGATTCTTCAATTCCATGATGTAGTCCAGTTTCTCGCGGTCGATACCTGCCGGGTCGTAAACATAACCGTCAGAGTCGGACATTGTCAGAACTTTACCACCCAGTTCGAGAACTTTTTCAGCGGTATATTGAGCTACGTTACCGGAACCTGAGATCAGGCAGGTTTTACCTTTCAGGTCAGTACCCTTAGTTTTCAGCATTTCCATCAGGAAGTAGATGTTACCGTAACCTGTAGCCTCAGGACGAATCAGTGAACCACCGAATTCGCGACCTTTACCTGTGAATGTACCGGTAAATTCACGAGTCAGCTTCTTGTACATACCGAACATGAAACCTACTTCACGACCGCCTACACCGATGTCACCGGCAGGAACGTCAGTCTCAGGACCAATATGGCGCCACAGTTCCAGCATGAATGCTTGTACGAAACGCATTACTTCAGCATTAGACTTGCCACGCGGAGAGAAGTCGGAACCACCTTTACCACCACCCATAGGCAGAGTAGTCAGAGAGTTTTTGAAGGTTTGTTCGAACGCGAGGAACTTCAGGATTGAGAGGTTCACAGATGCGTGGAAACGGATACCACCTTTGTACGGACCGATAGCGTTGTTGTGTTGAACGCGATAACCCATGTTTGTCTGGATGTTACCTTTATCGTCCATCCAAGTCACGCGGAACTGGTAAACACGATCGGGGATGCAAAGACGCTCAATCAGATTGACTTTGTCAAACTCCGGGTGTTTGTTGTACTCTTCTTCAATTGTAGAAAGTACTTCTTCCACTGCCTGATGATACTCTGGTTCGTTGGGGAACCGTCTCTTCAAATCTTCTAATACCTTAGCTGCGTTCATAATCTATTTCTTTTATTGGTTATTTTTCAGTTGACGAGAGTTCAGTTGACAAGTTGACGAGGGGGTCAGTTGATAAGGCATTTGCGCTACCGCAGGGAATTTCTTGTAACTTGTTTCCTCGTATCTTGTTTCCCTTTTTCTCTGTTGCGGTTGCAAAAGTACACATAAAAATGAGACAAACAAACAATTTATAAAGAAAATGCGGTAGAAAACAACATTTTTATTGTTTTCTACCGCAAAAAGGAATAAAAAGACATTATTTATCCTCTCTTTAATGATTTTATTACCGGAATGAACACTAACGCTGCCGAAATGATAAGCGTCATAATGACTGGTCCATCAATTCGTTCGACAGTAGTCAGAACTATGTAGCAAAGTGCTGCCCAAAGCAGCACAATGCAAACACTTTGTGATTTCGATAACGGACGTCTCATTTACCTGCTTTCTTTTTGTCCACGATAGCATCGATAACGGCTACTGCGGTGATATTTACGATGTCGCGCACGGAACTTTCGAAGTCGGTGAAGTGGATAGGCTTGTTCAGTCCCATTTGTATCGGGCCGATTAGCTCCATTTCCGTATTCATAGCTTGCAACAGTTTGTATGCGGAGTTGGCAGAGCTCAGGTTCGGGAATACGAGGGTGTTCACATCCTTGCCTTTCAAGCGGGTGAAAGGATATTTGGCGTCGCGCATCTTGCGGTCCATGGCGAAGTTCACCTGCATCTCACCGTCGATGGCGAGGTCGGGATAGTTCTGCTGCATGTACTCTACGGCTTCGTGTACGCTTACCGGACTGCCTTCGGTGTCGGCGCCGAAGTTGGAGTAGCTCAGCATGGCCATTACCGGGGTATGGTTGAAGAAACGTACGGTGTGCTCTGACAGTTTGGCAATGTCAATCAATGTTTCGGCATTGGGGTGACGGTTGATTAGCGTGTCGGCAAGGAAATACGTACCTTTCTTGGAGTTCAGGATGTGCATCGTACCGAAATGCTTGTATTGCGGTTGTATGCCGATAACTTCCTTGGCTACCTTGATGGTGTTGCTATACTTTGTATAAAGACCGGTGATGAATGCATCCGCATCGCCTGTTTCCACCATCATCATACCGAAGTAGTTGCGTTCGAACATCTTGTCGTTGGCTTCCTCGTAGGTGGCACCCTGGCGGGCACGTTTTTCAGAAAGGATGCGGGCATAACGTTCGCGGCGTGCTGCCTCGTTCGGATGGCGCAGGTTTACGATTTCGATACCTTCCAGGCTGAGGTCGAGTTCCTTTGCCAGTTTCTCGATAGTCTCGTCGTTACCTAAAACGATGGGATGGCAGATGCCTTCGGCTTTGGCTTCTACGGCTGCTTTCAGCATATTGGGGTGGGAACCTTCGGCAAATACCACGCGTTGCGGATTGCGACGGGCAGTGTCGTAAAGCTGGCGGGTGAGTTTGCTTTCGTAACCCATGAGTTCGCGGAGTTGTACGCAGTAAGCATCCCAGTCTTCGATGTTCTTACGGGCTACACCGCTTTCCATGGCAGCCTTGGCTACAGCGCAGGAAACTTCGGTGATAAGGCGCGGGTCAACCGGTTTCGGGATGAAGTATTCGGGACCGAAACTAAAGTTGTTAACATGATAAGCCTCGTTCACAACATCGGGCACGGGTTGTTTTGCCAGGTTGGCAATGGCATGTACGGCGGCAATTTTCATTTCCTCGTTGATGGCTTTTGCCTGAGTATCGAGCGCGCCACGGAAGATATAGGGGAAACCGATTACGTTATTAATCTGATTCGGATAGTCTGAACGTCCGGTTGCCATCAATACATCGGGGCGGGCTGACATGGCATCTTCGTAGGAGATTTCCGGTGTAGGGTTAGCCAGTGCGAAAACGATAGGAGACGGGGCCATGCTGCGCACCATGTCCTGTGACAGTACATTACCTTTGGATAATCCCAGGAATACGTCGGCCCCTTTGATAGCTTCTTCGAGGGTATGGATGTCAGTACGGTCGGTGGCGAAATAACGCTTCTGTTCGTTGAGGTCGGTACGTGTCTTGCTGATAACGCCTTTGCTATCCACCATCACGATATTTTCCAGGCGGGCACCCAGTGAAACGTACAGCTTCGTACAGGATACAGCCGATGCGCCGGCACCGTTCACAACGATTTTCACATCTTCAATCTTCTTGCCTGCTACTTGCAAAGCGTTCACAAGTCCGGCACTGGAGATGATGGCCGTACCGTGTTGGTCGTCGTGCATCACGGGGATGTCGAGTTCTTCCTTCAGGCGGCGTTCTATTTCGAAACATTCGGGAGCTTTGATGTCTTCCAAATTGATGCCACCGAAAGTAGGGGCGATGGCTTTGACTGCCTGGATAAATTTCTCAGGGTCTTTCTCGTTCACTTCGATGTCGAACACGTCGATACCGGCGTAAATCTTGAAAAGTAATCCTTTACCTTCCATTACGGGTTTGCCGCTCAACGCGCCTATATCGCCCAGACCGAGCACTGCGGTACCGTTGGAAATTACAGCTACCAGATTACCCTTCGCTGTATATTTGTATGCGTCCTGCGGGTTCTTTTCTATTTCAAGACATGGCTCCGCCACACCGGGGGAGTATGCAAGTGAAAGGTCGGTTTGGGTACTGTAGGGCTTGGTAGGCACTACTTCTATCTTACCTGGTTTGCCTTGTGAGTGATACAGCAAGGCAGCTTCTTTGGTTATCTTAGCCATGGTAGTTGATTATGAGTTGTTAGTTAAAAGTTATAATTTGGGCGCAAAGGTAGGAATAAATGTGATAAAATGTAAGTGCGTGTGCGATAAAAACTATTAAATTGTACTTATTCAGGGCTTATAGAAGGGAAAAAACAAATAGACTGCCTCTGAATAGCAACTTGCCGTTATTTTGCTCCGGATGACAGAGTGATAGGCTTCTTCCTATTCAGAGACAGTCTGAGGTTTGTTTTGGAATTATATTTTTTCCCTATGTTTCTGCTTGTAGGTTAGGTAATTGCAGGCAGTCTTTACTTTATTCGGCTTTTTCTTCTCCTTCCGCTTCCGGCGCCTTGTCTATCAGCTCCAGGAACTGGTCGAGCTTCGGAGTGATGATAATTTGCGTACGGCGGTTGCGTTGCTTGCCCAGTTCGGTGTCATTATCCGTGAGAGGATTATATTCTCCACGGCCGGCGGCGGAAAGACGTTTGGGGTCGACGCCGTATTGATTTTGCAAGGCTTGCACTACGGATGAGGCACGCAGGGCGCTCAGGTCCCAGTTGTTGCGGATGTTGGGGCGGGAGATGGGCACATTGTCCGTGTTACCCTCTACCAATACTTCGTAATCCTTGTAATCGGTGATAATCTTGGCAATCTTGCTCAACGTTTCGCCGGCGCGTTCGTTGATTTCGTAACTGCCGCTCTTGTATAGCATATTGTCTGCCAAGGAGATGTAAACCACGCCTTTCAAGACCTTTACATCCACCTCTTTTAGCTCTTCGCGGCTCAGGGAGCGGGTGAGGTTGTTGGTCAGCACTACGTTCAGAGAGTCCGATTTGCTCTTGGTGTCCACCAGTTGCTTGATGTAGCGGTTGGAGGCATTAATCTCATCCACCAGTTTGGAGATGTTGATGTTGCCTTGGGAGTTCTGCTGGAGGCTCTTGTCGAGAGAACCTTGCAGAGTGGCGTAGCTGTTGCGCAGCTCCTGGTTGTTTTTCCGGGCTTCGTTGAGGCGGTCTTCCAGGCTTTTGGACTGTGTGCGATACTCGGCGAGCTGGATTTGCGCATCCTGATAGGACTTATCGAGGGCAGTCTTCTCGTCCTTCAACTTGTTATAATCTGTTTGAAGATTCACTAATTCTTTCTTGCTCACGCATCCCGTCAGGAGCAGAGTCCCGGCTAACAGGAAGGATGCAGCTAATTTTGTACGTTTCATAAATCTTTCTATTATAATGTTTATAAGTAATATAACGCTAACAGTTTCCAAATGGTTGAACTGTTGCAAAGATAGTGAATACTATGCAATTATTCCTTGGAAGACATCACTTTTCTGATTTCAGTGTCTGCATCGGCTCCTTCCGGCAATCCCAGTTTTATGCGTATCCGGTATCGTGTTTTCGAGACACTGGATTTGCTGATACCCAAGGTGCGTGCCATTTCGAAGTTGTCCAGTTGCAGCATGGCGAGCATGCAGAAGAGTTCGTCGCTGTAGGTCAGGTCGGGGCAACGGCTCCGCAGACGGTTCAGTGCTGTGGGATAAACGGCGGAGAAGTTTTGGCGGAAGCGTTCGGCGTCTTCTTTGCTGAAAAGGCTTTGTTGCAGGCTCTCCATGATGCTGTCGAGGTTGCAGGTATTTTCGTGTGTGGCCTGGATGTCGGAGAGTTGGCGGACCAGGTCGAGATTGCGGTCGTTGAGTTGCTGGCGGTCGCGGATGAGGCTGTGCAGTTGCGCTTCCTGTTCGCGCAGCAGGGTGGCGGCGGCTTCCTGCCGGATGCGGATGGCACGATGCCTCATCACTACCCAGATGATGATGCCGGCAGCCAGCAGCAGGCAGAGTGTGCCAACGAGGAGGGTGGTGCGCAGGCGACTGTCCTTCAGTGCTACTTCGGCGGTGAGGGCGCGGTTCTCCTGCTCTTTCTTTTCGGTTTCGAAGCGGATGTTGGCGGCGGCAAGCTGGCGTATCTTCGCGTCGCTGGCTATGGAGTCGGAAAGGGCTTGATAGCGGGGCAGGAAGTCGGCAAGGAGGGCGAAACGTCCGGTATGGCGGTAGCACTCGGTGAGCAGACGGGCGGCCTGGTGGGCCATGAGGCGTTCGGAAATGTTCTCCGATTCCGTCACGGCACTTTCCAGCAGGGGGATAGCACGGGAGTATTGTCCGGCTTGGGCGCAGGCGCTTCCGTAATAGTAAAGGTAGAAGGCTTGGCGATGGGCGGGTATTTGTCCTTCGAGGGTGGTGAAAATGCGCAGGCCTGCTTCCAGTGAGTCGGGCTGCAAAGTGAGCAGATGGGCGCGTTCGAGGGCGGCTTGCAGCTTATAGTAATCGTTGCCTGTACGGTTGAAGCAGCTGTCGGCTTGTTGCAGGGCGACGAGGGCATCGGCGGAACGGTTCATTTCGGCAAGGACGGCGGCTTTGTTGATGTAGGAGCGTCCGCGCAGGTTGTTCAGTATCTCGAAGTCTTTGGGGGCGTCGGTCACGATGGCGCAGTAGCGCAGGGCTTCGTCGTAAAGGCCGAGGCGGCGGTAGGCTTCGGTCAGGTTTTCGGCGGCGATATATTGCCCTTGTTCGTCGGGTTTGTCGGAGGGAGTGGAGGCAATGGCTTGGCGGCAGAGGGCGATGCTCTGTTCATATTTACCCTGGTGCAGGTAGATGTCGGCAAGGCGGGCTATGGCATGGGGATAGAGGCCACCGCGGAAACCGGTGTGGCGGGCAATGTCGATAACCCGCAGGAAGGCTTGCTCGGCACGGGTACTTGCGCTGTCCACGCCCATGTAGGTGATGCCGGCGGCGGCACTCCAGTAGCTGTCGTTCTCGGGACATTCGAGGCGTCCGGTGGCTTGTGCGCGGGCAAGGAGGCCGGAAGGGAGGGGGGCGGCGATACTGTCTTCTGTCCGGGCGAGCTTCATGGCTTGGTCGAGGCATTGCAGGGCTTCGGCGTGGCGGTCGAGGGGCATCAGCATCTGGGCTTTGGCGGTGAGGAGGCCTCGCAGGCAGTAGCGTTCCAGAAAGGGGAGGTGCAGGCGTTGGAGGCTGTCGAGGTGGCGGTAGCCGCCTTCAAAGTCTATTAGCAGGTTGTAGCTTACCATCAGGTAGCGCAAGGCACGGTTGCAGAGCAGGCGGCCTTCGGCGGTGCTGAGGGTGTCGGAGTGCTGCGGGGCGTCGGGATTGAGGCTGGCGGGCAGCAGGAAGATGGAGTCGAGATAGGGGATGGTTTCACGCTCCCGCCTTTGGTCGTAGAGGGGCTCTGTGGCGGCGAGGAAACGCAGGCTGTCGGCGTGGTAGCGGGAAGAACGGAGAGGGGCGGCTGCATTTCCGGTAATGGTTTCACTTCCGTTGCCGGTATGGCAGGCGATGAGGCACAATGGTAGTAACAGTAGCAGCAGTATCGGTTGTGGTATTTTATGCATGGTGGTTGTTTTCAGGTTTATACCGTAATTTGCTGACAAAGTTATATAACCAGATTGTTTCTCATATCAGTTCCTTTATCTTTTCGACAAGTTCTCTTGCTGGGGCACGCATTGCGCTGATTTCTTCTTCAGATATGGAATATAAGCAGTTATAGTCCCCTTTCTGCCTCAGTTGTTCGATGCGTGACAGAAAACTTCCCAGGTGTGAACTGATTATTCCGGTTTTTATAAAGTTCAACCCGAAACAGCCGATCAGCCCGTCATGTGTCCGGCACGTCAATCCATGCTTAATCAGTAATGCTTGTACAGCATGGAAACATGCATAATAGTAACGGTTTGAAGCTATGTCCCAGTATTTTAGAACATACATTTCATCTGCTTGTTGCAGAAAAGTCCGTGCTTTTTCCATCTGCAATGTCACAAGGGCATTGCGTTCTTCTTCACTTAAACTCATACCAGTATAATTCCTTCTTGTTCAATGTTTTTATAAAACGGAGTGATGTGGCTTGCGGTCCACTCCTTCAGGGTGTACATGATGGGGTTGATGCGTTCACCCAAGTCCCAGCCTAGCGTGGTGAGCGGATAGCTTACAGTGTCGTAATCGGCAGTTTCGAGTTTCTCCTTGTCGAGTACGATAAGTATGTCCCAGTCCGAGTCCGGGCGTGCGTCGCCGCGTGCTTGCGATCCGAACAGCACGGCACGTCCGCCGGAAGGCAGGTGTTGAGCCAGCGACTGGCGGATGCTTTCGAGTACTTTATTGGCGTTGCGTTTCATAATGTCTCTTTTTAGGATACTTTTTTCGTGAAACAAAGATAAAGAAAAAAGTGTTACCCCCTGCACATAAACTCTTAAAAATGACCGATTATTCACGTGCCATAATAACAGATGCTGGGGTAAGCTTCGTAAAAATGAGTGCATAGCGGTATATTTTCGGCGGTATGTCTTCTCTTTCTTGAGGAAATCGCTAACTTTGTACCTGTCACTAAAAGAAGTAAGATATGGAAACCACCCAGGAGATCGTCGACCGTCTGCGGGCTTATAAGGAAAAGTTTGCCGACAAGTATGGCATCGAACAGTTGGGGCTGTTCGGTAGCGTGGCGCGGGGGGAACAGGACGAGAAGAGCGATATTGATGTGTTTATTACGATGAGCCGTCCCAGTTTCTTTACCCGTATGAATATAAAAGAGGAGCTACAGAAGCTTTTTCATCGGAAAGTAGATTTGATAACCTTGCACGAAAACATGTTTCGCAGTTTTCGCCAAAACCTTGAACGTGATGCGATATACATCTGAAATGAGTGTGTAGGAGCGAATGGAGTTCCTCACGATGAAAGCGAAACAGGCTGTGGAGCGGGGGTATTTTCTCTTAGTTTTCCGCATCTTCCATATCTTTTAAAATCTCTTTAATGAACTCATCTGAAACATTTTCCATTTCATTCTTATCATAAATAAAGAGAAAGAAGACAATCCCTTCTTGTTGGTATAGACTGAGGATGAGGCGAGCACCGCCACTTTTTCCCCGCCCTTTTGCTGAAATAGCCATACGCATTTTACGGACGGTTGCAAAAAGAGGAACGCCGACCTCCGACGGAGATTCCTGAATTTCGTCCATAACCTTCAACAAATCTTGTTTCAACGTACGATATTTTTTCAATAGTCGTTTGAAGGCGATCTTAAAATCGTCCGAGAACTGGAACTTTACAGCTTCTCTTACCATTTTTCTATTTCCTTTTCAGCCTCCTCACGACTCAGTTCAGGATATTTATCACGTTCGCTCAGGCCGCGGCGGATAGCTTTGGCCACTTTGAAGCTTTCTTCCCATTGCATCATTCTCTTGAAGAAACTTTTACTTATTTCCACCGTGACATGGTCTTGACCTTCACTGATGATTTTGTAATTTCTCATAATTTTTCTCCTTTGTAATAAAATGTTCTATACCCATATTCCTCTTAGAGGTTTGGTATGCCAAAGGTACGAAAAAAAGGTGTACTCTAACGAAATATCCCCTTAAAATCAGTTCGTTTCTAAATAGAACAACAGCAAATAGCTGTCCGCCTGTCTGCTGCTGTTCCTCTCTCTGCATCGGGGGAGGGCGTAGGGGCGCATGAGTGCCGTGTTCGACTCCCGCCCGGTTATCGCAACGGAGTTCGGTTTCGGTTATCCCAACGGATTTTCCTCTATTCCTCCGTCTCCGCCGCTGCTGCCGCCACTGCCTGTGCCGTCCAACTGGCTGATGGAGTTGATATTTGCCCACGTCACGTTTTCGCCGATGAGGCCGCGGGTGATGGTGGTACCTTGCCGATGCGACTCGGGCACGAAACGTACGCGGGTGCCGGAGATTTGGTTGGCGTTCACCTTTTCGGCCGTGTCCACGCCTTTGCCTGTGGAGATGCAGGTGTAGTAGAAGGTTCCCAGACCCTCCACGTGTACCGTGCGACCGGTGTTCATACATGTCCCCAGCACAAGGCCGAGGGCTTCGAGGGTAGCTTTGGTGTCGGCGCTGCTCACGGTGGAGATGAGCGCTATCTGCTTGCAAAGCTCGTCCATTTCGATGGGTTTGCCCACGCTCACGGCTTGGGGATGCCACTTCTTGGACAACTTTTTGTAAATAGGTTTGAAAAATGCCATATTCTATGGTTTTTTAAGTGAAACATCTGCCTGAGCCTTGTGCAGAGGGCTTGTGGAGCGGTTTTTAAGGGGTGCTGACACTTGTGCTAAGTGTCAGCGATGCTTGTGCTAAGTGTCATGGACACCTGTGCTAAGTGTCGGGGATACTTGTGCTAAGTGTCAGCGAGGTGAAGCCGTATTCCGCTAAGTCTGCATTTGTTGTCAGGATTTATCTTAATATTCGTCAATCAAGGGGGACGTATCAGAAGTGCTTTTCTTCGGTTACTTCACCCAGGCCACTACGTTGAGGCAGAAGTCGCTGAAGTTAGCATCCGTATAGTCTTCGGCACACACGGTGTAGGAGATGCCTTTCAGACGTCCGTCGCTGCCGTATATCTGGGTGGCGCTGACCACGGTCTGGAGTTCTTCGGGATAGGAGTTCTCAATACTCACCTTCAGTTGGTTGCCGGCGCAGGTGTCCGAGCCTTCGCCCAGGAACTTGTAGGCGTAGTGACCTGTGCCTTCGTCGGCTTTGTTGAGGGTGAAATATCGATGACCCGTTTCGTCCGTCATGCTGATGGTGATTGCGCGGCTGGCGCGTGTGAAAGCGCTCCATGACAAGGCATAGCCTTTTTCTGCTCCTGATAGTATAATTTCTCTTTTCATAATGAATTTGTTTTTATCTGTGTTTCCCTCTCTCTTCCTCTTCGCAGCTTTCCCGACAGGGAAGAATGGCAAAAAAACGAGAGTGAGGGTGAGGCAGCGTGCCGCTGACTGTGTTCCCCGGCGGCTTGGGAAGTCTTTTCTGTGTGATGCCTCTCCTGCGATGTCTTCCTCCTTTCCTGATGCAGGCGGATTAGGGTGTTCCGTCCTTTTTTTGTGGGTGAGGCTGCCATCCGGGCAGGGACGTATGACCCAGGATGGCAGTCTGTATTTCCTTCTTTCTGCACGCCGCATTTCGGGGGGGCGGGTTTAGTTGGGGATTGCCGATTAATTTTTAGTTGTTTTCCTTCGTAAGGGTGGCTTCGATGGTATTCAATGTGCCACGGGTCATAACAAAGTCTTCGGACAGTGTAATCTTTGTAGAAAATGTACCATCTGCGCAGGTGGCGGTTATAGTAATCTCATTATTCTTATATATAGGATTTGAAAAGACCATCATAAATGCTAGGATAGCATTTTCGGAAGTAACAGTTACTCCATTATCGCCGCTTCCATATTTTAGAATACAGCTGTTAGCAAGATTAGCAATTTGTACCTTTTTCAATGCAGGATTAACTGTGATTGATTGGGCTAAAGAGTTTGCTGAACAGGCTACTTTCACTTCTTTCACCGTATGTCGGCCGTAGGGAAGTGTCAGACGGAGGAGTAATATTGCGTTGACGTGCGTGAAGTTGAAAGATTTAGTGGCGGCATTGGCATTTACTGTTGCGCACATCAAATCGTAGTCTGCTAAATGGGCGGTAGTGAAGTTGGCGGTTTGCCGTTGCCCTGTCATGCTGAAGCTGTAGGTTTTACTACTAACTCCACTGGTGGTTGTAACGGATATCTTGTCCGAGGCGTTGTTTCCGCAATATACTGCATACAGTTGCTTATTCATATCGAGATTGCTGTTCTCGTTTTTGAATGTTCCTGTTGCTTTTCCAGCTTCTCCTTCCAGCGTGAATTCTTCAAAACCGGCAGCGGTGAGGGTGTTGCCTTCTTTTAAGTTTTCGGAGTTGATGACATAAATCTTGTCTCCTGCTTTCCAAGTTACTTCCACCGTGTTGTTAAACATATCGTAGCCGTAGTCGGTTCGGGTCTGTGCATCCGTTCCGTCCGGGGTGCCTGTTCCTTGGTAGGTGGCGGTTATGGTAACGGGGCGTCCGGTCGGGGGAACGTCGTTGTTCTGCAGGGGTTCGTTGTCGCTGGTGCAGGCTGTGGCGGCGGTGAGCATCAGGGCTGCCATCGCTGCGTGATATACCTTATTATATATGCGTTTCATTGTTTGGTTTCCTTTCTTTTCTTTAAGGGTGATTACTTGGTTTTACTATTGCTCCACGGTGAGGATGTCGTTTATCAGGTCTTCCAGGTCGCTGCTCGATGCGGAGTTGTAGCCTCGGCGGGTACTGCTTTGTCGGATAGTGGAGCCGGACGTGAAGTCACTCAGGTTTCCGCTGCCTGCTATTACGCCTTCCAGGTCCATCTTAATCACTTCCATTTGCGGCGGCGTGTAGGTCATCTTATTGCCGGCCGGGGCATGTGTGGCCGGGGCTTGGCACTGTTTCATTTGTTCTGTACTCATAATCAATTGTTTTTTAAGGGTTAATAAAAATGTTGTCATTATCTGATTTTTGTTTCTTTGTCTTCGGCGGAGTGTTCTCCAAGGAACATCATGTGTCCGGGCGGCAGTTTGTCCAGCGGTTCGCCCAGTAGCTGGAGCCATCGTGTCAGGTCTTCGTCGGCGGGTAGGCCTTTCAGTTTCTGGCGCAGGCGTTGCTTGGTCTTTATCACGCTGTTGGGCGTGATGCCCATGCTTTGGGCTATCTGTTTGTTTCGCAAACCCAGCTTGATGAGGAAACAGGTGTGCTCTTCGCTGTCGGAAAGGCGGCCGTCGGTGTGTGCTGTCAGTTGCTTCAGGAAGTCGGGGTAGTAGGTCATCATGAAGCCCACCAGCATCTGGTGGCTTTGACTCTTCACGGCGGGCGGGCTGTAGAGGATGTTTCGCTGGGCGTGCATCTGTGCCATGGGGCATTCTGCCTCGTGGCGGTGCAACTGCTGTTCTACGCGCAGCTTTATCAGGGTGTCTATGCGTCGGCGCATTCGGGGCCATCGGTGTGTTTGCAACCATTGCTGTGCCATGATGGCAAGGGCACATCCGCCCATAAAGGCGGCCATGGTGAGTAGTGCGGTGTTTATATCCATTGTCAATATTCTTGTTTGTCAGTACATGCTTTGCCAATCAGCAAAACTTACGAGTTCAAGATAGGGCTTATCTGTGTAACCACCGCACTTTGTCTATGGACAGTTTGATGGACAGGTAGTGTAATTTTGCCGTGACAAGGCAACTGAACGGCATGGTTTATGAAAAATAGCGGAAGTAGGAGGGCACGAAACAAAAAAGGCGAAAGACTTTTCGGTCTTTCGCCTGAGTGGGGGATAAATGAGTAAATGTAAATATGTGTTGATGAAGGTGGGGCTATAGCTTGTTAATCTCTTCTGTTGCTTGCTCTATTAACCATTCGCCAAGGTTTCGCTTCTCTTTGTCGAAGGACACGCCCACTTTGATAAGTCGGCGTTCGTCGGCGGTATAAGGAATGAGGTAACCTTTTTCATCAATCTGCCGTAGGGCTGCTTCGGCACTGCCGTCCAGCTTGAATTCGAATACATAAATGTACTCCGGAGTCTTGACCACTGCATCGGCACGCCCGCAAGCACTGCGCACTTCGCTTTCGGTGAATTGTCCCATCAACTTGAAGACGAGGTAGAAGACAATCTGGTAGTTGTTCTCTTTTTCGCGATTCAGTTCGTAAGGGAAATCTGCAAAGAAGGCGCGTAGACGGGTGAGGAAGGAGTCGGTGTCACCCGTCTCCAGTTCGTGGATGAACTTTCCGATGTAGAAATTGGTGTCGTTCTGTGATACCGGTGTATAGAAAGGTGTGGCAAAATTGAGGAAGCCATACTTAACCTCTTCATTAGGAAAGCCGAGGGTGTACATATTGAACCTTTCATCGTACTTCTTTATCGTCAGATACCCACTTTGGTAAACCATTGGAACGGGATTATTCACATCGGCTCGGTCGTCGCTGAGCGAAAGTGCCCCTACTTGTATGCCGTCCATCTCGCGCAGGTCAAAGTTGGTCTTTTTCAGCATATTCACTAAGAAGGTGGGGGTGCCGCTACCGAACCAGTAGCTACCGAAGGCACGTTTCATCAGCGCATTGAGCACGCTGAAGGGATTGTACATTGGGGTGAATTCTTCATCATCGGTGAAGCGGTAGCCGTCGTAAAGACGGGTCATCTTTTCCAGTAGGGCTTCGTGTGAGAGTTTCTGTTTCAGTGCCATTGCTTCCAGTTCGGGGACAAAAGTAGTCTCAATTTCTGGCAATGTCATGCCGCAAAGGGTGTTGTAGTCGAGGTCGAAACTGATGTCGCTCAGTTGGTTGAGGTTGCTGAAGATGCCCATCTGCGCAAACTTGGTCACTCCGGTGATGAGGACGAATTGCAGCCAGGGGTCGGCATCTTTCAATACGGTATAGAAGGCGGTCAGCGTTTCGCGGAAATCGTCTTGCAGTTTGGAGTTGTCGAAGGAGCGGAGTAGTGGCTTGTCGTATTCGTCGATAAGCACTACGACACGGCGACCAGTCTGTTCGTAGGCTTGCTTGATGACGGTCATGAAGCGGCCGGAATATGTGATACCTTTGCCGCCGGTCTGATATAATTGTTCCCACGCTTGGAGCTGACGTTCAAGCATATCTGCCAACCGTTCTTTACTATCGTACTTCTCGGCATTCAGGCTGAGATGCAGCACGGGATATTCATACCAATTCTTTTCCAGTTGTTCCATAGCCAATCCCCGGAAAAGCTCTCGCTTACCCTTGAAGTAGGCTTCGATAGTGGAGAGCAACAAGCTCTTTCCAAAGCGGCGTGGGCGACTCAGGAAACAGGGCACACCTGCTTGGATGAGTTTGTAAATGAGTGCCGTCTTGTCTACATAGACAAAACCTTCACTACGTAGTTTTTCAAAGCTTTGTATTCCGACGGGAAGTCTGCGCGGGGTGAAATTATCTGTATTCATAACCACTGGATTTGATGAACTGTTTGCAAAGATAACAATTATCCCCGTACTCCGGTTGGGGAGTCGGGGATATTATTCTTTGGATTTCTCTTTGTCAGATACAGTTTTTTTATCTGATCGGCAGCACAGTACTTATGCGTTCAGCGCCTGTTCAATATCTGCAATGATATCATCCGCATTCTCGATACCAACCGAGAAACGGATCAGGTCGGGACGTACACCGGCTTCCATCAATTGTTCGTCCGAAAGCTGACGGTGCGTATGGCTGGCGGGGTGCAGCACGCAGGTGCGGGCATCGGCTACGTGGGTGACGATAGCTGCCAGTTTCAGTGAGTCCATAAATTTGATGGCTACTTCGCGACCTCCTTTCAAGCCGAAGGTGACAACACCGCACGAACCGTTCGGCATATACTTTTGTGCCAGTTCGTGATATTTGTCTCCGGGAAGGCCACAGTAATTAACCCATGCCACCTTATCGTTTTTGGAAAGATATTCGGCAACTGCCTGTGCATTCTTGCAATGTTGCGGCATACGCAGGTGGAGCGTTTCAAGACCGATATTCAGCAGGAATGCATTCTGCGGAGACTGAATGCTGCCAAGGTCACGCATCAACTGTGCGGTAGCTTTGGTGATATAAGCCATTTTGCCGAAAGCTTTTGTATAAGTCAGGCCGTGATAAGATTCGTCGGGCGTACACAATCCGGGGAATTTGTCGGCATAGGCATCCCAGTTGAAGTTTCCGCTATCCACGATGGCACCGCCTACGCTGGTGGCATGGCCGTCCATATATTTGGTGGTGGAATGTACCACGATATCAGCGCCCCATTCGAACGGGCGGCAGTTAATAGGAGTCGGGAAGGTATTGTCTACAATCAAAGGCACGCCGTGGCTGTGGGCGATGCGGGCGAACTTTTCGATATCGAGCACTTCCAGCGTCGGGTTGGAGATGGTCTCACCAAACAGTGCCTTGGTGTTCGGGCGGAAAGCGGCTGAGATTTCTTCTTCCGGTGCATCCGGGTTGACGAAAGTAACTTCGATGCCCAACTTCTTCATTGTCACACCGAAGAGATTGAAGGTTCCACCGTAGATGGTGGATGAACAGACGAAGTGGTCGCCTGCCTGACAGATATTAAAAATAGCGTAGAAGTTGGCAGATTGTCCGCTGGATGTCAGCATGGCGGCCACACCACCTTCGAGGGCCGCTATCTTGGCGGCAACGGCGTCATTCGTAGGGTTTTGCAGGCGGGTGTAGAAGTAGCCGTTCTCTTCAAGGTCGAAAAGGCGTGCCATTTGCTCGCTGGTTTCATACTTGAAGGTTGTACTTTGGTAGATGGGGAGCACGCGGGGTTCACCCTTCTTTGGAGTCCATCCGGCTTGTACGCAGAGTGTCTCCGGTTTTAATTGTTTTGCCATAATGCTATCTATTTTTATAGTTTCTTATCAATTAACGCATTTATGGGCGCAAAAGTAGGGAAAATAATTGTATTTTTGTCCGCAACAGTTGAAGTATGTTTGCTAAAAGCAGGTAATTATGGTTCGGATATTATTTTTGTTGTTTATATCTTCTTTCCTGTTTCTCACCCCTTTCCACGCTTCGGCGCAGGAGGAAAGGGCTGCACCGAGGTCTGGTGAAGGCATTTCGGCCTTCTTGCAACGCAATAAGCGTCCCGGTAAAGCCTACTATCTGGAGTTCCTTGAACTGAATAAAAAGCAGTTACGCGGAAAACAGGAATTGCGCTTAGGGGTGAAGTACCTGCTTCCGCCATTGAAATCCAAAACTGAAACTGCTGCAAATTCATCTACTTCTTCTGCCTCTGCTGCCGGTTCCGGCAAAACAATTCATGAACCTCTTTTCGGAAAAGAACTGGCTAAAGTCCGGGTGACCGGTAACCGTTTGAAGGGTGCCTGCTTCTATGTGGTCAGCGGACATGGAGGACCTGACCCCGGTGCTATCGGTAAGATAGGGAACGTTGAACTCCATGAAGATGAATATGCTTATGATGTCGCCCTGCGTCTTGCCCGTAATCTGATGGAAGAGGGAGCAAAGGTTTATATCATTATTCAGGATGCCAAAGACGGCATTCGTGACGACCGCTACCTTAATAATAGTAAGCGCGAAACCTGTATGGGAGACGCTATCCCTCTGAACCAAGTGGCTCGCCTTCGCCAGCGTTGCATCAAAATCAATGAACTTTATAGAAAAGACCGCAAGAACTATACCTATTGCCGTTCCATCTTCCTGCATGTGGATAGCCGCAGCAAGCGACATCAGACGGATGTGTTCTTTTATCATGCCCCCAACAGTGCCAACAGCAAGCGTCTGGCAACTACGATGAAGAATACTTTTGAGTCTAAGTATGATAAACATCAGCCTAATCGCGGCTTTACGGGCACGGTAGGCCCGCGCAACCTGTATGTGTTGGCTAATTCTACTCCTGCCGGGGTTTTTGTAGAACTGGGAAATATTCAGAATACCTTCGACCAACGCCGTTTCGTTATCAGTTCCAATCGCCAGGCTTTGGCGAAGTGGATGATGGAAGGCTTTATCACCGATTATAAAAAGAGTAAGTAATCACTCTTATCAGCTTGTTTTCTTCTCGTGCATAATGACGACAGTGACCGCCATCAATATCAGCAATATGCCCAGACCAGTGCCCGGAGTGAAACTTTCTTTGAAGACCAGACATCCGATAGCTACCGCCGTAAGAGGTTCTAAGGCTCCGAAGATGGAGGTCAGTGTAGGGCCGATGTACTTGATGGCTTTCACGAGCGTGATATTTGAAATGGCTGTTGCCGGTAGTGCCAGTCCGAGGATATTCAGCCATGTTTGTCCGCCTGTTGCCAACTGAATACCGCCTGTCAGACTTCCCCCTATAATAAAGAATAAAGCGCCCAGCCCCATGACGTAGCAAGTCAGTGCGGTAGATGGGATATGAATGGCACGGCTCTTACGTACTCCGACGATATATCCGCCGTAAAAGAATACGGATAGCGTGGCGGCAATCAGCCCTGTTGTTGTATTTCCACCTTTAAAGTCTATCTCTCCCGATGATAACAATGCCGCACCCGCCAGCGAAACCAGTACGGCAAACAGAATGGAGAATGATTTCTTTTCCCGGAAGAAGAATATCATGGCGAGGGCAACGGCCAGCGGATACATGAAGTGAATGGTAGATGCCACTCCGCTGGCGATGTGTTGGTAAGCTATGACGAGGCTTAGTGAAGTTGCTGCCCGGAGCAGGCTCAATATAAATACAGTTCCCCAATCTTTCCGGCTGATACGGAAAGTTTCTCTTAATAGTACACCGAATATTCCCAGGGTGAGTGAAGCGATTCCCCAACGGTAAGCAAGCACTTCGAAAGAGGAAAAGCCTGAAGCCAATAAGGATATGGTGAAAAAAGGGGCTAATCCGAATGTGGAGGAAGAAGCTGCCGCGTATATATAACCTTTTATGTTGCTCATGGTTCCGATTCAAATTTTCATACAGGATTCTGAAATCCGCTGCAAAAGTACAAAATACAAAGGTGAAAAAATCCATAATCGAGAGCAAAATCGCTTTTATATTGTTATAAGCTCAACGTCGGCTGTGTTCTTAGTTTATAAGGAGAGCGGAGACGGCTTGACGAGGGAGGTTGTCATGCCCTCTTTAGAAACGGAGTTTCAAGGTCTATCCCCCTTGTCAACTAATAAGTTGAGTGTTTACGAAACTGAAATTAAAATGAAAAATTCTATGAGAAAGAAATTGTTAGTCTTGGGCGCATTTGTAAGCGTTGTTATGTTGGTGTCCTGTACGGGCAGTAAGAAGGAGGCGGTGACTTATACCCCCGAAGAGATTGCAGATGCAGGGCAAGTGGTGAAATATTATGATACTTCATTGGCTCTGTTGAAGAATTTGGTGAAAGAGAGAGACGTAAATGCGGTTCTGGGGTATATGGAACAGCAGGCTAAGGTACAGATGTTTTCGCATATCATGTCTCCTGTCATTTCTAAGAAAGATTCTGCGGCGGTGATACAGCCGGGTGACTACTTTGGCGACGATGTACGGCAGAACCTGATACAGAATTATACCGAACTTTTCCAGTCAAGGGGGCAGTTCTATGCTAATTTTAATAAATACCTGTCTCTGCTGAAAGAGAAGAAGACGGAAGGAATAGCAGATTTGCTGAATGATAACTATGAACTGGGTGTGGAGATGTCCGAATGCAAGCAGAACATATTTGATATTCTGAGTCCTATCGTTGCGCAAGCCCAGCAAGTCTTGCTGGCGGAGAATCCGGTGAAAGAGCAGATTATTGCAATGAAAAAGATGAGCCTGACAATGCAGAGTATTATCAATCTCTATGCCCGCAAGCATGTGGAAGACAAAGCCCGTCTGGACCTGAAGATTATGGAACTGAGACTGCAACTGGACACAGCCGAGAAACTGCCTGCCGTGAAAGGGCATGAGGAACAGACAGAGAAATTTAAGGATTTCTTGTCGAAAGCCGAAGAGTTCATGAAGATAGTGCAGGATATCCGCCAGAAGAACTCATATACTGAGGAAGACTTTGATGAAATCAGTAGCTACGGATTGAGTATCATATAATTATACCTATTATATAAACTCTTTCACCACCCGCGGCACAATCATCTTGTGGAAAGGTTTGATAAAGAAGAAGTAAACTTTTCCTAACGCATTGTGATACTGAACCACTGTCGTCACGTCTATCAGGTTATTGCCTATCTTGGCAATGGAAACATAAAACAACAGATGCTTGTCGTCCTTCCTCATGATGGCTTCGTTCTCTGTATCTTCTATTATATAATCTTCCGATGTCAGGATGTCTCCGCCTTCGATACCAAAAGGCTTCACCAGGATATTTCTGACTTTGTAAAGGAAACTAAGCCATGCCGGAGAGTGATTGAATATTTTCTCGATTAGTTCCTTAGGAACAATCTGTTCCGCAGGTTTGCTGGCCTTGATAACGAATGTATCATGATAATCTGCCGGAAGGAATTTATCGATAAGCTTTTCCATAATCAGAATAGAGGGGATTAGTTAAGATGCACTTATTTCTGCAAATGTAGTGTTTCCGGGCGAAATAATCGGGATATTTGGGCAATCAATACATAAATTCAATATCTTTGTGATTTACCGTAATATTAGATTCCTATGACAATTATCCGAAGATTAGAACTGCCTGAATATGAGAATGCCGCAACACTTTCATTGCAAGTGTATCTTCAGTGTGGCAAAGACGATTTTGACGAACAGGGGCTGGAAAGTTTCAAAAGCTTTGTCAATGATAAAGCAGTGGTGAACGGGCTGGTCATTTATGGCGCGTTCGATGAAGATAATCTGGTGGGAGTGCTGGCTACGAAGAACCACGGAGAACATATTTCTCTCTTCTTTATCAAGGAAGAATATCACCGGAAAGGCATAGGACGGAAACTTTTTGACGCCCTTATTGCAGATAATCCCGTACCCGGAATGACGGTGAATTCATCTTCGTATGCTGTTCCTTTCTACAGAAGTCTGGGCTTTAAAGAAGTGAAGGAACCGCAAGTGACGAATGGGTTGAGATATGTACCGATGAAAAGAGAATAAGAAAACTGATTTTATTACCATTTATTTCCGTCATCCTGAGCTTGTCGAAGGATCTCCTCTTTTGCGCTTATGAAGGGGATCCCCCGACTACACTCAGTCTGGCGGACGCTTATTCCACCGGAATATAAATCTCCGTCAACAAATCCTCAGGTTTCGTCTCGCACGGATCATTCAAATAACGTTCTGCGCTCGATTCATCTCTCAACGTACATTCCATTTCAGGGATAAACTTACCGTAAATCGTGTCGTATACGCTTTGCAGATGTTCATAAGAGCCTTTATAGGTAAACACTGCATAGCGTCCGGCTGGCAATTGCTTGAAGCCGATATCACCTTTCGGAGTTACGGCGATAGGCATCACCATACAGACGTCAGTGCGCAATTTATCGGCAGGCGTCACCTTCGGATCATCGTGATAGATGCAGTACGGAGACATATCGCCCATCGGTAGCTTTTCCTCCTTGATGAACTGGAACAAACGCATCCATGTGCCACCGTAATCATTCAGTTTATAATCTCCGAACAAGCGGATATAGATCACATTTCTGGCGGGCACTTCTCTTATTTCTTTCTTTAACTCTAAATCGGGTCTGATAATTGCTGGTTTCATAATTACAAAGTTTTTATTGTTACGATACTCATTAGGTGAAATTCCGTAGAACTGTTTGAATACTTTCGACAGCGATGACGGTGAGGAATACCCGATGCGATAAGCAATGTCCGCTATCGGCAAATCCGAATAGCGCAACAGGCGGGCGGCAGCTTCAGTTCGTGTCCGGACTATGAACGTCCCGATGGGCTCACCCAGAAATGCTTTCATGATGCGGTGGAAGTAGAACGGAGAGAAATGAGAAATCTTGGCCAACGATTTCAAATCTATCTCTTCTCCAAGATGGAGATTGATGTAGTCCACCACTGCATTTACACACTTCTGATACTCTTCACGCGTTGTCTTCTTGCTATGTTCCATTGGTTCTTTATTGAATTTCACGATGCAAAAATAAGGGGAAATAGAATAGGGGACTTGTCCAAAGTTGCTATAAATCCAATATCTTTAGAATTAAGATAAGCGGCATCTCAGCATAACTTTTTCATGCAAGCATGAAAGTTCTGCATTCGATTTGCATTATCTTTGCATCCTCCTGATCTTAAAGAAATGACCAAAGATATAAAAAAGAAACTACAAGAGTGGGCTGCGACCTATCATTGTGCCGATTTTATTCAGAATGACCCGGTACAGTTTCCCCATCGCTATACGCTGAAGCAGGATATAGAAATCAGCGGACTGCTGACCGCCATCATGAGTTTTGGCAACCGCAGGCAGATTCTGAGGAAAGCAGAAGAATTGCATACGTGCATGGGGGCGTCTCCTTATCAATATGTTCTTTCGCGTCGGTGGGAGAAGGATTTCCCTGTGGAAGAGCGGCGTAGTTTTTACCGGATGCTTTCGTATGCGGACTTCCATTCTTATTTTGAACGCCTGCATACGGCTTATTCGGGTTATGACAGTCTGGAAGATGCATTGCTGGTATATCCGGGAAAACCGATGGAGAAGCTTTGCCGGTTTCTGGAAGTTTCGTCCAAAAGTCCGCAGAAGAAACTGAATATGTTCTTGCGCTGGATGATACGGAGAGGACCGGAAGTTGATTTCGGTATTTGGGACAGTTTTGATTGCCGGGAATTGATTATTCCTTTGGATACACACGTCTGCCGTGTAGCCCGCTTGCTGGAACTGACCGAGACGGAAACCTTTTCTTTGAAGAACGCACAAAGGATAACTGCCGCATTGGCGGAAGTATTTCCGGATGATCCCTGTTTCGGAGACTTCGCTTTGTTCGGGTATGGGGTGAATAATAAATAGTGGCGGGTGGTTGTCACTATAAGGTGTTCAGAGCGGGCTTCTACCATACCATCTCTTCGAAGTGTTTTTTTGAGACTTTTAATAATGCATCGCAATCATTGCCATTGAACTCCTCTGTATAGTAGATACTGCTCAAAATATTTGATAGGATATACTGGGAATATATATAAGATATGAACATCAAGGAACTACTGGGGAGTACGTTGTCGTCACCGACCTCTTTGGGCATTTTTCTCCATAAGTAGCTAAAGATAGAGCTACCTTCGAGAAAGGAGTTTATATATTCTTTATCATAGGAAATAATGCTTTTTGAATGATCGCGGTAATCTTTTTGTTGCTTGTTAATGAAGCTGATAACGAACTCTTTTAATTCATTTTTATAAGTTTCCATATCAAAGTTAGGATAGGCCTTGCATAGATACAACAACACGTTTATTTTATCTATCATGCTGTTTATATTGTGTTCAGCGAAATTATCAATCTCTTCCTCCGTCAACTGAGGATAAGAGTTCTCAATTACTGTTGGGATGTTCTCATCCGTTTTTTTTGCCTTTTCCCAGTGATTAATATCGTTCGTCCAGCCTTCGATTAAGTTTTTCCATTCCGACCAGTTCTTAGCTCTTTTCGTTCGTACCTGCATTTCATTTTCTAAGTCTTTCAGTATCTGTTGGACAGACCAACCATTATCTTCTAAAGCTTTCACATAATCTTCCAGTAGTATGGTGCCCTTTTCATCATCCCAGTAGGTAAATCTGTTTCGGGCAATTCCCCTGATATATAATATTTTCTTTCTGACGGGTGTCATTCCCATTACTGCAATAAAGTTCGGCATTTTGTCGAGGAATATTTCAACGCTTTCCTTTATGATTCCGTTTTTGTCGAAATTTACATTTTTAGTAAATGCTTCATCGATGCCATCTAAGAGTTGATGAACTGGGAACTTGTCGATAAGATTTTTTACACCACTTTCTCCTGTATCGCTGAGTGAGTAAGGAGTAATTTTGAGATTAATATATTCGATTATTAATGTCGTTACTTCGTTGAGATATTCAATTCGCTCTTTGTGGTCTTCAATAAGATCCTCTATTTGCTTTTTAAGTTCGCTGCTTGTTTTACACATGATTATATAATAGTGTCGTTTATTTTTCCAAACAATTTGTTTGAGCTTGCAAAGTTAGCTGTTTCAAGGCATTAAAACATATATTATTTGATGAAAAATCAGTAAATCTATGATATTAGAATTATCTTTGTTTCGTGTTGTAAAACTACTAATGAACGGAAGAATATGGCAAAGAAAAAAAAGGTGCCTCAACAGCAGGCTTTATCACCGGAACGATACATTAAGGAAAAGGCGCGTCTGCTTCCGATAGTTGAGTGTTGGATAACGGATGGTTGGGACAAGTGTGGTCTCGGGACGGCAATTGTAGCACGACAGCATAAAAACGGTAATTATACATTGGGCATTTATATGTTCGATACTTTCTGTTGTGGATTGACCGATTCTTTATATCACTTCAATGTGCCGGAATATGAATATAGAGAGATGTTAGAGGAAGGTTGTGCTACCTTGGAAATGAATCCGATCAGTTATGAGGAATTGCATAATCTGATTTACGGCGCTGTGGCTTTTGCTGAAGAAGCCGGACTCGGTCCGCATTCTTCTTTTAAGTTGACGCAGTATATTCTGGAGGAAGATACGGATGAGATACCTCTGATAGAGTATGAATTCGGGAAAGATGGCAAACACTTTCTGGTGGCAACGAGCCGCTTTCAAGTCAACACGTTGCTTCCGGTGATGAAGAAGAATCTGGGAGATGATTTTTCATATGTGCTAAAAAAAGAAGATGAAGAGGAGGAAGATGAATATGATGAATATGAAGAATACGATGAAGACTCCTTGGATAGTGATGCTGTCAACACTATGCTGGAAGCACTTGGCCGGATGCAAACAATGGTGGAAGAACAGCAACGGATACCTGTCACTTCTTATTCTTATGCCCATCCTGCTTATCCCGCAGTATTGGAGGTTCAGAATGCACAACTGATTACGCTATTTTATGATAGTGACAGTTGTTTGCTTGCTGATGCAACAATCCGTGATATATTGTCACTGCCTCGCGAATCTCTGATTCGTGATATAGAGCAAATGGCACTGTTTGAAGTCGGTTGCACCTGTGAAGAAATATCGGAAGAGCGTCGTGAGGAGCGTTCTCCTGATATTCTGATGCATGCATCCTTCTTCTTGGCAGAACTGGGGGCGGAAGATAGTTTGTACGTAATACTTGAAATGCTGAGACAAAGAGAGGAATTTTATGATTATTATTTCGGAGATACAGGTGCCGAGGTTTTTATTGCCACTCTTTATTTGTTGGGACAGAATCGTCTGCTGCAACTGATGGAATATATGAAGGAACCGGGACTGTACACCTTTGCCCGTTGCTACGTGCCCACGGCAGTGGCACTTATAGCCCGTTTGCAGCCCGAACGCAGGAAGGAAGTTATTGAATGGTTCCGTCAGGTTCTCCTCTTTTATACAGAAAATCTTGCTGGCAATATCTATTGCGATGGTACTTTGGTGGGAATGTTGGTTAGTGATTTGCTGGATATCAAGGCTAAGGAACTATTACCGGAGATAAAAGCCATGTATGATACCGGTCTGGTAGATCCTTACTGCTGCGGCAACTATGCGGCGGTAGAAGAAGAATTCTTTTCAAACGAGTTTATATCAGGAGATAAATATTCATTGGATATTTATGAACGCTATAAGGAATACCATAAGAGATGGGGAGACTGATAGGCTGCGGTTAAAAAGAGTGCCGCAAACGGATAGATTCTCTCAAACAATGTCCCATTTTTACTATTCCCTCCAACCCCCTTTGCCTACCTTTGCCGCAATAATCAAATCCCGTATATTTGCACTATGCAAACTTTCCGTATCGTAAAACCAGCTCCTGCATTGTCTCCCTATATCCGTTACTACTGGATATTGCGGGATGATGCCGCTTTGCCGGTATTGGAACGTACCTTGCCCGTCGGCTGTGTGCAACTGGTATTTCATAAAGGCAAACGCTTGATGTGCCTACAAGAGTCGCGGTTGCAACCGCAATCCTTTATTAGCGGCCAGTCTTTCGGTTTCTCCGACGTCGTGTCGACAGGAGTTATAGAAATGATAACGGTTGTCTTTCAGCCCTATGCGGCAAAAGTCTTTCTGCAAATTCCCCTGCATCTTTTCAACGGGCAGAATGTTTCTACGGATGAAGTGGAAGACAGGGAGCTTTCCGATTTATCCTACCGGATAACAGATACTCCGGATAACGACCAGTGCATCTGGCTGATTGAACAATTCTTTTTCCGTCGCCTGGCCTCCGGTTCCGAATATAACCTGAAACGGTTATCGACTGTTCTGGACGAAATCAATCTTCATCCGCAGGTAAACACCTTGCAACTTTCCGATGTGGCTTGTCTCAGCACCAAGCAGTTCGGCCGTGTCTTTACCGATTATATCGGTACCACCCCCAAAGATTTTCTTCGCATCGTGCGTATGCAGCGCGCCTTATACGTCCTGCAACAGAATCCTGGTTCACCTTTCGCGCAAGTGGCCTATGAATGTGGCTTCTCCGACCAGTCGCACATGATTAAAGAGTTTAAACTCTTCTCCGGTTACACCCCTGCGGAATACTTGTCTGTATGCGCTCCCGTTTCCGATTATTTTTCCACTCTCTAAAGACACTTTTTTTCTTCTCTCTAAAGATGTCCGTTTTCTTCTATGGAGGTTTCTCGTCTTGCCCTACTTTTGTCCTGTCTTTGCAAAGGCATAGTAATAACCCTTAAAAAAGAAACCAAAATGAAAAAGTTGATTGCATTTTTTGAGATTCCGGCTACAGACTTCCGTCGGGCTGTAGATTTTTATGAAACCGTGCTGAACATGAAACTTCCGGTCTTTGAGTGTGAACAGGAGAAGATGGCATGCTTCACCGAAGACGGTGAGACTGTAGGAGCCATCTCACAATCTTTTGACCTCCTGCCCGATTTTCAGCCTTCTGAGAAAGGTGTACTTATCCATTTCAATACGGATAACATAGCAACTACCCTTGAACGTGTGTTGCAGAAGGGCGGGAAAGTGCTCATTCCCTGCACGAAGATAGAAGCCGATGGCAAAGGTTATTTTGCAGTATTTGCCGATTCGGAAGGCAACCGCATCGGTATTTATGCAGACAAGTGAATCAGAGTTCCGACTTTTCTGTTTACATTTGCAGCGTACTTTTAAAATTCTACAAATATGATTAGACTGAATGTTTTTATTCAAGTAAGCGAAAGTAACCGTGCTGCGGTGTTGGAAGCTGCAAAAGAGTTGGTAGCATCTTCTTTGAAAGACAAAGGCTGCATTGCCTATGATGTTTTTGAAAGCGCTACCCGTAATGATGTCCTGATGATTTGCGAAACATGGCAGGATGCAGAATCGTTATCTGCCCATGAGAAAGCGGAACATTTCGTGACGTTGGTTCCCAAAATACAGGGATTGGCTTCCATGAAGCTCGAAAAGTTTGATTTCTGATATCAACAGAGGATATGCTCCACAAGGGGGATATCCTCTGAACTTTTTGCCACAGGTGTGTCAAGATAACGGAGAAGATAGAAGGCTATTTCTTCTTTTCCTGTTTGCAATAGATGCAATAATCATAATGTACGGTTCTTAGTTTGCCGCAATCCGGACAAGTATATTTCTCGTTTTGGCTGACAATGAATGCTTCTTCTCCTTTCTGCCTGATGTAATCGAGGTTTTCAAGAATATTCATCTTATATCTTAGCTGGTACTGTTTGTCTAAATATTTCAGTTGCTTGCAGGGGTATTCCATGCATTCAAAACAGTAATTTGTTTTCTTATCACAGTTGGATATAGCGCAGTTCAGACAACTTTTACGAATTACCCCAATTTTACTTCTGCAACCGGGGCACTTCTTTTTTACGTCCTGAAAGGCGTGGCATAACGTGCAATTGATACCACAAGGAGCAATTGTAGTTATGGACCCCATTATTTTAATGTGGTATAATATTCTTCCTGCTTCTTCTTAGGCAGTTTCTTTACCACCTCTTCTATGGAATGATTGATTAATTCCTTTATAAGACTGTCCGGCACATCACTCTCTAGGTAGATGGTAATCCAGTATTTCTTATCGGAGTAGGGGCCGAATGAAATACCGTTATACTGCTCCATCAGTTCTGCCGATCTGGCGGTATCGCATTTCGTATCCGCCCAGAAACGTCCCCCTTTAGGATTCAATGGGGCAAAAGTAAACATCTTATCCATGATTTTATAGACAAGTGTATGCTCGTCAAAGGGAAAACTCTCTGTTACCCCTTTGATACTTAAACAATATTCCCGATATTCTTCAATATTCATGATTTTACTCTTTTTTCATCTTATTCCGTCTCAAAGATACGATTTCTTTGCATACTTTTGTGAAAGTAACAATAAAAGCATAGAGCTATGGAGACAATAAACATTTTATCAGAAAATGAAAATTATACCGCAGTCAATATAGGCAGTATGAATGAACTGATGAAGCATACTTTAGTGCATTCAGTGAGCGGACGAATTGTAGAGGGTAAGGTTTTTTATATCATATTGCGAGGTTCCGGTTTCTTTCAAGTAGATGAAAAGTGGTAAAAGCAGATGTTGCGAATAGGTGTAAAGACGTCGATGTGGAATCCTTGGCACGGTTGTCATAAGTTTAGTACAGGGTGTCAGCATTGCTATGTTTATCGTACGGATGGTAAATATGGTAAAGATAGTTCTGTTGTAACAAAGACGGAAAAGTTCAATCTACCCATACAACAGAAGAAAAATAAAACATACAAGATACCTTCCGGTAATCTGGTCTATACTTGTTTTACTTCTGATTTTCTGGTAGAAGATGCTGACGTATGGCGTCCTGAAGCATGGGAGATGATGCGGTTGAGGCAAGATCTTCATTTCCTTTTTATCACTAAACGCATTGACCGGCTGAAGGATTGTTTACCTCCTGATTGGGGAGAAGGATATGATAATGTAACGATCTGTTGTACGATGGAAAATCAGGATCGGATTGACTATCGCCTGCCTATTTATAAGGCAGCTCCCATAAAGCATAAAATCATTATTTGTGAACCTCTTCTCAGTCGGATAGATTTCAGGGGAGAGTTAGGTGAATGGGTTGAGCAGGTTGTGGCTGGAGGAGAATCCGGTCGGGATGCCCGTATATGCGATTATGACTGGGTTTTGGAGATTCGTCGCCAATGCATAGATGCCAATGTAGGCTTCTGGTTCAAACAAACAGGCTCTTTTTTACTGAAAGAAGGAAAGGAGTTTAAAGTGGCCCGGCAGTTTCAGCATTCGCAGGCCCGTAAGGCAGAAATAAATTATGAGCCGGATCGCCCCTCTCTTATAGAAGAGAATACGGGTAATGTGATTTTGTAGTCCCCTGCGTTCAACTATCCTACCGGTTTGATTGTTATATATTCAATATATCAATAACATAAGATTTGTTGGAGAACTGAAGATATGAAACAACTCATATTTGTTTTTATATTGTTAACGAGTTGTCTGGCTTGTGCCAATAACCGCGCTGGGCAGACAGAAAAGAAAGAAGATATGAAATCAACTAAGGAAATTTATTTGGCAGGAGGCTGTTTCTGGGGAACCGAACACTTTCTGAAACTGATTGATGGCGTAGAGGCAACGCAAGTAGGTTATGCAAACGGCAATATTGCCAATCCGACTTATAAACAGGTATGTACCGGAACTACCGATTTTGCAGAAACCGTGAAAGTGCAGTATGATCCCGTGAAAGTGGACCTGCCTTTTCTTATAGATCTTTATTTCAAAACCATCGACCCTACCAGTGTAAACAAGCAAGGTAATGATAGGGGTACTCAATATCGTACAGGCATCTATTACACCGATCCGGCAGATTTATCGGTCATTCAGGAAACGGTACACCGTTTGGCTGCAACTTATACCCGTCCGCTGGCAGTAGAAATGAAGCCTTTGGAGAACTTTTATCCGGCAGAAGAATATCATCAGGATTATCTGGATAAGAATCCGGGTGGGTATTGCCATATCCATCCTGAGTTATTCGACTTGGCACGTAAGGCTAAAATGCAGAAGAAATCTGCCCCCGCTTATAGTAAACCGGATGATGCGGCCTTACGTTCCAAACTTACTCCGGAACAATATGCCGTGACTCAAAAGAATGCAACCGAGCTGGCTTTTCATAATGATTATTGGGATGAACACCGTCCCGGCATTTATGTAGACATCACTACGGGTGAGCCTTTGTTTGTTTCAACTGATAAGTTTGATTCCGGTTGTGGTTGGCCCAGTTTCTCAAAGCCGATTGACCGTAAACTTATTCAAGAGAAAATGGATACATCCCATGGCATGGTGCGTACAGAGGTCCGGAGTGCTGCAGGCGATGCCCACTTAGGGCATGTCTTTACAGATGGTCCAGCGGATAAAGGCGGTTTACGCTATTGCATCAACAGTGCTTCGTTGCGCTTTATTCCTAAAGATAAAATGAAGGTGGAAGGATATGGAGATTACATCGACTTGGTAAAGTGATGTTCCGTATCCGGATGATACTTATGTACGAAAAGGATGGAGTGCTTCTGGGGGTGTGGATATCTTATCCGTGTCCTTCCGGACAAAGAAATTTTAGATGTAGGAATGTGGGTGAATCCGGTATTTCGCAGGCAAGGGTATGCTACGCTCATAATTTCACATCTGAAGGAAACATGCTTGAAAGCGGGATATACTCCCATTGCGGGTTGTGCCGCTGATAATATCGTTTCGCGAAGAACGTTGGAAAAATGCGGGTTTATGACGAAGCATTGCGCTATCGTTTTTGAGTTTTAAAAACATTGTTTGCATTCGATATGTTATCATATCATAAATAAACAGTTTTCAAATAGTACGATTATGGCTAAAAAAGCCCTATTTGGAAGGTAAAGTATTTTTGTGGTAAAGGTTTCCATATTGTTTTGAGAAAGAGAATGAAGACTTGAATTGAGCAATGGAGTGCTTGTTGCAGTGTCACAGTTGTTTACGTGTGGAATATGAAGAGCGTATACCTTTCTTGACCCCATTAGTGCATCTGCTGGTCAGCAACAATGAGGGAGCAAGACTGTATGGATTTCGCGCACTTGCCAATACCCTGCATCTGCTTATAGATTTCATGGATGCGGATGGAAGTAGACATGTGATAAGCATTAAAGCGTTGAAAAACAGTTGTTCATGGTGCAAATCGAGTTGTATCCGAAGGACTGATTTCTGTTTCCTTTTTTGATTTCCAAATAATACAAAACGGCTTTTTTCGCGAAAAGTCGTTTTTGGTATATTGGTATATATGTCGGATCTTTGCAGAGTCAAAAAGATAAATTATTTAAAACAGAATTAAGCAGAAATGAATAAGCACTTTTACCTTAAACATGAGATTATGGCTTTCAATGATCCCCGCATCCAGAACATGCTCCGTCAGGAAGGCGGCAAGGCTTACGGCGCCTACTGGTATATAATGGAAAAGCTGAGCCTGCTGCCTGATATGGAAGCGGAGCTGAAATACCTGAAACCTTTTGCCACTCGTAATTTTACCTATCCTTATATGATGAAGATCGTTACGGATTTCGGTTTGTTCACCGTCACCGACAGTTGTTTTTCACCTGTGCAGCTCAATACGAAATGCGTTGTAGAACCGCAAAAAGCAGAAGAAAACATAGCGGAAAACAGTGGGCAAAATGGCAAAAAGTACCCGGACAATGATGTAAAACCGGGCAAAAATGCCGTCTTTTCGACGAAAAACAGGCAGACAATGGACAAAAATCGCGATGGAAATGAATCTGAAATAAATTGCAATACTCCGAATATCAGTGGCTTATCGAATGAAAATCTACAGCAAAAAGAGAATATAAGAGATATAATAACAACAGCAGCAAAAGAAAAAGAAATATCTGCTGCTGTTGATCGTAATGATACCAGTGTCCCTGCCGATACCGGTGTCTCCACCAATGCTTCCGTTGCTCCTTTTTCCGGCGGTAGTCCTCTTCGCGCCATTCGTCCCTGGCAGGAATTGGTGGACGGGCTGTGCCTGGAAAGCAGTTGGGCGGAAATCGCCTGCATGAAATCCGGCTATGGTGGTTTGTTGAACCGTCACTTCAAAGAGGCCGTAGGCTTTTTCAAGCAGCACATCCTGCTCTACGACAAAGGGCCGTCCTTGCTGAACAGCAGTGACGTACACCAGTATTTTGCTAATTTCACGGTTCCCGGCAGCCGTACCTCAGCCTTCCTGCATGCAGAGCTTTTGAAGCTGGAGGCTGCCGAGCAGAGCCATTCACTCGACCCTTACCGCTTCGAGAAGCGTATCGGTGGGCAGCGCACCTACATGGGTTGCCCCATCCCCGACGAAGCACCTCCCCGCCCGGAAGACAATGCTATCTGGAACGACCGGACGAAGCAATGGATTCTTCCCCGGCTTCGAAGCAAAGCGGCCTCGTGAAGTGACGAAATCCGTCTCACGGGACGGCACCACCTCGCCCCGTGGGATGACAAACATCCTTCCACGAGACGAAAAGAACGGTCTCGTGGGGCAAATCTTTGCATTGCGGCTTATCGTTGATACGAAATATGATTTAACCACGGAGCACTTGCGTTAGAGCTTCTCCGGTGTAGGCTATCTCAATTCCTCTTTCTCGCGTGCACGTATATATATAATGTATATCCTTCCGTGCCCGCCCACACCTCCTTTTAAAAATATGTTCTACAACATCCTTATCAATCAACGAGTTACAAATTAGTTTCAAAAAACTTGTGAAAAAATGATAGATATATTTGGATTGAATGGATATATGCGCTACTTTTGCACCCGCTTTCCAAGAGACGGAAAGCCTTGCAATTGACATTCTGACAGAAACGGCGTAAGAACTCTGACGTTTTTCTTTCCTTTTGCCTTAATTCCAACCAAGAATGCGGCAGTCGAAAAGAAATTTGAAAAAAAACTTCCGAAACATTTGGAGGTTATGTGATAAAGTTCTTACCTTTGCACCCGCTTTCCGAAAGGAATGCAATCGACGATTGACTTGCTGATTAAGAAACCGGTTTGCTAAGAACTCCTTTCTCTTCTTCTTTTACCTCCCTTTCGCAAAGAGAGACGACGAGAAAAAGAAAAAAGAAAAAAAACTTCCGAAATTATTTGGAGTATATGCTTAAAAGTTCTTACCTTTGCATCCGCTTTCTGAAAAGAAAATCAGTTTAAAAAAGAAGCGATCTTTGAAGAATTTACATAAACAATACAAGTAGTACAAGAGCAAGGTTACTGCATTTTTGGAGTAATCTTGGGTATAAAAAAAGAACCGTCAAGTAACTTATATATATAGGTAATTTGAAAACTTTTAATAGACCGAGCGTCCTGAACAGAGCAAGAATCGGTAGCAATACCGACTAACAATACTTTTACAATGAAGAGTTTGATCCTGGCTCAGGATGAACGCTAGCTACAGGCTTAACACATGCAAGTCGAGGGGCAGCATGACCTAGCAATAGGTTGATGGCGACCGGCGCACGGGTGAGTAACACGTATCCAACCTGCCGATTATTCCGGGATAGCCTTTCGAAAGAAAGATTAATACTGGATAGCATAACGAGAAGGCATCTTCTTGTTATTAAAGAATTTCGATAATCGATGGGGATGCGTTCCATTAGTTTGTTGGCGGGGTAACGGCCCACCAAGACATCGATGGATAGGGGTTCTGAGAGGAAGGTCCCCCACATTGGAACTGAGACACGGTCCAAACTCCTACGGGAGGCAGCAGTGAGGAATATTGGTCAATGGACGAGAGTCTGAACCAGCCAAGTAGCGTGAAGGATGACTGCCCTATGGGTTGTAAACTTCTTTTATATGGGAATAAAGTGAGCCACGTGTGGCTTTTTGTATGTACCATACGAATAAGGATCGGCTAACTCCGTGCCAGCAGCCGCGGTAATACGGAGGATCCAAGCGTTATCCGGATTTATTGGGTTTAAAGGGAGCGTAGGCGGATTATTAAGTCAGTTGTGAAAGTTTGCGGCTCAACCGTAAAATTGCAGTTGATACTGGTAGTCTTGAGTGCAGCAGAGGTAGGCGGAATTCGTGGTGTAGCGGTGAAATGCTTAGATATCACGAAGAACTCCGATTGCGAAGGCAGCTTACTGGACTGTAACTGACGCTGATGCTCGAAAGTGTGGGTATCAAACAGGATTAGATACCCTGGTAGTCCACACAGTAAACGATGAATACTCGCTGTTTGCGATATACAGCAAGCGGCCAAGCGAAAGCATTAAGTATTCCACCTGGGGAGTACGCCGGCAACGGTGAAACTCAAAGGAATTGACGGGGGCCCGCACAAGCGGAGGAACATGTGGTTTAATTCGATGATACGCGAGGAACCTTACCCGGGCTTAAATTGCAACTGACGGATTTGGAAACAGATCTTCCTTCGGGCAGTTGTGAAGGTGCTGCATGGTTGTCGTCAGCTCGTGCCGTGAGGTGTCGGCTTAAGTGCCATAACGAGCGCAACCCTTATCTTTAGTTACTAACAGGTCATGCTGAGGACTCTAGAGAGACTGCCGTCGTAAGATGTGAGGAAGGTGGGGATGACGTCAAATCAGCACGGCCCTTACGTCCGGGGCTACACACGTGTTACAATGGGGGGTACAGAAGGCAGCTACACAGCGATGTGATGCTAATCCCAAAAGCCTCTCTCAGTTCGGATTGGAGTCTGCAACCCGACTCCATGAAGCTGGATTCGCTAGTAATCGCGCATCAGCCACGGCGCGGTGAATACGTTCCCGGGCCTTGTACACACCGCCCGTCAAGCCATGAAAGCCGGGGGTACCTGAAGTACGTAACCGCAAGGAGCGTCCTAGGGTAAAACTGGTAATTGGGGCTAAGTCGTAACAAGGTAGCCGTACCGGAAGGTGCGGCTGGAACACCTCCTTTCTGGAGCGACGCTCAGAGTATAATGAGGCGCAAGCCAAGTATTATATTAAAAAAGTTGGTTCTTTAAGTCATGCTACCATAAGAACCTCTTGGACTACGAGTAATTGTTTATTTAAACATATAAAATGAGAAAGAAGAAGCCGAGCCGCAAGGCTAGGGTTTGACTGACAGTCCTATAGCTCAGTTGGTTAGAGCGCTACACTGATAATGTAGAGGTCGGCAGTTCAACTCTGCCTGGGACTACGCAGTTGGCAATCTGTTGGTTGCTTACTTCGGGGGATTAGCTCAGCTGGCTAGAGCACCTGCTTTGCACGCAGGGGGTCAACGGTTCGAATCCGTTATTCTCCACTCTACCTTTTACAGGTAAACGATCTTTGACATGATGTACAAAAAAAGTAAAGTTATAACAAGCTGAAAGTATATATCGAGCCATACGGCTAGGTAAGACTAAAAGTAAGCAAGGGCGCATGGCGGATGCCTTGGCTCTCGGAGGCGATGAAGGACGTGATAAGCTGCGATAAGCCGCGGGTAGGTGCAAATGACCTTTGATCCGCGGATTTCCGAATGGGACAACCCAATATCTTGAAGAGGTATTATCCTACTAAGTAGGAGGCAAACGCAGGGAACTGAAACATCTTAGTACCTGTAGGAAGAGAAAATAAATAATGATTCCCCTAGTAGTGGCGAGCGAACGGGGAACAGCCCAAACCATATGTGTTACGGCATGTATGGGGTTGTAGGACCACGTCGTGGGACGACAGTTAGTGAGTAGAATGATCTGGAAAGTTCAGTCATAGACGGTGATAACCCGGTATACGAAGCTAACTTAACCCTAGTGGTATCCTGAGTAGCGCGGGACACGAGAAATCTTGCGTGAATCTGCCGGGACCATCCGGTAAGGCTAAATACTCCCGAGAGACCGATAGCGAACCAGTACTGTGAAGGAAAGGTGAAAAGCACTTCGAACAGAAGAGTGAAATAGTCCCTGAAACCATGCGCCTACAAGCGGTCGGAGCAGCTTTATGCTGTGACGGCGTGCCTTTTGCATAATGAACCTACGAGTTACTTTTTCCGGCAAGGTTAAGGATCTTGAGATCCGCAGCCGAAGCGAAAGCGAGTCTGAACAGGGCGGATAGTCGGAAGGAGTAGACGCGAAACCAAGTGATCTACCCTTGGCCAGGTTGAAGGACAGGTAACACTGTCTGGAGGACCGAACCGATAAGCGTTGAAAAGCTTCCGGATGAGCTGAGGGTGGGGGTGAAAGGCTAATCAAACTTGGAGATAGCTCGTACTCCCCGAAATGCATTTAGGTGCAGCCTTGATTTATACTAATATGAGGTAGAGCGACTGATAAGATGCGAGGGCTTCGCCGCCTATCAAGTCTTGACAAACTCCGAATGCGTATTAGTTCTATATCAGGAGTGAGGGCATGGGTGCTAAGGTCCATGTCCTAAAGGAGAACAATCCGGACCATCAGCTAAGGTCCCGAAATAACCACTAAGTTGATCTAACGAAGTCAGATTGCTAAGACAGCTAGGATGTTGGCTTGGAAGCAGCCATTCATTTAAAGAGTGCGTAACAGCTCACTAGTCGAGGAGTTTGGCGTGGATAATAATCGGGCATAAGTGGTTTACCGAAGCTATGGGATGTTTAATACATCGGTAGGGGAGCATTCCACTCCGCGTCGAAGGTGAAGCGTGAGCTTTGCTGGAGCGTGTGGAAAAGCAAATGTAGGTATAAGTAACGATAAAGGGGGTGAGAAACCCCCTCGCCGAAAGACTAAGGTTTCCTGATCAACGCTAATCGGATCAGGGTTAGTCGGGTCCTAAGGCTCAGCCGAACGGTGAGGCCGATGGCAGAACAGGTTAATATTCCTGTACTACCTTAAAGAGTGACGTGGAGACGGAGGCGTGACAGTGCCGCGGACTGACGGAATAGTCCGTTGAAGGGTGTAGATGTTGATCGGGGTAGGCAAATCCGCTCCGAGAGTCGAACCTGATAGTATGGAGCGTTCTTCGGAACAATCCAATAGCGCATGTAATCATACTCCCAAGAAAATCCGCTAAACTTAATCTTTAAGGTACCCGTACCGTAAACGGACACACGTAGTCGGGTTGAATATACTAAGGCGCTTGAGTGATTCACGGTTAAGGAACTAGGCAAATTGACCCTGTAACTTCGGGATAAAGGGTCCCCACTGTAAGGTGGGGCGCAGAGAATCGGTCCAGGCAACTGTTTAACAAAAACACAGGGCTGTGCAAAATTGAAAGATGAAGTATACAGCCTGACACCTGCCCGGTGCTGGAAGGTTAAGAGGAGATGTCATCGCAAGAGAAGCATTGAATTGAAGCCCCAGTAAACGGCGGCCGTAACTATAACGGTCCTAAGGTAGCGAAATTCCTTGTCGGGTAAGTTCCGACCTGCACGAATGGTGTAATGATCTGGACACTGTCTCAACCGTGAGCTCAGTGAAATTGTAGTATCGGTGAAGATGCCGATTACCCGCGATGGGACGAAAAGACCCCGTGAACCTTTACTATAGCTTAACATTGAATTTGGGTAATTGATGTGTAGGATAGGCCGGAGGCTTTGAAGCAGGTACGCCAGTATTTGTGGAGCCGCTGTTGAAATACGGCCCTTTGGTTATTTGAGTTCTAACTCGTGATACGAGGACACTGTTTGGTGGGTAGTTTGACTGGGGTGGTCGCCTCCAAAAACGTAACGGAGGCTTCTAAAGGTGCCCTCACGACGATTGGTAACCGTCGGCAGAGTGTAATGGCATAAGGGCGCTTGACTGGGAGACTTACAAGTCGATCAGGTAGGAAACTAGAGCATAGTGATCCGGTGTTTCTGTATGGAAAGGACATCGCTCAAAGGATAAAAGGTACTCCGGGGATAACAGGCTGATCCCTCCCAAGAGCTCATATCGACGGAGGGGTTTGGCACCTCGATGTCGGCTCGTCACATCCTGGGGCTGGAGAAGGTCCCAAGGGTTGGGCTGTTCGCCCATTAAAGTGGCACGCGAGCTGGGTTCAGAACGTCGTGAGACAGTTCGGTCTCTATCTATCGTGGGCGTATGAAATTTGCGTGGCTCTGACACTAGTACGAGAGGACCGTGTTGGACTGACCTCTGGTTTACCAGTTGTGCCGCCAGGTGCATTGCTGGGTATCTAAGTCGGGATTGGATAAGTGCTGAAAGCATCTAAGTACGAAGCCAGCCACAAGATTAGATTTCTTAGGGTCGTCAAAGACGATGACGTTGATAGGATGCAGGTGTACAGGTGGTAACATCATAGCCGAGCATTACTAATTGCCCGTTCACTTTTGGTTCTTGCCTTGTATGGCGGATATATACGTTCAGTTTTCTGACTTTACTTTTTACATCGTGTCTGACTTATTCAGGTGACTATAGCATCAGGGTTCCACCTCTTCCCATTCCGAACAGAGAAGTTAAGCCTGATCACGCCGATGGTACTGCGTCAAGTGGGAGAGTAGGTAGTTGCCGTTTTTCAGGAAAGCCTCCATATCGAAAGATATGGGGGCTTTTTGTATTTACCCTCTACTGTTCTATTCAATTCTCCTCCTCCTGGAGGAAGAGTACCTGCAGGAAGAGGTGGCAGGTAAACAATATACTGCCTATTAATAATAAGAATAAGGAACCTTTTTCTCACCTACTCCCCTATCTTTTGTGTACTGATGGAAAGAATATTTAGTGCTGTTTTTACATTTTAATTGCATACTTATAATAGAATATGCATTGTTGTATTATCTTGTAATAGCACCTGATTATAGTTCGGAATTAATGATTAAAACTACTTAAAATCAAGAAATTATATCTTATCTTTGCTTTCGTATTTGGTGTTTTATTCGTACCTTTACTTCGTCTTAAAAGGTACTATAAATCCTTTATTTACTGAACATTATTTTTTTATTAAAAGAAAATTCGATTTTAGTAAAACAAAAAACAGTCATTAGCTGTTGTTACTAATAGAATTGAAAGCGACATGAGAACAACTGTAAAGACATTCTTGGTATTTGTGCTACTTATGGTGACCTATAGTCTCAGTAGCAGAGCCGTCAACTTTACGGGGATGGTTGATAAAGCAGCATCTACATGTGAGGTGAGTACTTCTTCATCATCATTAAAGAATGCTTCTTCAGATAATGTCGCTAATAATACACGAAGCTTATTTACTAATTCCAAGTTTATGTGGACTACGGATGCAGAACTTGGAAACAAACCTATCTCTGAAAGATATTCTTTTAATCCCTATCGTTTTCGCAGAGCTGTTGAAACTGCATCTTTTATGAAGGGGATTCTGTTAATTTCATCTCACCATAACTTATTGGTACACGATCAATCTAAATTATACTATTCAGATAAAGATCCGCATTACACTTCTTTTAGTAGTGAATACTACATCTATACTTTGCGGCGGATTGTGATTTAAACTTCCTTTTATTAGTTTTTCCTTTTTCCCTTTACTCCTTTCCCTAAATATGGCTGAAAGTAGGTGACCTTTTACAACCCTATGTCTTGGGGTGGGTTATACGGGTGTTAGCGGCGTGTTCATGCTGTGAAGGGGAGAACTATATCCATGCGCATAATTTTTAAAAATCAATTTTAATACAAACCCATTTAAATTTTTCATCATGGAAACTATTCAAAAGAAATCTGCCTCTTTTAAAGGCATCAAATCAGCCGGTTGGGTAATCGTAATTTGCTTTATCGTTGCCGTGCTTATTTTTCACTTTGTGTTGGGAAATCCCTCTAACTTTATGAACAATGACCCGAACAATCATCCGCTGCCAGGGAACTTCCTCGGTACTATCTATAAAGGTGGATTCATCGTTCCGGTTATTCAGACTCTCTTGCTGACTGTTATCGCACTGAGTATTGAACGCTACATTGCAATTGGTGCTGCTTTCGGTAAAGGTTCATTGGCTAAATTCGTTGCTAACATTAAAGCTGCTCTGGCTGCTGGCGATATGAAGAAGGCTCAGGAACTTTGTGACAATCAACGTGGTTCTGTTGCTAATGTAGTAAATGCTACTCTGAAGAAGTATGCTGAAATGGAAAATGATACGACTCTTGCCAAAGACCAGAAGTTGCTTGCTATCCAGAAAGAGCTGGAAGAAGCTACTGCACTGGAATTGCCAATGATGGAGCAGAATTTACCTATTATCGGTACTATCACTACTCTGGGTACATTGATGGGATTGCTTGGTACAGTTATCGGTATGATCCGTTCGTTTGCCGCTTTGGCTGCCGGAGGTTCTGCTGACTCAATGGCATTGTCACAAGGTATTTCCGAGGCTTTGATTAATACTGCTTTCGGTATCTTAACCGGTGCATTGGCCGTTATCTCCTATAACTATTATACCAATAAGATTGATAAGTTAACTTACAGCCTTGACGAGGTTGGTTTCTCTATTGTGCAGACATTTGCAGCTACGCATAAATAGATCGGTCGAACCCTTTTAAAATACTACAATTATGGGTAGAGCGAAAATAAAAAAGAAAAGTACGTTCATCGACATGACGGCGATGAGTGACGTAACTGTATTGCTGCTGACATTCTTCATGCTGACGTCTACGTTCGTGAAGAAAGAGCCGGTACAAGTTACCACTCCGGCTTCCGTATCCGAGATTAAGATCCCGGAAACGAATATCCTGCAGATATTGGTCGATCCGGACGGAAAAGTGTTTATGAGTCTGGACAAACAGTCTGACTTGCGCGAGGTGCTGGAAGCAATGGGGCAAGAATATGGGGTGACTTTCACTCCGGAGGAAACTAAGAAATTCTCATTGGCATCTACTTTCGGAGTGCCGATGAAGAGTATGAAGAAGTACCTCGATTTGCCGCAGGATCAGCAAGACGCTGTGTTAAAGAATGAGGGGATACCTACCGACAGTATCGATAATCAGTTTAAAGCTTGGGTACGTAATGCCCGTGCTACGAACAAAGATTTACGTATCGCCATCAAGGCGGATGCCAATACTCCTTATTCCGTAATCAAGAATGTGATGAACTCACTTCAGGACCTCAGAGAGAACCGGTATAACCTGATTACTTCTCTGAAGACTACTTCTGAAGACTAACAGAAAGGAAATATTATGGCTGAAATACAAGAAAGCGGCAATAAGAAAAAAGGCGGAAAAAATAAGCAAAAGAAAATGACCGTCAGGGTGGACTTTACACCGATGGTGGACATGAATATGTTGCTGATTACCTTCTTTATGCTTTGTACTTCACTGAGTAAACCTCAGACTATGGAGATAAGCATGCCGAGCAATGATAAGAACGTCACAGAAGAACAGCAGTCGAAAGTGAAGGCTTCACAAGCTATCACATTACTGTTGGGAGGTGACAATAAATTGTATTATTACGATGGAGAGCCCAACTATAAGGACTACAGTTCGCTGAAGGAAACAACCTATCAAGCGGACGGTCTGAGAGCAATGCTTTTGCAACGTAATAGAGCTGCTGTAAATGAAGTGAATAACTTGAAACAGCAGAAACTGGATCTTAAGATATCAGAGGAAGAATTTACGAAGAAACTGGGTGAAATTAAGAGCGGAAAGGATACTCCGACCGTAATTATCAAAGCCACAGATGATGCTTCGTACAAGAATCTGATTGATGCACTCGATGAAATGCAGATATGTAATATAGGTAAGTATGTGATTACGGATATCGCCGAAGCCGATGAGTTCCTGATAAAGAACTATGATAGCAAGGGAGAATTGTCGCAGAACATTGCCGAATAATGTGTAACACCTAAAAAAGTAAGAATATGGCTAAAGTAGATTTAAGTTCTTCGGAATGGTGTGACCTGATATTCAGTGGCAAGAATAAAGCCTATGGTGCTTATCAGTTAAGAGAGAAATCTCCGAAGCGTCATAACATTGCTGTGATACTGGTGATCGTCATCGCATTGGTAGGATTCAGTATCCCTACCTTGATTAAGATGGCTACGCCGAAACAGAAAGAAGTGATGACTGAGGTGACTACCTTATCTCAATTGGAAGAACCGGAAATTAAGCAGGAAGAAATGAAAAGAGTGGAGCCGGTTGCTCCCCCGCCTCCTGCACTGAAGAGTTCTATCAAATTTACGGCTCCCGTCATCAAGAAAGACGAGGAAGTGAGAGATGAGGATGAAATTAAGAGCCAGCATGAATTGGCGGAAACGAAGGTGACTATTTCTATCGCTGACGTGAAAGGTAATGACGAAGAGCATGGTAAGGATATTGCCGACCTGAAGCAAGTGGTAACACAGGCTGAACCGGAACCTGAAAAGGTTTTCGATATGGTAGAGCAAATGCCTCAGTTCCCCGGTGGTCAGACAGAGATGATGCAGTTCATCAGCAAAAACATGAAGTATCCGACTATCGCTCAGGAAAACGGAACACAAGGCCGTGTAACTTGCCAGTTTGTGGTGGGTGCCGACGGACGTGTACGTGATGTGAATGTACTGAGAGGTGTAGACCCTTATCTGGACAAAGAAGCTGTCCGCGTGATCATGTCTATGCCGAAGTGGATTCCCGGTAAGCAGAATGGTAAAGCAGTGTCGGTGAAGTATACAATACCAGTTGTGTTTAAGTTGCAATAATAATGTGTGTGTCATGAAAACGGTGAAACAACTTCAACTTTTAGGTTTGGCGGTGATACTGATTCTAGTGTCTGCCTGCCAAAGTAAGTCCAAGGACGGACTGACGGATACGTACACTTCCGGCGTGATAGCAATTGCTGCGGACGAAAGCTTCCAGCCTATCGTGCAGGAAGAGGTGGATGTATTTGAAGGTGTATTTCCTTTGGCAGGAATTGTGCCCCGTTATGTGACGGAAGTAGAAGCCGTCAATCTATTGCTCAAGGACAGTCTGCGGTTGGCAATCACCAGCCGCAGACTGACACCGGAGGAGATGAACTCTTTCAACAGCCGGAAGTTCTTCCCGCAGGAGATAAAGATTGCTACGGATGGGTTAGCGTTGATTACCAATAAAGATAATCCTGATACGCTAATTACCGTGAATGATATTCGCGACATCCTGACGGGAAAGACCACACAATGGAGAGAAATTTATCCGGCATCTCAGCTGAAAGATATTCGTCTGGTATTTGATAACAAGAATTCCAGTACCGTTCGTTTTGCTGTAGATTCTATTTGTAAGGGTGCTCCACTGTCAGACCAGATAAAGGCGTTGAAGACTAATAGAGAGGTCATTGACTTTGTGTCAAAGACTCCTGATGCTATCGGTATTATCGGCGTGAATTGGCTGAGCGACCGCAATGACAGTACTGGACTCTCCTTCAGCAAAGAAGTACGGGTGATGTCCGTCAGTGCTGCCGACAAGGCAACGCCGGAAAACAGTTTCAAACCCTATCAGGCATATTTGTTTTACGGTGATTATCCGTTGACACGCAGCATCTATGCCCTGTTGAACGATCCGCGAAGTGCACTTCCGTGGGGATTTGCTTCTTTCCTCGCATCCGACCGGGGACAGCGGATTATTTTAAAGTCGGGATTAGTACCCGCTACCCAACCGGTACGGGTGGTGAATATAAAAGATAAATAACTAAAATGAATGCTATTATGAAAACGATGTTAGTTCTTAGTATGGGAGCGTTGCTGTTGGCCGGCACACTTTCCGCACAAACGCCTGTACCTGAATGGCAGGCTGGGGTAGATAAAATGAAAAGCCTGATTCAGACAAATCCTGCACAAGCTTCTGAAGAAGTAGGGGAATTGCTGAAAGGGAAAAACAAAAAGAATGTGGATCTTGTAACTTCCGTAGCCCATGTTTATCTGGATGCCGGGAAGCTTACCGAAGCTCAGGAATACCTGGCAATGGCGAAGAAAGCCGATAATAAAGATCCCAAGGTATCTGTGTTGGAGGGTGATATTGCTCTTGCACAAAAAAATATAGGGCAAGCTTGCCAGCTTTATGAGCAAGCCATCTATTTTGACCCGAATTGTAAGGAGGCTTATCTGAAGTATGCACAGGCTTATAAGTCTGCCAGTCCTGCACTGGCTATTGAGAAGTTGGAACAACTCAAAGCTGTAGATCCGAATTGTCTGGAAGCCGATAGGGAACTGGCGGAGGTATACTATTCCAGCAATCGTTTCGGCAAAGCTGCTGAAATGTATGCTAAGTTCATCGATACGCCTCTTGCTACGGAAGATGATATGCTGAAATATGCTTTTGCACTGTTCCTTAATCATGATTTTGAGAAGTCATTACAGGTTGCTCAGAAAGGTTTGCAGAAGAATGCCCGTCACGCTGCTTTCAACCGTCTTGTCATGTATAACAATACGGATCTGAAACGCTATGAAGATGCGGAGAAGGCTGCTCATGCTTTCTTTAATGCTTCGGACCGTGCTGATTATTCTTACTTGGATTACCGTTATTATGGTGCTCTGCTGAGTGCATTGAAGAAATACGATGAAGCTATTATAGAATATGGTAAAGCATTAGAGAAAGATGGTACGCAAGTAGACTTGTGGCGTGAAATCTCCGATGCCCATGAAATGAATAATAATTATGCAGAGGCTATTGCTGCGTACCGTAAATATTACGATGCATTAGCCAAAGACAAGAAGACTCCTGAAACATTATTCCAGTTAGGACGTCTTTATTACGGACAGGGCACGTCTTCGGACTCGCTCGCCGTGCAGCCTGCCGACCGTAAACTGGCATTGCAGTCTGCTGACTCTGTGTTCACCCTTGTTTCCGAACAAGCTCCCGACAGTTATCTGGGAGAAATGTGGCGTGCCCGGACCAATTCTGCCATGGACCCCGAAACTACTGACGGGCTGGCGAAACCTTATTACGAAAAGGTAATGGACATGCTGCTGAGTAAAAATGAACCGAAGTATAACTCTGCGTTGATAGAGTGCTACAGTTATCTGGGCTACTACTATCTGTTAAAGAGCGACTATCCTACTTCAAAAGAGTTCTGGAATAAAATTCTGGCTATAGACCCCACCAATGCTACTGCCAAAAAGGCGTTGGAAGGCATCAAATAGCAACAATTTTAGTTGTTTGTCGTGTCGGGAGGAGTGGAGAGTGATTCTTAGCTCCTCCTTTTTTTATGTTTTTTTCTGTAAACGCTTGGATTATTAAAAAGATTATCTACCTTTGCGGCGTACTAATAAACTAATACACTAATATTGGAATTAACAAGGTGTCAGATACCAGTTGACAAGGCCTTCTTCTTGTATCTTATTTCCTTGCCACCTATAAAAACATATAAGTATGCTACAGGTAGAAAACATTTCGTTCAGTTATCGTCGGGGGAAAAAAGAAGTCCTGCACGATTTTTCGCTCTCATTAGAGAGAGGTAGGGTATACGGGTTACTGGGAAAGAACGGTGCCGGCAAATCTACACTGCTTTATCTGATGAGCGGTTTGCTTACTCCTAAGAGTGGGAAAATAATGTACCATGATACCGATGTACGTCGTCGGTTGCCTATCACACTACAGGATATGTTCCTGGTTCCCGAAGAATTTGAATTACCTCCTATATCTTTAGTTAGCTACGTGGAGCTGAATAGTCAGTTCTATCCCCGTTTCAGTAAGGAGGATATGGTGAAATATTTGCATTACTTTGAAATGGAGCAGGATATTGATCTGGGAGCCTTGTCTATGGGGCAGAAGAAGAAAGTCTTTATGAGCTTTGCATTGGCTACCCACACCTCACTGTTGATTATGGATGAACCGACCAATGGTCTTGATATTCCGGGTAAGAGCCAGTTCCGTAAGTTTATTGCTTCGGGCATGTCGGACGATAGAACTATTATTATCTCTACCCATCAGGTGCGGGATATTGATAAGATACTGGATCATGTGGTGATCATGGATAATAGTCATGTGTTGCTTGACGCATCCACTGCCAACATCTGTAGTAAGTTTCTTTTCGTTGAAAGTGATGACCGCGAATTGACAGAAGCAGCAATTTACACGCTTCCTTCCATACAGGGTAATTTCTTGATGTTGCCGAATACGGATGATGAAGAGTCGGAGATCAATCTTGAATTGTTGTTCGGTGCTGCGCTTACGGACCCTGAGAAAATAAAAGGAATGTTTCACCCTAAACAGAATGAACAATGATACGCGATACCTTTTTTAGTGCACCCCGTTTTGTGAACTTATGTCGCAAAGAAATGGTGGAGAGTTGGAAGGCAAATTTGCTCCGCTTCGTAATGATGTACGGTATAATGGCGATTGCTTTCGTATGGAACGGATATTTTCAATATAATTATCCGGAAGGTCTGATTAATAGAGGGGTAACTCAGGATCCTATCTGGAATTTTGAGTTAGGAGCTTTCGTCTGGGCACTTGTTATTATGGGGCTTTTGAGTGCTTCGTTTATAATGGAGCGCATGAAGACTAAAACGAGCCGGATAGCTATGTTGATGATTCCTGCCACAATGTTCGAAAAGTTTTTCTCACGTTGGCTGGTATTTACCTTCGGTTTCCTTATCGTATTTCTAATAGCTTTCAAACTGGCGGACTGGACACGTGTAACAGTTTATATGATTAGTTATCCCGAGTTGAAAGGCATTATTGCTTCTACTCCGCTTTCCCATCTGGTAGGAAAAGGACAATTCTGGACGGTTTTCGATGATTGCAATTATTTCATGTTGGGAGTAAGTGCTTATTTCTTTGCACAGTCCCTGTTTGTTTTGGGTAGCTCCATTTGGCCAAAGAATTCATTTGTGAAGACTTTTTCAGCTATTGTTGTGATTGCTATAGTTTATATAGCGATAGGCTCAGTATTAGCGAAAATGCTATTTGAAGGTCGCAGTGGTGGAGTAAATCAGACCGTATCGGATGAAACGATGACACTCTCAACTACGGTAATCTTTTTCGCAATGGCCGTCTTTAACTGGATAGTTGCCTATTTCCGTTTTAAAGAGTCTGAAATCATTAACCGCTGGTAAGTATGAATTTTAAAGAAAGTAAAGCCATCTATCTTCAAATAGCAGATCGCATTTGTGACGAGGTACTTCTCGGGCAATATCGGGAAGAGGAACGCATACCATCCGTCAGAGAATATGCAGCTGTGGTAGAGGTGAATGCCAATACGGTGATGCGTTCATACGATTATCTGCAATCGCAGGAAGTTATCTATAACAAACGTGGTATCGGTTATTTTGTTGCTTCCGGTGCTCGCGCGTTAATCCTTTCATTGCGCAAAGAGTATTTCCTCAAAGAAGAAGTAGATTATTTCTTTAAGCAGATGTATACCCTCGGTATTTCGGCGGAAGATATGTCCGCTATGTATCGGGAATTTAGTAAGAAACAAAAATAAAGAAGAAGATTATGAAACGAACAACTTATATAATATTTGGAATGTTGCTTACCGGATTGGTTGTGGTGTGCGCTGGCATATTCTACGCCTCTATGCAAGTTACAGGTTGGGATAATAATTTCCTGGATATTAAAGGAGAAAAGAAGACGGTTCAACTGCCGGAATGCAAAGTTATACAGATGGTGGCAATTAGAAATATCATCACTACCGGCGAGGGCGAAAAGAAGGGAATAAGAATGCCGGCATTTGGAGAGCTCCCTTTGAAAATTACTCCTGCCGAAGCTGGACAGGGAACTTTCACTTATGCTTCCGGTATGGATGAATTTATGACGATGAACTCAGTTGGAGATACATTACGTATCGTATTTGATTTTCCTAATGATAAGCTTGAAAAGAAATATCATGACCTGTATTGGCTTTATTTACGCTCCGAAGAGATGACTATAGCTCTGCCGGATCATGTTCAGTTCTTACAGACCAGTCTTGAAGCTCAAAAAATGACTGTTGAAGGGTTAACCCGCGATTCATTGTCTTTGATGGTGCAAGATTATGCTACCATAAATGACTGTAATTTTAGAGCTCTAACAGTCCAGAATGGTGCGTGGTTGTTTAATACTGGCAAAGCGGACAATTTGTATCTTCATTTGAACGGGATACGGAGTTGGAATGTGAATGCAAGTTCTTTCCATGTTGATACGGAATATCTATATGCTCATGGTAATCAAAAATGTACTTTGGAGAAAGGCGAATGTCGACAGGTACTTTGGATGCCTCAATCGGAAGGCGCTTCATTGGATATAAAGTTGAAAGAAGCAGCGACAGTAGTTGTGAAATAACAATAGGTATTGCTAGAATACGAAAAAAGACCGTTGAAAAACGGTCTTTTTTATTTAGTTGCGGAGATCCGACTCGAACGAATGACCTTTGGGTTATGAGCCCAACGAGCTACCAACTGCTCCACTCCGCGATGTTTAACGGGTGCAAAGGTACGGCTTTTTGTGGAATAAACAAATAAAATCCATCTTATTTTTCCTAAAAAGTGTAACATATAGCCTAACATGTTGATAAGTAGCTTTATAGTAAATATGCTTTTTTATCCTCTTCCTGTGACCGAATGTTAATAAAATCTGCGTTTTCTTGTGTGGTATACAGAAATGTTTTACTTTTGCTCAAATTATTAAGCAATGTGCAATTATTAATATATGGCCGTATCGAAGACAAAAGCTAAATTAGTGGATGTAGCCCGTCAGCTATTTGCAAAGATGGGTGTTGAGAATACCACGATGAACGATATCGCCCTTGCTTCAAAGAAAGGTAGAAGGACGCTCTATACCTATTTTAAAAGTAAGGAAGAGATCTATATGGCTGTTGTCGAATCGGAGCTGGACATCCTTTCGGATATAATGAAGCGGGTGGTAGAGAAAGATATCTCGCCCGATCAGAAGATAATCGAAATGATTTATACCCGCCTGGATGCCGTGAAAGAGGTGGTGTACCGGAATGGAACACTCCGTGCTACCTTTTTCCGTGATATATGGAGGGTAGAGAAGGTGCGAAAACGTTTTGATGCCAAAGAAATACAGCTTTTCAAGGATGTTCTCCGTGAGGGCGTGGAGAAAGGGGTGTTTCTGGTTGACGATATCGACATGACTGCCGAATTGGTGCATTACAGTGTGAAAGGTATTGAAGTGCCTTACATACGTGGGCATATAGGTGCTAAACTGACCGATGAAACACGTGGACAATACGTTGAGAACATCGTGTTCGGAGCACTGCGTAGAAAAGAATAACTTTAATCAATAATTAAAAAAGTATGGGATTATTAGATGGAAAAACAGCCATTGTAACTGGTGCTGCACGCGGTATCGGTAAGGCTATCGCATTAAAGTTCGCTTCTGAAGGAGCAAATATCGCATTCACTGACTTGGTGATTGATGAAAATGCAGAGAATACGGCAAAGGAAATTGAAGCAATGGGCGTGAAAGCTAAAGGTTATGCTTCAAACGCTGCTAATTTTGAAGATACTGCCAAGGTGGTAGAAGCTATTCATGCAGACTTTGGCCGCATCGATATTTTGGTAAACAATGCAGGTATCACCCGTGACGGTCTGATGATGCGTATGAGCGAGCAACAATGGGATATGGTTATCAACGTTAACCTGAAATCCGCTTTCAATTTCGTTCATGCTTGTACTCCGATTATGATGCGCCAGAAAGCTGGTAGCATAATCAATATGGCTTCTGTTGTAGGAGTTCACGGCAATGCCGGACAAGCCAACTATGCAGCTTCCAAAGCAGGTATGATTGCCTTGGCTAAATCTATCGCACAGGAATTAGGTTCTCGCGGTATCCGTGCCAACGCTATCGCTCCGGGCTTTATCCTGACCGATATGACTGCTGCATTGTCTGACGAGGTAAGAGCCGAATGGGCAAAGAAGATTCCTTTGCGTCGTGGTGGTACTCCCGAAGACGTGGCAAACATTGCTACCTTCCTGGCTTCTGATATGTCTTCTTATGTATCAGGACAGGTGATTCAGGTAGATGGTGGTATGAATATGTAAGAAAGCGTATGACTGTCGTATACGAGGACAATCATATCATTATAGTCAACAAGACCGCTTCCGAGATCGTTCAGGGAGACAAGACGGGGGATACGCCGCTTTCGGAAATCGTAAAGCAGTATCTGAAGGAGAAATACCAGAAACCCGGTAATGTCTTCATCGGTGTTACCCACCGGCTGGACCGCCCCGTGAGCGGTCTTGTTGTATTTGCCAAGACCAGCAAGGCGTTGTCCCGCCTCAATGAAATGTTCAAAACCAGTGAGGTGAAGAAGACTTACTGGGCTATCGTAAAGAATGCCCCGAAGGAGCCGGAAGGAGAATTGGTGAATTATCTGGTGCGCAATGAGAAGCAGAACAAAAGTTATGCTTATGATAAGGAAGTGCCGAAGAGTAAAAAGGCTATCCTGCACTATCGGTTGATAGGTAAGTCGGATAATTACTTTCTGTTGGAGGTGGATCTGAAGACCGGGCGGCATCATCAGATACGATGCCAGCTGGCAAAGATGGGATGTCCTATCAAGGGAGACTTGAAGTATGGCTTTGCCCGTTCCAATCCGGATGGAAGTATTTGCCTGCATGCACGTCGTATCAGTTTTGTGCATCCGGTATCTAAAGAAATGATTGAAGTGGAGGCACCTGTGCCGCCGACGAATCTTTGGCAAGGCTTTCAGATGATATAGGAAAGAGCTTACTATAAAATAGAAATGCGTCAAAAGACAGGATAGTCTTTTGACGCATTTCTATTTATGGCTTTACCCTCTTATCAGAAGCGTGGCTTCACATATTTATCCTGAGAGGAAGTAAAACGTAATCCCGGTATGCTGTTACTCTTTCTTGGGAAGCTGATGGACTTGATAAGCGAATAATCATCCGCATCCAGTGCATAATATTCGTCCGCATCGGCTGTTTTCACACAAACTGTCCAGTCGAACATATTTCCGAAGATAGACAGGGCATCCTCTTCAGGGTTGAAAGAAGGAACTCCGGTCTTGATCACATCATAAGTCTTATTGTTCAGCACATAGAAGTTGTTATCCATATCCGTCAGGAAACCCAGCGTCTTGCGGTCCTTGAACTCCGTGATGAAAAGATACTTCGCATTTAAGCCTTCCGGCAGGGAAATAGCACGTACATACGGGCGTCCTTTCGTTTGTTTCAGATGGAAAAGTCTTCCTTCATTGTCTAAAATCAGATAACCTTCATCGTACTCCTTGCGAGTGGTGGGATTACCAGCCAACCGGCGGGCAGGGAATTTAAACCCTTTCTTCACCATAGCCTCTGTGAACAGTTGGCTTTTGTCAGCATCTACCGTATTGGTTTTCATACCGATAAATTCAATTCCTTTCGAGGTGATACGGAACACATCATCGGGCATAATCAGATCCACGCGTCCCGACATACTCTCCAGCAAAGGATAAAGTTCTATCTTGGAGGCATTGATATCCGAAGCTGCCGAGCGGAAGCTGAAATTCGTAAGCTGCACTTCGCGCGGAGTGACGGCAACACCATTGATGCTGTCCGGGAACCGCTCATCCGCCATAAGCTGGCGCATGTAGAAGAACGGGAGAATACTGTCCGTCTGCTCCTGTGTATATACATTACCGGACTGGTCGCGCCGTACCACGCCTTTGCCATCTTCATTGCCCATGGAGAGGAAGTCGCCGAGGACACAACTGTACATGGAAAAAGGAACCTTCGATGGCTTTGCCGCAAAGAAAGAATAACACCAAGGCAACTGCCAGATAATGAGCAATGCAATGGTGATGTATAAGAATATTTGACTAAAACGTTTCATTGTCTTTTTCGTTCTTAATAGTGAATGTATAACCTGTTAATCTTGTTCTCCTGCCTTGAACCGTGCAATGGAGAGCCATGAGAGACTTGCCGTGAGCAGGGTGTAGATTGCCAGCCAGGGCAGGAAAGCGTTGTAGGCTTCCGGTGCCGGAGCCAGGAAAAAGATACGCAACAGCAATACAGAGATTACCAGATTGAGGACGCGGCGTTTCCAGGTCGGTTCTAGGCATATCCATGAAATCAGAAGATAAGCGGCAATACCTGCCAAATACCAGGGAAGAACTGTCAGCAGAATCCGCGAATAAAGTTCCGGAGCCAGGACGCCTTGCATGTAAACCGTCATCAGCAGGTAGTTGGCGGCAAAGCAGATAAGTAACACTACCAGTCCGTAGAGCAGCATCAGGTTAATCATCCGCAGTTGCGGGTAGGGCAGATGCAATGTCAGTTTCAGGCATTTATGGTGCATTTCGGGTACGAATTGTACCAGAGCAAGCAGTATCCCGACCAATAGAGGAATAAATTCCAGTAAATCCACGAATACGGTATCCCGTGCCAGCATAACTTCCCAAACGTGTTCCACGCCTTTCATGCTGGCAACACGGTTGATGCGCAACATCGAGTATCCGGCAAAACCGAGCGTTACAAGCAGTGCAAGCAACAGATACCAGCGGGTTTTAATCCATTCTTTATAAAATATAGCGTTCATGTTAGTTAATTATGAATTATGAGTTATTAATTATGAATTATGGGTTATGAGTTATGAATCGTGAGGTAGAAACAGACTTCCTGCTCTGCATAGTAATTCATAATTCATAATTTATAATTCATCATTTAATCAGTATTTTCCCGTCAGTCCGATAAAAGCATCTTCCAGGTTTACAGTCTCGCATTTCAAATCGCTGTAAGGCACTTGCAGGGCTTTGAAACGAGTCTCTACTTCTTGTTGAGGCAGGAACGAGAAGGTTTCCAGCGTGTTTCTGATAAGAGACGGATGGTAGAAATCCTTATCTTCCGGCATCTTGTAACCTTCGGGCAACGTGCAGGTATAGCGGCGTATCGTGTCCAGGAGTTCCTTTACGGGTTGCTGGATGAGGATACGTCCGTAATCCATGATGATGCAGTCGTCTACCAGGCGTTCCATATCCTGAATGATGTGCGAGGTCAGGAAAACAGTTTTGTTTTCCGAGCGGGCATAGTCACGCAGATAGTCCACGAAGAGGCGGCGGTAGCCGGGGTCCAGACCGAGAGAGAAATCGTCCAGTACCAGCAATTCCGGGTTTTGCGCCAGGATAAGTCCCAGTGCCACTTGCGAACGTTGTCCGCACGACATACGCGAGATGCGCTGTCCGGGAGCTACTTTCAGTTTGTCCATCAGGTCGTAGTACGCTTCTTTGCGCCACTGTCCCGGATAGAAAGCAGAATAAAACTTCTCAATCTCCCGGATGGTCATGAACTGATATTGCACGTGTCCCTCGATGAGCAGACCGATGTTACGGCGTGTTGAGGGGTGCATCGTCTGAATGTCCTGTCCGAAGATGGAGCATTGGCCGGAGCGGGGTTTCAGGTAACCGCTCAATATATTGATCGTTGTGGTTTTTCCTGTACCATTCTTCCCCAGCAGTCCCAGGATGCGCCCTTTAGGCACGCTGAAGCTGAGGTTTTCGTAAATTAACCGTTTGCCATAATAGTGCGTCAGGTTATTGCATTCAATGATATTCTCCATTGATATCTTTTGTTTTTAGTATTGAACCTATTTTAATTACTCGTTAGCTGCATGGATTGATCTCGGAACTCCTGTAGGTAATTCCATTTACCCCAAATGGTAACTCCATTTACATGCCGGGGTAAAGGTCGTTACATACCGAGGTAAAGAGCGTTACAATAAGCGGTAAAGGTCGTTACATGCGGCGGTAAATGCTTTTACCTCTTGCGGTAAATGCTCGGTAAATGCAATGCTTTGATAATTAGACTGCTAACCAATGTTTATACCTCGGGCTATATGCGAAGCTTGAGTCGTTTATAGAAATAGAAAAAGTAACGGAATCAGTATACCTGCTGCAAGTTCTATACCTCCGCGTCCCCACAAGCCTTTTGGTCCTTTCAGCATCACCATTCCCGTGACGGTAATAATGATGAGTCCTACGGCAAACACATCTGCGAAGTGAGTCCACCATCTTCCGGGATTGTAATGCAGCTTGGTCAGGGCGCTTATCAACGGACGACGTGTCAGCTTCTCGTAAACGGCTTGCTGGGTCTGCAGATTGACCATCAGGTTGGAACCGCCTTTCAGGAATACCTTCATCTGGTTTTCCTTCGGGAAGTAATGTTTGGTATAGTTCTTTTCTTCACCGAGTGGTGCCAGCAGCTTCAGGACATCATCCTTTTCCATTCCGGCTTGCGGTGGCATCACTTCGGTAATGGTATATTCCTGTCGTTCTACCGAGTAATTGGGATTGATCGTATTCCGGTGGTTCATCACAATTCCGGAGATGGCATATATCAATACCATCCCCGAGAAGAAGAATGAGAAGTCCCGGTGGATTATCCGGCTCCATTTCCGAAATGCGGTTCCCGCCTTACTGAATTTCATAGTTGGCGGCTTCCATATAATAGAATGACAGATAGGGCTTTCCTGATTCGGCCTGACGCTTGGCTATTTTGGCGCGGAAGTCAGCGATACGTGCTTCGGGCGTATTGGCTGTTTCGCCGCGTGCTTTCTTCTCAGTGCTGCATCCGGCTTCGCCTTCACCGTGCTTTTCGGCAGCGGCAGCTTTCAAGCGTGATTCCCATTGTTGCAGATAAGCTTCGTCCACACGTTGTTCTTTCAGGGTTCCGGTGACGCGAACGATGCTGTTGACGCACTTCGTATCGAAAGAACCCAGTTTGGCTGCTTCTACACGGATGGTCTGTGTGTCGTCGCTACCCATCAGGAAGATTTTGGTGGCGCCGTGCTTGCAGGCATGTGTACATACACCTTCGATGGTGACTTCCTGGTCGGTCAGTGACTCGGCGTTAGCCAGAAGATCGTCTATTTCCATGGCACCGGAGGCCTGTTCGGTGGTTGCGGTTTCTTCAGTGCTCTTCTGCTTGTTGCTGCAAGAAGTTCCGATAAAGAATAATGCCATGATGGCGGCTGCGATTGATAATGTTTTAGTTCTCATTGTTGTTTTTTGTTTATTGTTAATCATTATTGTTGTTAAAAAGTAACTCCCAAAGTCCACGTCAGCTCATGGCGTTGACTCCCTTTCGAATATTCCACGTCGAATGCTTTAGTCATGGCGTAGCGGATAGAAGTATATCCTTTCATACCTTTTGCACCTATTGCATGCGCGTATTTGAAGCCGATTTCCCCTTTCAGCCGTTTGCAGGTAAGGTATTCAAATTCTTGGTGCAGAAACGTATCCATACTTTTGGGGGCGGACTGGCTCTCCGACGGAGTGGCATAGGTTCCGTCTTTTAGGGCGTTTCCATTACCCAAAACGTATGTTCCGCCTAAATATAGACTATACATATCTTTTGAGTGACATATGTTGTGTTCACCTGACAAATGAAATGTTGTGGAGGTGATATCCTGTTTCCGGTAATACGGATACATAGAAGCTGTAAGTTCTCTGCTGAAATAAGAAAAGCTGCCTTTTGCCACCCATGCAGGACATCCGTCTGTTACCAAAAAGTTGCCTCTATATTCAGCACTCAGATTCAAAGTGGTCTTGTCTGTGGTATCCAGCGTTCCGTAATAATCTACATTATTGATACCACCACCTTCATTGTTATACCGATAAATATTCTCGAAATTGTTCAATGTTTCTTGTTGGAAATCAATGTGCAGGGAATGCAAATTTTTCCGTTCTTGTAAAGTTAGTGTTCCGTTATACGACAGTATATCAGACTCATGTTCGCTATAAACTACTGTGGCAGGAGATTTCTTACCATAATATCCACTACGTGATTTATAGGCAAATTCATTAAAGAATTGAAGTTTTGGAAGAATGTGCCATTTCAATTGTAAGGCTCCTCCATGATATTCATTGAACAATGGTTTTTCTTCACCCTCTTTTGTATATCCGTTTTCTCCGAACTGTTCCATAACCCCGAAGAAACTACCGTAACTGATCAGTGAATTATATATCTGGTCAGTAGTGCCATACATGTCCAGTAACAGTCCCTCCGTACTTCGGCGATAATAATAGTTTGCCCCCAACTCAATTTGTTTGTTGAGTAGATAACTTACTCCGACAGTCACATTCATATCAAGTAGTTTGTTGACATGACGCAAGTCCTTTTGCTTGGCATAATTGGCAGCAGTGTAATCTACCTTTCCTCCGATCGTTATCTTTTTTGAGAGGTCGGCACTGACGGCTCCTACCAGATGATAGTTTTCCTGCTTTTTATCTCCCCGATTTTCATCGGTATATTCTACGATGTCGAAAGGAGTATTCTTCGGATTGATAAAATATGAACCACTCATGTTTTTGCCCGCAAAGTTACGGTAGTCTACTTTCCCGTAGAATACTACTTTGGAATTGAGACGATAGAATGACTCCACCTGAGCACCGAATTCCAAGCTATTGTCCGACTGGAAATAATCAATAAATCCTCCGTTCTGTTTATCTACGTATACCTCTGCCGTAGTGATACGAGGGATAGGCAGTGTATGTAGTCCGGCGGCATTCTCACTGTTAAGCCAGGCTTCCGATTGCTTGATATACGGAAGATTCTTCCAGCCAATAGAGTCGGAATATTGCACTGCAAAGACGGAGCAGATAGCTCCGCTAAGCAGTGTGAATAGGAGTATTCTCTTATTTATAAGCATCAATACTGGGCTGTTTTCGTAGTTTAATTGTTCAAGAGAGGCAGTTATTAATCTCTCAAAGAAGCTTGTTTACGCTGGTGGAAATCATTTGTCGAATTATTCGTATCCTGGTAAATGATACGTGCTCCATTCTTCAGAGATGCCTCAGCGTCTATACCACTTGGATCAGTGCTTCCATCTGTTCCATAATTATAGCTGTAAACCAGTTTACCACTATTTCCTTCCACTGCTTCGGTAGCTTGTTTGTCTACGTTGCGGTATGAAGTGTAGCCCTGTGCATTGGTCAGGACTGTGTATCCAGCATCAATAGCAGGCGTCAGGCGCTTTTGACTCTTGGCCAGTTGTGCCTGGCTGAAAACTTCCACTGCATCCAGTATCCAGTCTGTAGGAACTTTTGCGCAACGGTAAACAGCATTACCTTCTTTATCGGCTGTGTAATGATAATCTGTGTTGCTGGCGAAGACCTCAGGAGTGACATCGTGAGTCGAGAAAATGAAGAATGCGGGAGACTGGTTGCTCAATACCCATGCTGTTCCTTGCCCATATTTATAAGCTGTAAAATAGTTTGCAGTAGGAATACTCTCTGAAGGAGTGGGGTAATAGTTTGTCTGACTAAAGTCTTCAATATCATATGTACAATAATCTGCAGTGCTTAAATTCACAGAGTTAGAGTAAGTCAATGTGTGGTTGATGGCTCCGTTCAGAGCTATAACTACTTGTTTCCCGGCTTCGATGGTTAAGTTTCTGGGCAAATACCAGATTCCACATCCGGCAGGAATATAGTTGTCGTTGGCATAGGATAGTACTCCGTCTTTATAATCGTTGATTGTAGAGTTTGCATTGTATGGGTTGACCATTCCTAAGCAGAAGTTTTCCAACGTGGCAGCCTGTTCTGAATTGTTATATAGTATAACATACTTGTCATATTGATAATTTCCGGAACCGTCATCTTTCTGACATCCGCCTACATACAACTCTTTGATAATAACTTGTCCTGATTTGGATTCTGTTAAGGCCACTTCTACGACACTGTCACCAGTCCACGTTTCCGTTACCGTGATGCCGCTTTTAACTCCGTTCAGTATAAAGGAGTAACCGTTTGAAGCGCGTTTTTCAGAGGCAGAAGCTTCATAGATACCTGCCGGTACAGTGAAAGCAGCCTTACCATTGGCATCGGTGGTAGCATCATAAGTAGTACCTGTACTTCCGGTTAACTTTACCGGAACTCCTTCTACTGCACTTAATTCACTTCCTGACGGATAAGCCAGTTGTACAGTCACCAGATAGGTTTTGTACACATCATTCTCATCGTCGCTGCACGCTGCGCAAAAGAGTAATACACTAAGAATTAGAAAAGCATACTTTTTCATTTTCATTTCTATTTTAATTAAACACTTATAATTTTAGTCTGATTGACAAACCGTAGTAGAACTGCGGAATGTATGAACTGTTGTAGAGTGATGATTCCTGATTGTCTTGTGATGATTTCACCCGTCCCATGTGGTTGAAGAAGTTATTTGCGTAGAATGAAATGGAGGCAAAATCTCCGATCTCTTTTGTCAGGTTAATGTTGGCGGAGAAATACGAGGAAATCTTGTTGGGGTTAAAATAGTAAGATGTACTCGATTTAGTTACGAGTTTTGCCAGCTCATTATATAACGCTGTGTCATTCTCCTTTGCCCATGCAAATTTCTCTGCAAAAGGTATCCGGGTATCCGGATCTTCCCACGTAGAGTAATAGAGCGGGTAAACAGCTACATATTTGTTTTTTCCGTAGATATCATAATCAGTACTAAAGTAATCTCCGGCATTCTCCAGGGCAAAGCCTCTACTTTCTCCGTTGCTGTATTCCGACAAATTCTTCTTATAATTATAGAAGGAACCTTCTATTCTCATAGAGAGGATCATTCGTATTTTGGGAATATGCGTTGTGATAGTCAGATTCATATTAAGCTGTTTAGACAAGCTGCCGTTAGAAACGGAAGCAGAAGTAGAAGAGGAAGTAGAGGTTATGGAGGAACCTCCATAATAACCCACATACTTATATGGGTTGCCATCAGCCATATTCGATGCTGAGCTTGGCATCCATGCAATCAGGTTTTCTTCTATACCTTTATAATAGTAATAATTTCCATCTAGGCGGACTGATGTTCTCAGCGCGGGGATTTGTGCGAAGTCAATAATCCAGTCGAGTCCCATTCTTTCTACCGGTGAACCGTTTCTATATTGGATGTTCGATTTGAATGTATTGCGGGTATTATAAGATAATTCCTGGCTTGGGTATGCACCTGTTTTATCTGTAACGGTAACGATACCTGTCTGCTGGTCAATACTGTAAACCCTGTTTGCCGAAGGAATTTCGCAATTATTCAGATGCTCTTGAGTTGTCAGATTATAAGAATAAGGTGTGTATACATTGGTACGCATGTATGGATTGTACGTTCTGTTCCGGAAAGCTGATACCGAGACCCTTGTTCCTTTGATGGTGGCTTCCATACCGATCTCTGCTTGTCGGGTATATTGCCACTTCAGGTCGGGGTTATAGATGGCTTTTGAGGGAATCGTGCTGTAAGCATAGAAAGTGGTTCCGTCACTCATAGTTCCGGGAGCAAAGGCCAGTTTATCCGAGTAAGAGGGTGATGGGTAAAGGACTTCAAATGAAGGTAGTTTTACGGATTTACCTACACCGCCATATACATTTAAATTGCTGACCCATTTATCTGCATTCTTCCATAATGTATATTGCGCATTGAAACGTGGAGAGAAACTATTTACTGTTCCGTATTCGGAGTTCTTGATATAGGTGATATCCGAACGTACTCCTGCTGTCAATTCCAGGGAAGAAGAGTTTTCTCCGAGAGGAAGTATTATTCTATCTTCCAGATAGCCTGCTATATTATTAAGAAATGGCAATTCATCATAGCGATATTCACGCCAAGTAGGTGCATAGCGCATATCATCGTAATAGAGTCCCCGGCCTTTGTTACCGCTACTATTCAGTTCCGCCCCAAGCATGATTCTGTTGGAAATCTTTCCCCAACGTTTTGCCCAGTCGGCTTTTAGTTTCACTGCATAGCTGACAGGTTTGTTATCGGTATATGCCAGTTGATACCAGTATCCGGTAGGACTGAGGATAATTTCAGCATTTGGATTCTCATCATAGTTACTTGCTATGAAGTAGCCTTCCTGCGTACTATGAATAAGGGGCTGCGTGGATGCACTGCTTTTATTGGTATTTACTTTAGATAGCTTGTCTGAGTATGACATGGAGGCTGTCAGTGAGAGGTTGGTTATCCACGGTCTGTTCAACAGCCAGTTCAGTCCGATGTTTCCGCGAAAGGTGTAATCGCGTGTTTTTGTATAAGTATCTTTAAAAGCATCCGGGTCGGCTTCAGAATTGTAACCACCTATGTTTCCGGTAAAGCCCGCATTCAGTGAAAGTGGACGCTGGGCTTTCCGGTTCAGGGTATTAGAGTAAGTCAATGTTAAAGAATTGCGATCATAGGCAGTATGTGGAGAGGCCAAGTCAGAGGTTGACTTTGTGCGTTCCAAACTGGTATTAATTGTACCTGCTCTGTCTCCAAGCAAAAAGCCTTTACTTATAGCAATTTGTTTTGTTTTAGGTTGGGTGACCAATTCGATGATAAACGGTGTTTTCCCTTTCCGCGTATTTATTTTTACGATTCCGTTTGATAAATCTCCATATTCCACAGATGGGATTCCTGTAATGATTTCTACTGATTCAATGTTTGAAGAACCTATATTGCGCAGACCGACACCTTTTGTTTCACTCATCTCCGAGTTGTTTTGCAGGCGTACACCGTCTACTGTGATGGCAGTGCCGAAAGAAGCATTTCCCATTTCGCTGCTTCCGCTTCGTAGAGCGATACGTTCGTCAGAGCTTGCCAGATTCTGATCACCGGTTGATTTACCGCCCGGCAATAGAGTGCTGAGACTGCTGACATTTAATATTTGTGCATGATCCAAAGTGGCACGATCTATCGTATATGAAGTTGTTGGATCACTTATTTTTTTCTGTGCTGTAACCACCACTTCATTTAGCGTCAGATTATTTTCTTGTAGTGTGATTAGTAGGTCTTCGATGTTTTTCTGTACATCTATATCCAATGTCTGCGTAACGTATCCCAAATATTGTGCAGTGATTTTTACTTTGCCGGCTGGTACTTGATTGATAGTGAACGCTCCTTTTTCATTACTAATGGCCCACAATTCGTATCCGGGCAAGTATACTGTAACGAACTCCATTGGAGACTTGTTCTTGTTATCAACAACCCGTCCCTTAATTGTATAATGCTGGCAGAATCCTGATTGTATAAAGCCTAAAATGAAAAGAAAGAATAATATATATCTGTTAGCCATCGGGGATGTTATATTAAAACGGTAGTGCTACTACTATTTTTTTTGCAAAGGTAAAGAGATGGTGACAGGTAGGAAATCGCTATTTGTTGGTAATTTAAGGATGTCGTTGGGGGATGAAGTACTTATAAGTAGGTATTTAAGTTTCTGCAAGAAGATAGATGATAGGGTTGGGGCTAAAACGACAAAAGCCGTTCCCCAGAATAGACAAGGAGGGAACGGCTTTTGTGGCAGTGTGCTTACTATTATTCAGCAGGCTGTGCAGGTGTTTCCGTTGCAGGAGTACCATTGGCGGGAGCGTTGGCTGCAGGTTGTTCAGCTTTCGGTTCCTCTGCCTTTGGTTCTTCTGTTTTGGGTTCTTCCTTGGCAGGCTCAGCGGTTTTGGGCTCTTCAGTATTTCCCGTTGCCGGTTGTTGCTGTTGAGTTTTCACCGGGTCCTGAGCATTTGCCACGAAAGAACCACCACAAACAAACATAAACAGGGCTGCTACTAATACTAACTTTTTCATAATCATTTGCTTTTAATTGTTATACTAAATATATATTTTATAGTTAAGAGTTTAGGTTTCCTTTTTTTGATTTAGGAAGCTTGACGCTTACGTAAAATATAGTTGCAAAGCCCGTGCCAGTGAGAAGGCTGATTGAACAAGTTGTTGATTACTAGTGCTATTGAAGATTTTGGAATATGTGGTACAGTGTGGAATTGTGTGGAAAGTGTGGAATCAGGTGTGGAGAAATTCCACACTAAGGTACTCTATTGCATACCAAGTCCGTACCAACACCGTACCAACTCCGTGTCAAGTCCGTACCTATTCTAACTGTATAGATACGGAGTAGGTACGGACTTGATGCGGTTGGTATACGGTGCGAAGAGCCTTTTTAGCTCTCTATTTCGTAAAGTTTCAGTTTATTATACAGGGTTTTGCGGTCTATGCCCAACAGTTGAGCTGCCCGGCTCTTGTTATTTCCCGTTTGCCGCAATGCTTCGATTATCTGATGCTTTTCTGCTTCTTCATTACGTAATGGCAGACCTACGTGGGGATGAGTGATTTGCTGCAACTCGGTCAATTCTTTCAACGTGATAAGTTGGTCCTGCGCTAATAGGGTGGCACGGCGTACCACATTCTTCATCTGTCGCAGATTTCCCGGCCAGTGGTATTCCAGCAATACCCGGGATGCTGCATCATCAAACCCGATCAACTGTTTGTCCAATTCCCGATTGGCTTGGTCGAGGAAGAAGTTGGCAAAGAGAAGGATATCTTCTCTCCGGTCCTTGAGTTCGGGCATGCGTAGGGTGAACTCATTGATACGGTGGAACAGGTCCTGGCGGAAAGTCCCTTTTTCGATGGCCTGTTCCAAATCTTCATTTGTAGCAGAAACCAGGCGTACATCTACAGTGATTTCTTTATTGGAACCTACCGGGCGGATTTTCCGTTCCTGCAAGGCACGTAACAGTTGTATCTGGACTTCGTAACTGAGATTGCCTATTTCATCGAGGAAGATGGTTCCTCCGTTGGCTGCAACAAAGGCTCCTGTTTTGTCTGTCAATGCTCCGGTGAATGAACCTTTTACGTGTCCGAAGAACTCCGATGCGGCAAGTTCTTTTGGGATGGAGCCACAGTCGATGGCAACGAAAGGCTGACCGGCACGCTTGCTGAGTTGATGGATACGGTGGGCTACATATTCCTTACCCGTTCCACTGGCACCATTGATCAGTACCGACATCGTGGTGGGGGCAACCAGTCTTACATAATTATAGAGTTGTTTGGCTGCATCACTCTCTCCTTCCAGATAGTCGGAAGACGGAGTGCCGCCTGCATTTTTCTGATGGGTACTTTCTTCTTTCCCGAAACTGGGGGCTTGTCTGGGAGAAGCAGCGGGTTGTTTCACAGCCTCACTGATTTTCTTTAGAAGTTCGTCCGGATTTACAGGCTTGGCAACGTAGTCGCTGGCACCTAATTTCATAGCTTGCACCGCCGATTGTATATCGGCATAGCTTGTCATCATGATGAGCGGAATGGACAGACCTTGCTCTCCCAACCACTTCAACAGGTCGATGCCGTCCTTGTCGGGCAGACGCAGGTCGGACAAAATCAAGTCGGCACCCTCTGTTTCCAAATGTTTCTGGGCGCGGGCGATACTGCTGACGGAAGCTACCTGAAAGCCTTTTTTGCCTAACCAGGTCTTCAGCATCATACCGTAAGTAATGTCGTCTTCAACGATGAGTATAGATTTCATTGCCTTATCTTTTGTCTCTTTTAAGACACAAAGGTAAACCGATTTGTCTGAAAATCGTATATTTGCAAACTTAATTTAAATAAAAAGCGTTATGAAGAGGAATTTCATTGTATTATTAACCATACTGATTTGCAGCGTTACAGCCTGCCAATCGGGACAAAAGAAAGATAGAAACATGGATCAGGAAACTAAATTGAAGATCGAAACAACTGCGGGTGACATTATCGTGAAATTGTATAATGAGACGCCGCAACATCGTGATAACTTCATCAAACTGGCGGAAGAGGGTACATACGAAGGTACATTGTTCCACCGTGTCATCAAGGATTTTATGATACAGGCAGGTGACCCTGACTCAAAGAATGCTCCGAAAGGAAAGATGCTGGGTGCAGGTGATGTAGGTTATACGATTCCGGCTGAGTTCGTTTATCCGAAGTATTTTCATAAGAAAGGTGCATTGTCTGCTGCGCGTCAGGGTGACAATGTGAATCCGGAGAAGGAATCGTCGGGTTGCCAGTTCTACATTGTGACGGGTAAAGTGTATAATGACACTACGTTGCTGGGCATGGAGAACCAGATGAACCAGAATCGTCTGACTACTGTGTTCAATGCTTTGGCACAAAAACACATGAAGGAAATCTATAAGATGCGTAAGGAAAATGACCAGGATGGTCTGATGAACTTGCAGGATACACTGTTTGCACAGGCTGAGGCGGAAGTTGCCAAGCAACCGGAATTCCACTTTACACCGGAGCAGGTGAAGGCTTATACTACGGTAGGTGGTACTCCGCACCTAGATGGTGAATATACTGTGTTCGGCGAAGTGATTGAAGGCATGGATATAGTAGATAAGATACAGCAGGTAAGAACGGACCGTAGCGACCGCCCGGAAGAGGATGTGAAGATTGTTAAGGTCAAGGTGATAAAATGATAGGATGATAAGATGGTAAGATGATAGGATGATAGGATGATGGAGAAAGAGGATATTATAAAAGATAAGAGTATGGATTTTGCTATACGTGTCGTGAATTTATGTAAATATCTTAAAAAGGAAAAGCAGGAATATGAGATATCCAAACAATTAGTTCGTTTAGGTACAGCTATAGGTGCTTTACAACGCGAAGCTATGCATGCTGAAAGTCAGGCGGATTTTATTCATAAGTTTGCTATTGCGCAAAAAGAATGTAATATTACTCGTAGTATTAAAACTGCGGAAAGTCATATACCTAGCTAATAATCCTATCATCTTACCATCTTATCATCCTATCATTCAAAATAATATGAAGATAAATAAATATAGTCTTAATAACGGTCTGCGACTGGTGCATTACCAGGATCTCAGTACTCAGATGGTAGCACTGAACATCGTTTATGATGTAGGTGCCCGGGACGAACATCCCGAACATACCGGCTTTGCCCATTTGTTCGAACATCTGATGTTTGGTGGTTCTGTGAATATACCCGACTATGATGCTCCTTTGCAATCGGCAGGTGGCGAAAACAATGCCTGGACGAACAATGACATTACAAACTATTACCTCACTGTTCCCAAGTCGAATGTAGAGATTGGCTTCTGGCTGGAGTCCGACCGTATGATGGAATTGGCATTCAGTGAACAAAGCCTTGAAGTGCAGCGCGGTGTGGTCATGGAGGAGTTCAAACAGCGTTGTCTGAATCAGCCTTACGGAGATGTGGGACATCTTATCCGTCCGTTGGCTTATGAGGTGCATCCGTACCGCTGGCCTACCATCGGAAAGGATTTATCGCATATTGAACAAGCTACACTGGAGGAAGTGAAGTCATTCTTCTACCGCTTTTATGCACCTAATAATGCTGTACTTGCCGTTACCGGAAATATATCGTGGGAAGAAACTGTCCGATTGACAGAAAAGTGGTTTGGCCCGATTCCCCGCAGGGATGTGCCTGTGCGACAATTGCCGCAGGAACCCGTACAGACAAAGGAACGCAGGCAGGTGGTGAAACGGCCTGTCCCCCTGGATGCGCTGTTTATGGCTTATCACATGTGTAGTCGCGAGCATCCTGACTATTATGCTTTTGATATCCTTTCAGATATCCTTAGTAACGGACGTTCCAGTCGCTTGAACCGGCGGTTGGTGCAGGAACAGAAATTGTTCTCCGTCATAGACGCTTATATTTCGGGTACGCGTGATGCGGGATTGCTGCATATCAGTGGAAAGCCATCAGCCGGAGTATCACTGGAACAGGCTGAGGCCGCTGTACGCAAAGAGTTGCAGGAGTTACAGCAAGTGGCGATAGAAGAACAGGAATTGGAGAAAGTAAAGAATAAGTTTGAATCCACCCAGATATTCGGGAATATCAATTACCTGAATGTAGCCACAAATCTGGCATGGTTCGAATTGGCCGGACAGGCAGAGGATATAGACCGTGAGGTAGAACGGTATCGCGCAGTGACGGCAGAGCAGCTGAAGGCAGTTGCACAAGAGACTTTCCGTGAGGAAAACTCGGTGGTATTATATTATGAGAAAGATAAATGAATAGATTAATTGCTATATACAAGGGGCATTATAAAGCCCTCTTTTACTTAGGACTTCCCATCGTTATCGGCCAGATGGGTGTCATTGTTCTCGGATTTGCCGATACTCTGATGGTGGGACACCACAGTACGGCCGAGTTGGCTGCTGCTTCTTTCACCAATAATCTTTTTACACTTTGCATTATTTTCAGTACCGGTTTCTCTTATGGACTGACGCCTGTGGTGGGTGAGTTCTACGGTAACCGTCGTTTCATGAAGGCCGGACAAGCTTTGCGCTCAAGTCTGCTTGCCAATGTTTTGGTAGCGCTGTTGCTGACACTTATTATGACTGTCGTCTATTTCTGTGTGGAATACATGGGGCAACCCGAAGAACTGATTCCCTTGATAAAACCCTATTTCCTGATTCTGTTAGCATCCCTGGTATTTGTTATGCTATTTAATGGCTTCAAGCAATTTACGGATGGCATCACCCAAACACAGACAGCCATGTGGGTGCTTCTTGGTGGAAATGCATTGAATATCATAGGTAACTATATATTGATTTACGGAAAGTTCGGCTTTCCGGAATTGGGGTTGTTGGGCGCGGGTATCAGTACCCTGTTCTCGCGTATTGTTATGGTCATTGTTTTTGCACTGGTTGTTTTCCGTAGTCGCAGATTCTTAAGATATAAGGCGGGGTTCTTCCGTTTGGGATGGTCGAAACAAATGTTCAGGAGACTGAATGGACTTGGATGGCCGGTCGGCTTGCAGATGGGCATGGAGACGGCTTCATTCAGTCTCAGCACGATTATGGTCGGTTGGTTGGGAACCATTGCTTTGGCATCACATCAGATTATGCTTACTATTTCTCAGTTCACCTTTATGATGTTTTACGGGATGGGGGCGGCGATTGCCGTTCGTGTCAGTAACTTCAAGGGGCAGAACGATATGGTGAATGTCCGCCGTTCAGCATATGCCGGTTATCACCTCATCTTGGCAATGGCGGTGGTGCTTCTGAGTATTGTGTTTCTGTTGCGCAATCAGGTTGGGGGCTGGTTTACAGATAGCGTGGAGGTTTCTGCCATGGTATCTTCTTTGTTCCTTCCATTCCTGGTTTACCAGTTTGGTGACGGATTGCAAATCAGCTTTGCCAATGCCCTGCGTGGTATCGCAGACGTAAAACCGATGATGTTCATTGCATTTATTTCCTATTTTGTTATATCTTTGCCTGTAGGATACTTATGCGGTTTCGTGCTGGGTTGGGGTACGGTCGGCGTATGGATGGCTTTCCCATTCGGACTGACGAGTGCAGGCATTATGCTTTGGCTGCGTTTCCGTTATAAAACGAGATGAAGGAAAGTGATACTATCACCCTATCACTATAATATATAAATATGAATAATGTCTCCAAGAAGAAGATAGCTGCCGGTTATGTGGTCCTGTTGGCAGTCTTGCTTTATTCCCTGTTCTTCGTGCACCGGGAAATGGAGAATCTTATGAGCTCGGATAATAGTGATATCCTGCGTACGGATAGCCTGATAGGGCTTTTGCGGGAAAAAGATGCTAATACGGTCCGCTTGCTGCGTACGCTGAGCGAAGCTAATGACAGCATGATTTCCGCTCGGGAGGTGGAGCAGATTATAGCCGAGCAGGATACCATTATCACCCAACAGCGTGTGCAACGTCGTGTTACTGCTCGTCGTGATACCGTTGTGACTCAACCTAAGAAGAAAGGTTTCTTCCGTCGTCTGGGGGAAGTCTTCGTTCCACCACGCAAAGATTCTGCTGTTCAGGTACAAACTACCCTTGAAGTTGCTACGGATACTGTGCTTGATGCTTATAATCCTGTTGATTCACTGCACGCAAAATTACGTACCGTTGCCCAGCAAAAGAAAGCAACTAATAGTGTGATACAGCGCCGTAAGCGGACTTTGCAACGCCTTGATCATGCGCTGAGTGCCCGTATTGATAGTCTTTTGAAGGGATATGAACAGGAAACTCTGCTGCGTGCCCGTGAAGAGGCCGAGTATCAGAAAGCGGTACGACATCGTTCTGCTACGATTATTTCAGGCATTGCTGCGGGGGCTGTTGCGTTGTCCGTTATCTTTCTTGTCATGATCTGGCGGGATGTTACTCGTAGTAACCGCTATCGGCGTCAGTTGGAAGAAGCTAACCGCTTCGCCGAAGAGTTGCTTGCCTCTCGCGAAAAGCTGATGCTTGCCATTACCCACGATTTCAAAGCTCCCTTAGGTTCTATCATGGGGTATGCAGATTTGCTCTCCCGGCTCACTGTTGACGGACGGCAACGTTTCTATCTTGACAATATGAAAACCTCCTCAGAGCATCTGCTGAAACTGGTTACCGATTTGCTCGATTTTCATCGCCTCGACTTGCACAAAGCTGAGATAAACCGTGTTACTTTCCATCCTGCACGCCTGCTGGAAGAAATATACGTCAGCTTTGAACCGCTGACTTCTGCCAAAGGATTATCTTTGAAATGTGAGATAGACCCCGAACTGAAAGGAACTTTCATCAGTGACCCTTTACGCTTGCGTCAGATTGTCAATAACTTGCTTTCCAATGCAGTGAAGTTCACTTCGGAAGGTGGCATTACGCTGACTGCCAGTTTTGTGCCGAAAGGTGATCCGGCTTTCTCCGGAAATCACTTGAAGCTTTCTGTTATCGATACGGGAAAGGGAATGGAACCCGGTGACCGTGAACGTATCTTCCAGGAATTTACCCGTTTGCCGGGAGCACAGGGAGAGGAGGGATTCGGCTTGGGATTATCTATTGTCCGTATGCTGGTGCAACTGCTGGAAGGGCGTATCGAAGTGGATAGTGTGCTCGGAAAGGGGAGTACGTTTACGTTGCGGGTACCTTTGTATCCGGTGAGAGTTGGGGAAGTTGAGAGTGGAGAGTTGAGAGTTGAGAGTTCTGTGCAGCATGATAGCGCAGCCCCCTATAGCGCAGCCAACTCTCCACTCTCCACTCTCAATTCTCCACTTATTAACCTTCTTTTGATTGATGACGACCGTATTCAGCTCACTCTCACTTCTGCTATGCTTGCACAGAGTGGCATCACTTCTGTTTCTTGTCTGCAATTGGATGAACTGTTGGAAGCCCTCCGCACCGATACTTTCGATGCATTGCTTACCGATGTGCAAATGCCTGCCATGAATGGTTTCGACTTGCTGAACCTGTTGCGTGCTTCGAATATTCCGCAAGCTAAGACTATACCCGTGATTGCTGTGACTGCCCGTAGTGATATGCAACGTGAAGAGTTTCTGAAACATGGTTTTGCCGGAAGCTTGCACAAACCATTTATGGTGAATGAACTGTTGGCAGAATTGGATATTGAAAAGAGAGAAACAGGTCTTGTTACTCCACAGAATCATATAGGAACGAATGCTGTACAGACCGATAAGATTGCAACTGAAGCTGTGCCTGCTTCTGCATTAAATTTCTCTGCTCTCACTGCTTTCTCAGGTGATGATCCTGATGCGGCAAAATCTATTCTGGAAAGTTTTGTCACAGAAACACGCCTGAATGCTGATCGCTTGCGACAGGCATTAGATGTTGAAGATACAGACGGCATTGCCGCCATGGGGCATAAGATGCTTCCCTTGTTTACTTTACTGGGAGCTAACGAACTTGTTGCTTTATTGAAAGAGCTTGAAGCCTCACGCGGGGAAGTATTCAGTGAAAAGATAAAAGAGAAATCTTTCTCAGCACTCGCTCAGATTGAAGATATCGTAGTACAGGTAGAGGAATAAATAGCCTTTTTGTCTTCTACATCAACCAAATGTCGTTAGAATTTGTTTACTTTGTAACGATTTAAACACTGACTATCGATTGACGTCCTAATGAGAAGAAAATGGTTGAAATGGGTGGTGTGGATACTGCTCACCCCTATCATATTGTTTGTAATACTGATGGTATTGCTTTATATCCCTCCCGTACAGAACCTGATACGGAAGCAAGCCACTGCCATCGCATCCGAGGCAACGGGTATGGATATATCTGTTGAGCGCATCGACCTCCGCTTTCCGCTGAACCTGCTGGTACGCGGTGTGCAGGTCATTCAGCCTATACAGGCAGATAAACAAATTTCCTCTGTTCCCGGCGACTCCCTTGCCGTGAAACAGGTTTCCGATACCCTGCTGACACTGGAAAGCCTGAACGTGCGCGTGCAGGCATGGCCGCTGATACGCGGAAAAGTAGAACTGGACGAGGTTACTGTGAACGGAGTTTTCCTAAACTCTGCCGATCTTATAGAGGGTATTCGTGTACGTGGTGTGTTGGGGCGTTTCTTCCTCGAAAGTCACGGTGTAGACCTGAAGAAAGAAGATGCTATTATCAACCGCGTGGAACTGAGTGATACTCATATGCTCGTTGTGATGAACGACACTACCACTGCCGAACCGGATACCACGACTGCCGCCCTTAACTGGAAAGTGGCTTTACACAAGTTGGCATTGAAGAACGTTTCCGTTGATTTGCAAATGCCGCTGGATTCCATGCATCTTGCTGCCCGTCTGGGTGATGCAGAGGTGGATGATGCGGTTGCTGACCTGGGCGGACAGATGTACGGTCTGAAGAAATTTGAATTGAGCAGTACTACGGTTAACTATGATGCGGGTAGCCAATTGCTCAGTGCCATTAATAGCCTGATAGATACCGGTAGTCTTGCGGCTACCGATAGCACCGGTGTGAAACCTGCCCCGGGCTTTGATGCTTCGCACATTGCCTTGCGGGATATTCGCATTGGAGTGGACTCCGTGCTTTATCATGGACGGAACATAAATGCCGTTATCCGGGAATTCTCTATGAACGAGCGTTCCGGCCTGAGCATCACTTCACTGACGGGACGGGTATTTGCTGATTCCACTGTTATTCAGGTGCCTTCTTTAAAATTGCTTACCCCACACAGTGAAATGGATTTCACCGCCCAGACTTATTGGGAATTGGTAGAAATTCCCACTTCCGGACGACTCTCCGCCCGTTTCAATGCCCGCATCGGTAAGCAGGATGTAATGCTCTTTGCAGGTGACTTGCCTGATACATTCAAGGATGCATATCCTTTCCGCCCTCTTACCATCCGTGCCGGTACGGAAGGTAACTTCAAGCAGATGCAGATTTCCCGCTTCAATATCGACCTGCCGGGTGCTTTCACCTTGAATGGTGGTGGTGAGATTTGGAACCTCACCGACAGTTTGACGCGCAACGGAAGCATTGACTTTGATATCCGGACACAGAATCTGAATTTCCTTACCGGATTGACAGGTGTCACCCCCGACGGTTCTATTGTTGTGCCGGACAGTATGCACCTTGCTGCGCGACTTGGTTTGGATGGCCCCAATTATGATGCCAGCCTGAAATTGAAAGAACGCGAAGGGCTGTTGAATCTGCTGGCTCGTTACAACACTTCTACCGAAGCCTATCAGGCAGACCTTCATGTGGATGCCTTGCAAGTGCACCACTTCTTGCCTAAAGATTCTATCTATACACTTTCGGCTAAGATTGCCGCCAAAGGAAAAGG
>NZ_ABJL02000006.1:300000-574965 GCF_000172175.1 Bacteroides intestinalis DSM 17393 | reverse complement strand
GGTCGAATCCTTCTGGAACAGGGGGACGAGCCATTGCACAAGAGACTCCGTAAAAGACACACCCGCCCATCACTCCGCCATGCTCTCTGACATAGTGATGACTAAAGAAGTCCTAGACACAGCCTGCGACAAAGGATAGGAACAAAGAAAGCCTGCGCGAAAAGAAGAAACAGCTCAAGGAACTGAAAGGGTATCGTGACAAGCTGATGGAATACGACAATCATCTTGACACTCTTGGAGAACGTAATTCCTATTCCAAGACTGATCCTGATGCCACATTCATGCGTATGAAAGAAGACGCCATGAAGAACGGGCAGACCAAGCCCGGATATAATTTGCAAATAGGTACTGAAAACCAATTTCTCATAGACTTCCGACTGTTTCCCAACCCTACCGATACACTGACGCTCATTCCTTTCTTCCACTCCTTCCAACATCGCTATAACCGCTTACCCGCTGTCGGGGTGGCAGACTCCGGTTACGGCTCAGAAGAAAATTACCGGTTCATGCAGGAGAACGGGATAGAAGCCTTTGTCAAGTATAACTTCTTCCATAAAGAACAGCGTCCCCGTTATACTCCCAATCCGTTCCATGCGGAAAGTCTCCATTACAATACAGAAGAGGATTATTACGTTTGCCCTATGGGGCAGCGCATGAACCGTATAGGGACCAGACGTGACAAAACTGCAAGCGGATACATCACCGAAAGTGCACGTTATAAAGCACAAAATTGCGAGGGTTGTCCTTTGCGTGGCAGTTGCTTTAAAGCCCAGGGAAATCGTATTATAGAAGTCAATCACCGGTTAAACCAATACAAACGGCAGGCACGGGAAAAATTGCTCTCAGAGGAAGGTATCAAGCATAGAGGCAGGAGGTGTATAGAACCGGAAGCTGTGTTTGGACAAATGAAATACAACATGGCATACCGCCGGTTCAGACATAAAGGAGAAGACAAGGTTACGATGGACTTTGCTTTCTTTGCTATAGCTTTTAATATCAAAAAAATGTGTGCTAAACTACTAAAAGCAGGAAAGGGAGGGACTGCACGCATTATATGTATTCTTATCAGAACAATTATGACGCAATATACGAGGAATATAGCCGCGTATTACCAAATTAGTGAAAAAAGAGTCGCATAGAGAAAAAAAACATTTAAATATAAAAAAAGGAGATGTGCCTTAGTTTTGACACATCTCCCTGTATATCAATGTTTGGGAGAATAATCGCTGATGATTACTTTTCCCTTTTTTGTTCCAGTTTGGCTATTCCCAGATCATTAAGTGCTTGCACTACTTCTTCCAAGGAAGTTGTTCGCGGGAAGCGGAAATGAATGCGTTGTTTCAGCAAGTCGGGCGAATGAAAGATGATACTGGCATTATACCATGTGCCGACAGACTTCATAATCTCCGCCAGTTCGGCATCATCGAAGCTGAACTCTCCTTTGGTCCATCCTTCCGTTGCGGTGAGTTGTGCTTCGGCTATGGTGAAACCATTATCTTCAGACAATATAGCTTGCTGTCCGGGCAATATGTCTTTCTGCCGTGTTTGTTTTTTGTCGCTGATGCGGACGCGCCCCTGAAATAAAGTAACTGCCGCTACTTTTCCCGGATAGGCATTTACGTCGAATACCGTGCCCAATACTTGTGTCTGCATCTTGCCGGATGAGACGATGAAAGGGCGTTCGGCATCCTTTGCCACTTCGAAGCGTGCTTCTCCTGTCAGATGGACTTCACGGGTGCCCTCTGTGGGGAACAGTTTAGGATATTCCAGGCGGGAATTGGCACTGAGTGTAACCTGTGTGCCATCGTCCAGAGTGATTTGCGTGGTAGTGGCTGGGGGAGTTGAAAGAGTAATCCTACCATTGCTCTCCGAGGTGATGATTGCTTCGGGGACATCCAGGGCCGCAAAGATTTCAATATTTTGAATCGTATCTTCGCCGGTGATGCGGGGCACGATAAGCACTGCCAGCACTACGATGGAAGCTGCAATGCCGGAAGTCCACATCTGTATGATGCGTCTGCGCTTTCGGGCGTCTTGCCGGGAGGCAAAAGCATTCCATGCCGCGCGGGTTTCTTCTTCCGAAGGCAAGTCTCCGAGCGATTCTCCGAAGGCATTCAGTAATCTGAGGTCTTCAGTATCCATCTTGAAATTATTTTCTTTTCTCTCTTCCATCATCGGTTTCCTCCTTTCAGGGTCATTGCTTCGCGCAAGGTACGCAAAGCTTTGGATATATGTTTCTTTACGGTGTCGGGACTGATGCCAAGCTGTTCGGCTACTTCCCGATAGGTTTTATGTTCATAATAACAGAGCCGCAATACCGTGCAGGTTGGTTCCGGTAGGTTGCGGGCGATGCTTTCCGCCTGTTGCAGTAGTCGCTCATGTTCCCGGTAGTCGGTCGCTACATCCATGCGGGTGGCTTCGCGTAGCGCTTCCAGGTTGGTGGCTTCTACTTGCAGATGCTTCAGACGGTTAAGGCAGGCATTACGTGCGGCAGTGTAAAGCCAGGCTCCCCGGTTTTCCGGTTCCAGCTTTTCGAATTGTTTCCACGCCTGCTCCATCACACTACCCACAATATCACGGGCTTCTTCTCCGTCGCCCAATAGTTGGGTGGCGTAGCGCACCAGACGGGGATATAGCTCCGTGAACATCTGTCCGAAAACTTCTCTTTTTGTGTCTTTTTTATGAAACAAGATATTACCGCCGTATGTAACGACCTTTACCCCTTATTGTAACGCTCTTTACCTCGGTATGTAACGACCTTTACTTCGGCGTGTAAACGGAGTTATCATTTGAGGTAAACAGAATCATCCTTTGGGGTATTCCTTTCAGTACTGTGCGGATGGCTTCGCCTTGCGTCTGTTTACGGATACTTGCTGTTACGTGATAATTCTCCGTCTCTTCATAGGCAAAAAGGATATTCTTGCCGGCCATCTTCTCTATCTGTTTCAGTGCGGCAGACAGCTTTTCGTTTTTTAGTTCCAGGCTGACCAGGCTGGCTGTTTGCTGTGCATTTGCGGTTGGGGTAAAGAGTAAAAAAATATACTGTGTATATCATCCATGCCTTTCTAAAAGTAAAATCTGTGCGTTTCATTATTCCTTTGTTTTTATTGATTTTACTTATACTACAACATGGGTGCTCAATCGGGTACGGTTTTCGACTGTAAATTTAGTGTAATTATTGAGCCGTCATTGAGCAAACGGAAGATTATGGCGGATTTTGATGGATAAATTGGGAAAATAGCTATTAAATGACTGGCTAATACTGACTTTCCATGTTGCGAGTAACCTATATTAACGATTATGTAACATATTACTGGTACTATGTTACGTGGAGGAAAATATGTGTATTATTTGTTTTCTTGCATTTGTTTTTTATTATATAGTTTTGCCTTCGAGAAGTTTTTTAATGCAAAAAACTATGTTGTGAGTAGTAAAATATGTTTAACCTATAAATTGATGTATATGAAGACATAAAAGACGAATCTTAATGCGTGAACTTGTATTTTTAATTAATGGTAATTTAAATCAAAAAAATGTTTTTATGAAAAACACTAATTCTTATTTTAAACCTTTGGTACTATTGTTCTTACTTAGTGTAATACCCTCGTGGGGTTTTGCACAAAGTATCCGGGTGCAAGGTGTGGTAAATGATAATGCGAGTGAATCGATTATCGGAGCTAATGTGACTGAAAAAGGTACTACAAACGGAGTGATTACTGATTTGGATGGTAAATTCTCGCTTTCAGTGCAGAAAGGAGCTACGCTCGTAATTTCTTATATAGGATATGTGACGCAGGAAATTCCGGTAGAAAATGAAACCGAACTTAAGGTTATACTGAAAGAAGACTCCAAAGCATTGGAAGAAGTTGTTGTAATCGGTTATGGTACGGCACGCAAGTCGGATGTAACGGGATCTATTGCATCTGTAGGCGGCGACAAATTGCGTGAAGTACCTGCCGCTGATGTATCTTATGCTCTGCAAAACCGTATTGCCGGCGTGGATATGTCACAGACATCTTCTCGTCCGGGTGCCACTATGCAGATACGTATTCGTGGTACACGTTCTTTGAGTGCTACTAACGACCCGTTGATTGTGTTGGATGGAATACCGTTTATGGGTAGCCTTACCGATATCAATCCCAGCGACATCAAGAGTATGGATATTTTAAAAGATGCTTCTTCAACGGCTATTTATGGTTCGCGCGGTGCCAATGGTGTTATCCTTATTACAACTCATAAAGGTGTGACTGGTGCTCCTGCCAAAGTATCATATAATGGTTATGTAGGTTTGAAAAAGGTATTCTCCAAATATCCTATGATGAACGGTGAAAAGTTTGCTGAAATGCGTAAATATGCAGGTAAATTTGAGAATTCTATGGATGAATCGGATGATGTCAATACCGATTGGCAGGATCTGATGTACCGTAATGGTTTTGTTACCAGCCATGATGTTAATATTTCAGGTGGTACGCAAGGTGGAAACTACAGTTTTGGTGGTGCATACTACAAAGATCAAGGTGTGATTCCTACACAGAATTATACCCGTTATTCATTGCGTGGTTCGTTTGATCAAGGTGTAGGTAAATACTTCCGTTTTGGCCTTACCACAAACAGCAATTACAATGTGACTAAAGGCAACAACATCGGTCTGTATGGCGTATTGTCTGTTTCTCCTATAGCCAATCCGTATAACGAAGACGGTACTTTGAAGCGTACTGTAAAATATAACAGTCAGGATGAGGCATTCGTGATGACTCGCGATGTTGTAGAGAATTTGGAAGAGAAATGGTTGAACGAAAGTAAAGGATTCGGTACTTATAACAACCTTTTTGCGGAAGTTCAATGTCCATGGATAAAAGGATTGAAGTATCGTATGAACCTTGGTTTAAACTATCGTTCCACTAAGCAGGGTGAGTTTACCGGTTACGGCATTAACAATACGGCGCCCGATGCTCCCTCTACTGCAGCATTGGCACATTCGGAAACAACGAACTGGGCGGTTGAAAACTTGCTGACTTACGACCGCACTATCGGAAAACACCAATTCAACATCATTGGAATGTATTCAGCCGAACAAACTGTTTATACGCGTTCTCATGTGGCAGGTCGGGATATTCCGGCAGAGTATTTCCAGTACTACAATATTGGTCGTGCTGAAGGTACTATTACTGTAAATCCGAGTAACTGGAATTATCAAAAGACAGGTTTGATGTCATGGATGGGGCGTGCGATGTACACTTATGATAATCGTTATATGTTGATGGCAACGGTTCGTTCGGATGCTTCTTCACGTTTGGCAAAAGGTCATCAATGGCATACTTATCCGGCTGTATCTGCCGGTTGGAATATCCGTAACGAAGCCTTTATGGATGGTATAGAGTGGCTGGATATATTGAAATTGCGTGTAGGTTATGGTGAGACTTCCAATCAGGCTGTAGATCCTTATAAGACATTGGGTAGACTGAATACGCGTCCTTATAACTTCGGACCTACTAATTTTGCTACGGGATACTACGTATCAGAAATGCCCAATGCGATGTTGGGCTGGGAATATTCTTCCACATGGAACGTAGGTTTGGATTTCACTTTGTTCAATGGTCGCTTGTCCGGTACTTTCGAATACTACATCCAGAAGACACATGATTTGTTGCAGAACGTGAACTTACCTTCTACATCAGGTGTAGGTAGCTACATGGCCAATGTGGGTAAAACCGAGAATAAGGGCTTTGAGTTGACATTGAACGGTACGATTCTTGACAATCATAACGGATGGACATGGGATGCCAGTCTGAATCTTTCTGCCAACCGCAATAAACTGGTTGAGTTGGCATCAAAGAAAGACCGTGATGAAGGCAATGGCTGGTTTGTAGGCTATCCTATTGACGCTATTTTTGATTATGAATATGTCGGCTTGTGGCAAGAAGGAGATCCTTATCTCGATATTCTTGAACCGGGTGGTAATGTAGGTATGATCAAGGTGAAATATACCGGCGATTACAATGCGGACGGTACTCCTGTACGTGCTATCGGACCGGAAGATCGTCAGATCATGAGTTTGGAGTCTAAATTCCAGGGAGGTTTTAGTACGCGTGTGGCTTATAAGAATTTTGACCTGAATGTGATTACTGCGTTCAAGTGTGGCGGTAAGTTGTTGAGTACGCTTCACCATTCCAGCGGTTATCTGAATATGTTGAGCGGCCGTCGTGGACAGGTAGATGTAGACTACTGGACAGAAGAGAATACCAATGCTAAATATCCGAAACCGGGTGGCATTCAAAGTGGTGATAATCCGAAGTATGGTTCTACGTTGGGATATTTTGACGCTTCATATTGGAAAGTACGCACCATTACATTGGGCTACAACATGGACAACCAACGTTGGCTGAAACAACTGGGAGTACAAGGATTGCGTGCATACGTAACGATCCAGAACCCGTTTGTAATCTGTTCTCCGTTCCATAAGGAAACCGGGCTTGATCCGGAGACAAACTCCTATGGTGATGAGAATGTAGCAGTGGTAGGTTTTCAGAGACGTTTCCTGACAGTAGGTACGAACTCACCCTCTACGCGTAACTATTTATTTGGTATTAACTTGACATTCTAAAGTATTATGAAGATGAAATCGATATATTCTCCTATAAGAGTTCTTGGAACCGCTGCTTTGGGTCTGCTTTTGGCAACTTCTTGTTCCGATATCCTAGACGAACAACCCCGTAGCAGCTATGATCCAACTTTCTTTAAAACGGAAAAAGGTGTGGAAGGCGGTATTACTTCCATGTATTCTTATTTGCGCGACATCTACGGACAGGCTTATTACTACAATTCCTGTCTTACGGGTACGGACGAGGCTACTTACGGACAAAGCGCCGACGGCAACTTTAAGGATGCCGATCTTTCGGGAGTAGGAAACCTGACCTCTTCTACTTGCCGTGCGGATGCATTATGGGGTATGGCATTTACTAATATCAATACTTGCAACGGTGTGATTGCTAATGGCGGAGAAGTGGGTATATCAGAATCTTTGATATCCGAAGCGCGTTTCTTCCGTGCCATGTACTATTTCCTGCTGGCTCAGACTTTCGGTGGTGTACCCTTGGACTTGGGCTCTGGTGAGTTGGCTTTCAACATTACTCCGTCACGCACGTCCGTGCGTAATACGGTACCGGAAGTTTATACTAAAGTCGTTTTCCCTGATTTGGTTACAGCTGTTCAGAATTTGCCGGACAATCCTCGTATGACGGGTGGTTTGACTAAAACAGTGGCTCGTCTTTATTTGTCAAAAGCTTATCTGACTTATGCATGGTGGTTGAAGAATCCGAACAATATTCCTACTTATCCGGAATGTCAGAGGACCGATCCTGATGGACATGATGCGGCTTGGTATTTCCAGCAAGCTTATAATATCGCTGTAGAAGCCATAGAGAATCCTGGTCCGTTCGGTTTGGAAGAAAGTTTCTGGAAAGTGAATGCAGGAGTTAATGATCGCAATAAGGAAATCTTGCTTTATGCTGACCATACTCAAGAAGATGAATATTATAATGGTGGTAGCTTGTCATACGGTGGTGGTGGCGCTCCCGATAACTTTGCCGGATGGATGATGAACTGGAATTATACGGATGCGCAATCTAAAGTGAACGGTGTCACTGTGGCTCCTGTCATTCGTGTGGCAGAGCAGGCTTATGGTCGCCCTTGGACTCGTATGGCTCCTCCTCATGGGGTGTTTACTCACACTTTCGCTGATAAAGTGAATGACTCTCGTTATGATGGAACTTTCACGACAGTATATCGTGGAAATTGGTCAACCAATGGTGCCAATTGGGATGCAGTGGAAAACGCCAACGGAATGATGGTAAAAGAAGGGGAACCAATTTTCTCTTTCTTGCTTGAAGAGGATCCTAACGTTGCCTATGGTTCCAATTTGGGTAATTTAGGCGCAGGTACTCTGCCCGGACGCGCCGATTGGGTAATGAATCCCAGTGGAATCAGCCGTCGTATATTTCCTGGACTGTGGAAATTAGGTCCGTATCGTACGGATAACGGTACAGGTACAGGCCAGCCGAATGCAGGTAGTACTCGTCCTTACAATATAGCTAAGTTTTCTGAACTTTATTTGGTGGCTGCTGAGGCTGCAGTAGAGGGTGCGACTACTAAGAGCGGAAAGAATGCGCGCGAACTGGTGAATGTTCTTCGTGCACGTGCCGGTAAATGGACATTCAGTAATGCTCTTAATGCAGAAGTATTGGAAGACCATAGTGCGGAAATGGTTGCCGCCACTCCGGTTACCATTGATATCGACTATATTCTTGATGAACGTTCACGCGAGTTCTTTGGTGAGGGTTATCGCTGGTTCGACCTTGTTCGTACACAAAAGTGGAATGAATATGCTGATGAGTATGTGATTTGTGGAAACGATAAGGGAGATCATACCCCGAAAACTTACCGTCGTACTATCGAAGCGTTCCATTATCTTCGTCCCATTCCGCAAGGACAATTGGACGGTATGGAAATGACCAAAGAAGAAAAGATGGCCTATCAGAATCCGGGATACAGAGATTGAACCGGAATGTATAGACTTTTACGACAATTTATTAATGTACGTATGCAAGATTGACCTATAAGGGGTTAACAATTAGGTCGCTTAGTTTGATATTCTTACTTTTTGATCAAAAGGTAATTGTGGATTTTCTAAAATTCAAAAAGAGAATATAGAACTGAGCGACCTATTATTACCGGTAAACTTTCAGGCTATTGCTGTTAAACTATTGTGCTTATACTGATAAACCCGACAGCCTGCTTTATTTCATTCCACTTTATTTTTCTCCATGGTATCCACGATATTGGACTTTGCGTTGTTGGCACTCTGTTCCATATAGATAGTGGGCGAGACACCGAATAATTCTTTGAACGCTGTCGAAAAATGAGTGGTGTTGGCAAAACCTACCGCCTCTGCCACTTCCGTGATGTTATGGTGTTTCTGTGCAAGTAGGAGGGCAGCTTGTTTCAACCGGACATTGCGTATAAAGTTGCGTGGTGATTGGTTGGTGAATTCTTTTATTTTGCGATATAAGTGTACACGACTGATTCCTGCTTCTGCTGCAATCATTTCCACGCTGAGATTTGGGTTTGCTATTTCCTTGTTAATGATGGCCATTACACGTGCTATTAGCTTTTCATCCGGTGATTGAACCTCAATCGGTTGTACCTTATCTGTTTGTTCCATACTTCCGTTAAAGGTGTTTTTTATCAGTTCGTGCCTGTAGATGACATTTCGGATTGTTTTTTTCAGAACGTCTATATTGAACGGTTTTGTGATATAGGCATCCACTCCTCCTTCTAAAGCCTCCAGATTACTTTCTTCATTAATTTTGGCAGTCAGCAGGATGACCGGAATGTGGCTGACAAGAATGTTTTGTCTTATTTTCCGGCAGAGGGTCATTCCATCCATTTCCGGCATCATGACATCACTGATAAGGGCGTCGGGTGCATCCTTTATGATTTGCTCAAAAGCTTCTTGTCCATTGTTACATTCAGTTATGTGGTAGTCGGGGGTTAGTTCCTGACGTATGTATCTGCGTATCTCTTCATTATCATCTGCTATCAGTATGCGATATTTGGTTTTGGTGCGTATTCTTTCTTTTTCCTCATTTTCAGGTAAGAATATGGGTAACACCGGATTATTGTCAGATGCGATCTGTCCTTCAGTGTTAGTTTCTTCTATTTCCTCCGGTTTCAAGTGTTCTTTTCCTAATGGCAGGCGAATGATGAATCGGCAACCGGCTTTTTCTTTATTATTTTCGGCATGGATTGTTCCTTTATGTAATTCAACTAGCGATTTGGTCAAATGTAGACCGATTCCGGTACCTGAATTATTTAATCTGTTGGCAACTTGATAAAAACGGTCGAAAATACGTTCTATTTCTTTTTCGTCAATACCCGTACCGCTATCTTCTATTACAATCTTAAAATAAGCTGGTTTTGTTTCGTACGCTTCATGTGTTTGCAGGTAGATATTGATTTCTCCTCCTGATTCGGTGAACTTAAATGCATTTGAGAGTACATTGAATATGGCCTTATCAAGATTTTCAGGATCTATCCAGGCACGTAGTTCTTCTGTATCGGGATGGAAGTTCAAGCTAATCTTTTTGGCATTTGCCTGATATTCGAAGCTACTGGATAGATTACGTATAAACTCTACTATTTCTACTTCTCTAAATTTCAGTTGCATCTGGCCTTTGTCAAGCTTGCGGATGTCCAGTAGCTGATTCACCAATTGGAGGAGACGTCCAGCGTTACGCGAGATGGTTTGGTAGTTTTTTTGGCGTTCTTCGTTTCTGTCCTTGCTCATTAGTTTTTGCAGGGGGCTGAGGATAAGGGTGACCGGGGTACGGATTTCGTGAGAGATGTTGATGAAGAATTGTAACTTGGCCTCGTTGATTTCTTCAGCATGTATGTGTTCTAATAATTTTTGGTGAACTTGATAGCGATGGCGTATCTGTGCGCCAATGATGTAAATTATGGTCAGTGCTATCAGCAGGTACACTCCTTTGGCCCAATTTGATGCATACCATGCGGGAGAGATATTGACAATGAAATTTTTAGGTTCGGAATAGAAAGTATAATCTTTGGCCTTGATACTGAACTTGTAAGTGCCGGGTGTCATGTCATTAAAAGATATCCGGTTAATACCTGATTGCATAGTCACCCACTGTCCGTTGTTGACTGAGTACATATAAGTAATGCGTTCAGGATTGAAGAATTCCATGACAGAAAACTCCATGCTGAAAGAATTATGTTTGTGCGACAGATTGAACTGTTGAGCATTCATAACGGAGGTTTCTATGATTCTTCTTCCTTCGGACAACGTATTACTGTTGACGCTTTGATTGTGTATATAGAAACCGGTGAGATGCACGGAAGGAGTGGTAGCTATATCTTTTATTTCTGCAGGATTAAAATAGGTAACCCCGTTAATTCCACCGAACAGAATATGTCCGTTGTTGTCGGTACAAACGGCTCTTTTGCTGAACTCATTACCTTGCAGGCCATCATTGGCATAATAAGGGGTAAAGTTGCCTTTTTGTGGGTTGTAGCGTGCTATCCCGTGGTTGGTACTGAACCATAAAGCGCCATTGATATCTTGGGTGATGGCGCATATGATGTCACCAGGCAGTCCGTCTTTTTGTGTGTATTCACGTATTTTATATTCTTGGGGATGCATGGCTTTCAGCCCCTCCGATGTGCCTATCCATATAGTGCCTTCTTTGTCTTCATAAAGGGAATGGATGACGGAATTTGGAAGGAGTGTATTGGTGTTGAAAGCGGTGGCAAGGTGCATGGTTTTCAGGTCAAGGCAACCCAGCCCGTCATAAGTGCCGATATAGAGTCTTTCGTCATGACTGTGTAACAGGCTGGTTATCCAGTAACCGGGCAAGAAGTTGCCGGTTGCATAGTATGTACTGTCTTCTTGTTCATAGCGATGCAAGGTTTCGGTGTTTAGATCTATGTAGTAAAGTCCGTTACCCATGGTGTCTATCCAGAGTCGGTCGTGTTTGTCTTCTGCAAAGCTGTATACACGCAGTTTCCCTTCTTTGCTGTCTGCATCGGTTTTTCTTTTGAAATATTGGCAATGGCCGGTTTCTTTGTCAATCTTAGCCATACTTTGCATGTATGAACCTATCCAAAGATTCTGACGCGAGTCTTCGTAGATACTCATGATGGTTGAAGGTACTGAGCCGGTTTCCTGTGTAGGAGGGAAGTGGACGGTATGTTTACCATTCTTTTCCACTTTGTATAAACCATCGTTGTCTGTACCTATCCATAATGTGCCGTCATGATCGTTACAGACAGACATAATACAATTGGAACCGATGATATTGTTTCGTACGGATTTGTATCCTATATATTGAAAACCATTGGCAATGGCAGGAATCAGCAATACCCCTTTTTGGAAGAATCCTAACCACAGATTGCCGAAACGGTCTTTCATAATGGAATGAATTTTTGACTTGTCAAGGTTGAAAGTGGTGATGTTTAACTGATTTTCTGTGATAGTGCGACTTTGAATGTTATATACTTTCAAACCGTATCCGTCAGTTCCAATGTATATTTCGTCCGGCGTGGCAAGAAGAAGACTTTTGACAGGTAATTCAGGGTGATTGGCATAGATGATGGGTTCAAATAAGTCGAGAGTTGGATTATATTTAAGTAGTCCTTTACCTAAGGAACCAATGTAAATCTGTTTGTCGGGGGTCTCACAAATACTACTAATGGTATATTCTGATTCGTTTGCCCCTTTCTGATAGCAGTGTAGTTGTTGGTTCCGGTCTATTCTGAAAATTCCATTTTCACCGGCACTTATCCATAGGTTACCATTACGGTCTTCGTGAAGCGCATTTACGATGGGGATAGGGATTCTTTTCTCCATGCTAATTCCGACCAGTCCTTTATGGGTGTTTGTAATCTTGAACAATCCTTGACCGGCGGTACCCACTAATAAATCTCCGTTACTCAGTTCTTCTATGGCGGCTACGTTAGGTTCTACTATTATACCATCTTGCAGAATCAGTGGGATATCGGTAAAGCGGTCGGCATCAGCACTGTAGTGTTGTAATCCACTTAATGTTCCTACAAAACACTCCTTCTTGCTGCTTTCAAAGACACAACGTACATAATTGTTTGCTAAGGAGTGTTCATCGTTTTTGTCGCTTTTGTAGATAGAGAATTTGGCACCGTCATATTTGTTTAGTCCATCTTCTGTGGCAATCCAGATAATTCCGTTATGGTCTTGATAGATAGAATTTATCATGCTGCTCGATAACTCCTGATCTGCTGTAAATAGGCGACCTGTTTGTCCGTAGCACAATATAGACATCCATGCATAGAAGATACATAGTATAATAGATTTTTTGTTCATAAGGTTCTTTTTTTATATAGCAAGCAAATGTAGTAATTATTTTGTTATTTATGTAACTAACTCTTCTTTTGTATGAAAATATAGGGTTGGGGCATAGTTTATGTGAGTTGTATGAGCTGTGATGAAAGTAGATCATATAGTTTAAAAGCAAATAATTCTATTTATTTTTTGTTTATTTCGTTTCAAATCAATACTTTTAGACTTTCAATCAACCTTTTAATACGAATAACACCATGGACAGTTTGCTTTTCTGGCTGATTCCGGCCGCTTCCGTTTTAGCTCTCTGCTTTGCTTACTATTTCCATAAGCAAATGATGAAAGAGAGTGAGGGTACTCCGCAAATGATAAAGATTGCCGCCGCTGTGCGTAAAGGCGCGATGTCTTATCTGAAACAACAGTATAAGATAGTTGGCTGGGTATTTCTGGGACTTGTGATCCTTTTCGCTATTATGGCTTATGGTTTCGATGTACAGAATCGTTGGGTACCGATTGCTTTCCTGACGGGCGGTTTCTTCTCCGGACTCTCCGGATTCCTCGGTATGAAGACGGCAACGTATGCTTCGGCACGCACAGCAAATGCTGCCCGTAGTTCACTGAATGCGGGATTGCGCGTCGCTTTCCGTAGCGGTGCGGTAATGGGACTGGTTGTAGTGGGCTTGGGCTTGCTCGATATTTCTTTCTGGTATCTGTTATTGAATGCGGTTATACCGGAAGATGTTTTGACTCCGACTCATAAACTCTGCATCATCACTACCACCATGCTGACTTTCGGAATGGGTGCTTCCACACAAGCGCTCTTTGCCCGTGTAGGTGGAGGTATTTATACGAAAGCTGCCGATGTAGGTGCCGACCTGGTAGGTAAGGTTGAGGCCGGTATTCCCGAAGATGACCCGCGTAACCCTGCAACGATTGCCGATAACGTAGGTGACAACGTAGGCGATGTAGCCGGTATGGGTGCAGACCTCTATGAAAGCTATTGTGGCTCTATCCTGGCAACTGCCGCTCTGGGTGCCGCTGCCTTTATTCATACGGGAGATACGGCCATGCAATTCAAAGCTGTTATAGCTCCGATGCTGATTGCAGCCGTAGGTATTCTTCTTTCTATTATCGGTATCTTCGCAGTACGTACCAAGGAGAATGCGAAGATGAAAGACCTGCTCGCTTCGTTGGCTCTCGGTACGAACCTAAGTTCCGTACTGATTGTAGTGGCTACGTTCTTTATTCTTTGGCTATTGAAACTTGATAACTGGATGTGGATATCTTGTGCCGTTATAGTCGGTCTGGTAGTCGGCATCATCATCGGACGTTCTACGGAATACTATACCTCACAATCTTACCGTCCTACCCAGAAGTTGAGCGAAAGCGGAAAGACTGGCCCGGCTACGGTAATTATTTCCGGTATCGGTTTGGGTATGTTGTCTACTGCAATTCCTGTGATTGCTGTGGTAGTCGGTATCATTGCTTCCTACCTGTTTGCATCGGGGTTCGATTTCAATAATGTAGGCATGGGACTTTACGGTATCGGTATTGCCGCCGTAGGTATGCTTTCTACCCTGGGCATCACGCTTGCTACGGATGCTTACGGTCCTATTGCTGATAATGCGGGCGGAAACGCTGAAATGTCCGGTCTGGGTGTGGAAGTGCGTAAACGTACGGATGCCCTCGACTCTTTGGGTAATACTACTGCCGCTACCGGAAAGGGCTTTGCTATTGGTTCGGCTGCACTTACGGGACTTGCCCTGTTAGCCTCTTATATTGAAGAAATCCGTATTGGACTGACCCGTTTGGGAACCACGGAATTAGCGCTTCCCCATGGGGATGCCGTGGCTCTTCAGGATGCCACCTTCTTCGACTTCATGCATCATTATGATGTGACGCTGATGAATCCGAAAGTACTTTCGGGTATGTTCTTGGGTAGTATGATGGCATTCCTCTTCTGCGGATTGACAATGAACGCTGTTGGCCGTGCTGCCGGTCACATGGTGGATGAGGTACGCCGCCAGTTCCGTGAAATCAAGGGTATACTTACCGGTGAGACAGAACCGGATTACGAACGTTGTGTAGCTATCTCCACAAAGGGGGCGCAACGTGAAATGGTAGTTCCTTCGCTGATAGCCATTTTAGCTCCGATTGCTACGGGACTTATCTTTGGTGTTCCCGGTGTGCTGGGATTGCTGATCGGTGGGTTGAGTAGCGGTTTCGTTCTTGCCATCTTTATGGCGAATGCGGGCGGTGCATGGGATAATGCAAAGAAATATGTGGAAGAAGGAAACTTCGGCGGTAAGGGTAGCGAAGTACATAAAGCTACTGTGGTAGGCGATACGGTAGGTGACCCATTCAAAGATACTTCCGGTCCGAGTTTGAATATACTTATCAAGCTGATGAGTATGGTAGCTATCGTGATGGCCGGACTGACGGTTGCGTGGAGCCTCTTCTAAGGAAAGTTGCCTGAAAAAACAAGGGGTGAGGAAACTTAATAAATAAGCCATCTGTCAATGTGGAAAAAATCATTGACAGATGGCTTTCTTTTTATCGAAGAAATTCATACCGTCCGGCAGTACCTTCAAAAGAAAGGATACCATCGTCTGTACGAACTTCCAGCGCGGGAATATATACCTTACCGTCTTTCTTGATTTGCCAGGTTCCCGGAATAAGGTCGGTAATGACAAACTTCATAGTTTGGCTGCCACTTACCGCGAAATCAAATTTACCGGGCAGTGGTTGGCTGTCTTTGCTGAAGGTGACGACGCGGTCGGCTATCTGCACGCCTACTATTTTATCTGCATCGATGCGTTTTACTTCATTCATTTGCAGACAGGTGTTGTCGGCTACTTGCATTACATTCAGAAAGTAATTTTCGGCAGCAGCGGTTACAGGTGATATTTCTACACGCCATGCGCCTCTTTCGTTGGCGTCGTCGGGACGTCTCGGCATGGCATCGTTGGCATAATTGGTGCCGAATACCCAAAACTCTTTTCCTTTTCCACCGATTTTCTCTATCCGTGCATCTTGAATTTCGGGGAGCAACACTTGATTCTGTAACATGCCGGTGTCTTCGTTTTGGGTGCGTTTGACGGTGAAACGGTTACTTTCTATTATCGGCTCTTCTATACTGTGCAGTAGCCAGAACTTCTTGAACTGAGGGTCGGAAGAGACAACTTTATCAAACACGATTAAGGCGGCAGGCACTTCGGTAGCGTGCAGGTTGAGGAAAACAAAAGATCGTTTCGCTTCTTTTACTTTGTCTGTATAGGCTTGCGTGATGTCACCTTTCAGATAAGAATAGTCAGGTTTATTGGCATCGGGGCCAAAACCATGTCCTAGGACTTTGCCTGTAGTATATTCCTTGCTTAATAAATCTTTAAAAGAGCGGCAAGTCTCCCAGCGGTCACCCGGCATGCGTTGTCCACCGTCATTATCGGCAAATTCTGTTTTATCTTGTCCGCCATAATTCCAGCTGGCGAATTTCTCGTTCGGGTTGTATACTAACAATGAGTTATGGGCAATGGTACGTTTGAAGAAATTTTTGTTGTGCGGGCTGTTATATCCGCCGGAACTTCCTTGGTAAGCTCCGGCATCTATTGCTAACGGGCCCTTATAATAAAGTTGGAACGAACCACCGTCCATGTGTTGATGGTTACCAAAGAATTGTTCATTGATTTTCATTTCGGCAATCACGCTGTTTTTGTCCCATGCCGTACGCGCTATCATCCACCCGAAAGGTGAGCCTGAGTATCGGGTCAGCGGCAAGTCATCAGGAGCCTTGGCTTTCAAATCAAAATCTCTCCACAGTATCTCGAAGATAAGGCAGTGGCTTTCTAATTTGGGTTTGAGTTCGTATTCGTAAGCCAGATAATTGTCTTTATAGAAGCTGGAAGCGAGCATGGCGGGCAGGGAGTAAGAAGGAATGTTTCTTTTGTTAGGATTCGTATCGCCTGCGGGCATTACTTGTCCGTCCGGACGACGGCGGTACAGGAAGTCGTACGGTACGAATTGTTGTGCGGGATTGTAGATTGCGCCGGCTCCCATACGATCCAGAATCCATAAGGAGAACAGGTCATTGCTGAAACGCACATTGACATAGCTTGTTCCCTGATGATAATTATGACCAGAATAGATGTAATTTCTTACCGGCAAGTAATCCTTGTACAGCATTCGGATGACATGGAGGTACATATCCGGATATTCGTCGTAGATAGCAATACCGGCTGAAAGCATGTCCCGCAAGATCATCCATTCGGACGAGTGTCCGGCTATGGGTTCGTTATTTTTGGGCGGATAACCGCATTCCATGGTCTTGGAGATTCGGATGAACGATTCTATATAGGCTTTCTTTTCCGATTCTTTCATCTGGTCGTAGCACCAGTCATATACCATCGCGCCGCACATCAGCATGACTCCGCTGGCGCGCGATAAGTCTTGTTTGGTTCCGAAATTGGTATGCTGCAATGAATCGAGCATGGAAGTGATGGCGCGTCTGGCTTGCTTCTTGTCACCATATACCAGATAGTCGAGAGCTTGTACTTGTACACGGCTGGTTACTCCCCGCATCTCGAAGTAGTAGCGGAAGCCTCTGTCGGTTACTTTTGCCTCTTCCTCTGCGGTGCGGTCTATGCCAAGTTTGCGCAAGGTTGCCAGGTTTGCTTTTACTTGCGGGTGATCCATCCGTTTCTTTAAATCCGGTAAATTGGCGGGACGTACATAGAGTCGGGGGTGAGTTGAGGGAGGAATGGGGATGGTGATGTCCTCGAATTTCTCCCAGGTTACTTCATCTCTTTTCTGAGCACCGGCTTCCAGACAAAAGATGAAGAGAAAACTCGCTGCTAAAAGAAAATTTTTCTTCATGGTTGCTGTTCTATAGATTAATAAAGTACTTGTTTATGCATGATATACGGTGTGAAAACCATATACTCTGTTTACAAATGTAGAACATTCAACCATTACCTACATCATTATAAAACAACAAAATACTGCCGGTGCAGCATTCTGAGACATAAGTGACATTCTCCGAAACAATATTAGCGTAGCTGTGAAATCATAGAGGGATAGATTTCCAAGAAAAGCTATCCCTCACGCAAGAATTACTTCCCGTAGTCATCGTACATCATCAACAAGTGTGATGAACTCCAACTGAAGTGCGGTGCTTTCAATCGTTCTCCGGTATGCGTACCGTAGTTCTCGTGGATGGGCGCTCCTTCTTTCAATCCGTTTAGGCGGTCGAATACCTGCAAGGTATATTCATCGGCCAGTTTATGATAACCATAGTTGCGGAGTCCGCGAATGGCAAAGTAAGTCTGGTCCAGCCAGATGGGGCCACGCCAGTAGCCGCGCGGGTTATACTTGGGATTGTCTGCGGCGATGGTGGGGAAGGGGATATACGTGGAGAACTTCGCGGTGTCTTGCAGCATGGGCAACATGCTGTCCACCTGCGATTGTGTGGCAATCTGTGTCCACAGCGGAGTATAAGCTTCGCAGCCCGGTTCTTCGATGAAAGAGCCATCTTTCAGGCGGCGGTCGAAGAAGAAATTGAGTTGCTTGTCGAAGAAGTAATCTGCTACTTTATCGCTATAATCGGGACCGTCGAAAGTCGCGTTCAGCAATCCGGCAAACTTCTTTAGCAGTTTACATTCCAGTGCCAGATAAGCATTCAGGTCTACGCTTTCCTGGTCCATGCTCCAGGCATCATCGGCTCCGTCGTTCTTCAACATCACGGCATCGTCAAAACGAATGGCATTGTCCATGCCGCTTTCCCATGCGGCAGCTTCCAGTGTGCCGTCTGTTGCACCGTATTCACACATGCCGTTACGGTTGTGATCGCGTTTCTGATACCACCATTTGTAGTAAGAGAGCAGTTGCGGGTATATTTCGGCAACGAAAGCGGTGTCGCCTGTATGCGTGAAGATTTCGTCTACCGCCCAGCACACCAAAGGCGGTTTGCTGTCGCGGGCATTGTTTTCCGACGGGTCGGTGTAGATGCAGTCGATAACCATGCCGTCCGGTTGCTGATAATCGAACATGGCGCGGATGTTGTTCTTTGCCAGTTCAGGGTCGAATTTAGCGGTTCCGGCACTGAAACGCCAACTATCCCATGCCCAGAAACCTACAAAGTAGCCTACGGCGTGGCTCGGGACAATACCTTCGTGAAGCAGTCCGCCGCGATGCGTGCGCCAGTTGGAAATAAGGGTGGTGACGGCTTTCACGGCGATACGGTCGTATTCGGGCTTCATGTCCTTGCGCAGTATCTTGGTCAGATAACCCTCCCAGCGTTCGGCATTGGCTTGCAATGCTTTTCCGGGATTGTTGAGCAGGGTAGGGATATTCTGCAATCCGGCGGTCATCTCTTTTTCCGAGGTGAAGAAGGAAATGGCTACATGGACGGGATATTGGGGATTGTGAACAAGGGCTGTGTAGTTGTTTTCCGTCCGGGAAAGTGTCACGTCGGGGGTAAATGTTACGGTCACGCTTTCTCCGCTGGGGTGGCGGGCAATGACGGAGTTTTGCTCTACAGCAATGGTGACGTCTTTTCCCCATTGACTGCCTGTCAGAAGCAGGTCTTCCGCTTTATCGGACTCTATGCGCAGGAGGGCGGTTGAGGCGTCTGCAAAGTTAAGTCGTTGCGTGATGCTCCCTGCATCGGAGTGGGCGGACATATAGAGCTCGCCGGGAAAATAGCAGGTAGAGTCGGGAACGAAGCTGGCAGAAGCGTTTCCGGCGAAATCTACTGTGACGGCGGACTGTGCCATCCATTGGCGGCGGAACATATCCAGACTGAACGGACCGCAGAAGCCGTTCACCCATTGTGCCTTTTCGGGCAGGGTGAAGCCCATCCATGAACCGGCGTCTGTGAACCAGCCGTAGCAACGGTGCAGGGTGTCGGGAGTGTAGGCAATATCCAGTATGTTATTGAAGGTGTACCTTTGCTCCGCAGTTTTTTTATTACCGGAGGTGCAGGCGGTGAGGCCTGCAACCAGTAGCGTAAAGCAAATGATGTGTATAAACTTGTGTTTCATATTCCTTGATTATTATGAATTTAATGTTAGAACCAGCACTTATGCGCCTGTTCCGCTGCATCATCCTTAGCTCCGAGTGGCAGCAGCGTGAAGCTGTACTTCCATTCGTGCGGTGTGATGGTGTATTCCGGGTGCACTTGTGCCCCCCACGTATTGTCACCACCTACGCCCATCTGCTTGTGGTCGATGTTCAGCCACACCATATCTTTCTTCACTATGCTTCCCCCGTGGCGGCGTTCCACCTGCGAAGGGCGGTACTCGATATCTTCCATCGGGAAGTTCCAGGCACTGATACTTAGCGGTTCTTCTCCCGTAACGAGCAAACCGTCACCATCGGCATTGCGCAGTGCAACCCAACGTACATCGCAATGATTAGCTGTTTCCTGAGCACGCACATACGGATGAAACTGTTCCCAAACCGTCGCGCTGTACAGTCCTACCAATGCTCCCGTCTTCCGGTCTGCATAGTTTTCCTGTGGTCCGCGTCCCAGCCAGGACATCCTTTCATATTCAGCCGGAAGTATCATGCGCATACCCAGACGAGGCATTTCGTTCAACGCCTGTTTGCCGGGAGTGAAGTGCATGCTCACGCGGACTGCTCCGTCAGGATGAATATCGTATATTGTTTGCAGCTTCGAGTCTTGCGCTTCCATCTTATAGGTAGCGGTAAGGGTAACTGTCTGTTGATTTTCCGTTATATCCAGGTTCTCCAGTCTGGCATCCTGTCCGGCAGTCTTCCAAGTGAGACAACGGTATAGATGTCCGTTCGGAATATCATTGTCCGTCAGCGGACGCCAGAAGTTGGGTTGCAGACCTTCTTTTATCAGATTCTTTCCATTGTAACTCAACTCTGTCATTCCACCGCTTTGAGCCGAGAAAGCTATCCGGAAGTTGTTTCCTGTCAGAGTGATGGCGTCATTGTTGCGGTCTACGGTCAGTTTACCGTTAGCCGGCTGAATGGCTTTGCTGGCAGGGACGGAAGGCAACGCCCATTGTTCGATGGCGGCCTCGTGTCCTTTCGGGATTAACGGCGCTTCGTTTTTGGTGAATGCGCGCAGGGTAAGGAAGTACTCTTTGCCATCGGCAGGCAGTGCTTTCAGAGGCAGTTCGATGTTGACAGAGCTTCCCGGTGCGATTGCTGGGAAATCCATTTCACCGCTTTGTACCGCTTTGCCGTCACATTCCACTGCCCAACGCAAGGTATATCCTTCCAGACCGATGAAGTCGTGCCGGTTGGTAACCTTTATTTTATTGGGTGTGAAAGCAACCGGTTCAAAGTGGATATATTGAAGCACCTTTTTCACCTCATAGATATGCGGGTGCGGAGTGCGGTCGGCAGCTACCAGACCGTTGGCGCAGAAGTTGGAGTCGTTGACGATGCCTACAAATCCCATGTCTCCACCGAAAGCCCAGATGTCGCGGTTATCCTTATCTTTGATAGCGAATGTCTGGTCTACCCAGTCCCAGATGAAGCCGCCTTGCAACTGGTCGTACTTATAAATCAAATCCCAGTAATCCTGGAAGTTTCCTACACTGTTGCCCATGGCATGAGCATATTCGCACATAATCATAGGACGCTTGTCGCGCTGATTGATATGGCGGCGCAACGACCAGATGCGTGCATACATCGGGCAGTATATGTCACTCTTGGCATCATAACCGCCACCCTCATATTGTACCGGGCGGGTGGAGTCTACCTTCTTCGTGTAATCGTATAAGGTTTCGAAATGCTTACCATAGCCGGACTCATTGCCCATAGACCAGGTGACGATAGCTGTGCAGTTACGGTCGCGTGCAATCATACGGCTCATGCGTTGCATGAAAGGAAGTTCCCAATCCGGATAATTGGCCAGCGTGCCATCCTTGTGATCCTGCATGCCGTGGCTTTCGATGTTGGCTTCATCCACCATATACAGGCCGAATTCCGTGCAAAGCTCATACCACGCATAATTATTCGGATAGTGGCAGTTGCGCACACCGTTCAGATTGAATTGCTTCATCAACTGAATATCGTGTATCATGGAAGCTACGCTGATGGTACGTCCTTTGTGCGGATCGTGTTCGTGGCGGTTCACTCCCTTAAAGAGCACCGCTTTTCCGTTAATCATCTGCATGCCGTTACGCATCTCCACCGTGCGGAAACCAAAAAGTTGGGTGAAAGACTCCAACGGCTTTCCTTGTGCATCGAAGGTGCTGACTACCAGTGTATAGGTATTGGGCGTTTCGGCATTCCAGGCACGTGCATCCGGGAAAATCTGTTGCTGGCTAAATAAAGTGTCCGTAGGAGAAGAGACGGTTTTCTTCTGGTTATAAATCACCTTTCCTGCATCCAGCACTTTTACTTCAACGGTTTCTCCCGCTTTCGGCTGATGGAGGATGACATCCAGGTTGAGTTCTCCGTCTTTATAATCATTTATCAGTTCGGCAGTCATCCGGAAGTCGCGCACGCGGCTTTGCGGACGGGCGTAGAGATAAACATCACGCTCGATGCCGCTGTATTTCCAGTAATCCTGTCCTTCAAGGTAAGAGCCGTCACTGTAACGGAATACCTTGACGGCAAGTTTGTTGCTGCCTTTTTTCAAGAGCTTCGTGATGTTGAAGTGAGACGGCAGGCGGCTGTCTTCGGCATATCCGGCAAGTTCGCCGTTCACCCATACGTAGTAGGCGGATTCCACTCCCTCAAAGTCGAGGAAGATATCCATACCTTCCCAACCGCCGGGAACCGTGAATTCGCGGATGTATGCTCCCACCGGATTGTAATCGGCTGGCACATGCGGGGGATTGGCAGGGAATGGATAACGGGTATCCGTATAAATAGGTGCATCGAAGCCTTGCAACTCCCAGCTTCCGGGAACTTGTATTTTGCTCCATTTCCGGGTGTTGTATCCCGGTTTGTGGAAGTCTTTGGGACAAAGTTCGTTGTTCTTTGAGAACAGGAACTTCCAAGTACCGTCCAGCGAGATGCGGCGTTCGGTGGCAGGATTTACGTTGAAACGTACATCCGCAGGCAGGGAGTGTTGCTTCAGGGCGTTGGCCTCATTCGTAAACGGAATGAAGTGCGCATGCATTGGCTCTCTGTTTATCTCATTGACTTGCGGGTTCTGCCAAGGTTCATTGTCGGCAAGCATATTACTGCAAATCAGTAAGGCGGAGATGAAAGAATATAATTTAAGTTTCATGATATCAATCAGATTAAGTGTTTATATCGAACAAAACAGGGTCACAAGAAACGGGACACTGAAATCGACCACGAACCCGTGGAAGATGGAGACAACTACAAATTGTTGTCCGGCCGTTCGTGTAATGATGGGCAGTGTGGTGTCCATCGTGGTTGCACCTCCGGCTGAGATGGGGGCGAGGTTACCGAACCAGCGCACCAGCAAGGGGGCAGCCAGTAGTGTCAGTATCTCGCGACTGATGTTGGCGAGCAGTGCGATGGTTCCCAATTCGGCTCCTTTATATTCGGTGATGAAGATACTGGAGAGTGAGTAGTAGCCAAAGCCCGAGCCTACAGCCAGGCAATCCGTCAGGGAACGGTGTGTCAGTATCAGGCTGACTGCGGCAGAACCTGCCAGCGTACCCAGAATGGTCATGATAGGCAGGAATATCAACCGTGGATTGAGTGAACGGAAGTTTTTCAACGTTTGCGGGTCGTTGCCTACACTTAGCCCTACACTGAACATCAGTGCGCAAAGTGCATAAAAGCTGACTTTACTATCTATTACGATATCGATAGGTATCAGGTGAAAGACTCCGCAGAGTGTTCCCAGCACAAAAAAGCCGACTATGATGAGACTCCCTTTCATGCCCGGCCTCCTTTCCGTTTGTATAAAGCTCTCCACAATGCCCAAGCAGCAATCACGCTTCCCAAAGTTCCGCCTATGGTGAGTATGACGGCTTCGAGTCCGATGGTATGAAGTCCTTTGATAATCTGTTCGTTTCCTCCCACTTCAATACCCAGTATGAAGAGGAGTAACCAGATGAGCACTGTAATGACTTTGTGGATTCCGCTCAGATTCCGTTTCCGTAAGAGGTAGCCCAGCAGCATTCCTGTGAGCATTAGTCCGATGATTGTAAACATATCTATGTCGTTTTTGGGGGCAAAGATAGGGTTTTTAAAGGTAAACAAGGATGCATCAAAATCACTTTGTGCAGCACTTCTGACACATCCTTGTTTGGTTATGTTAGAGAAAATCACTCGTTTATCTCATTGTTAGTCTGGATTTCCATCAAAGGGATGGGCAGGAATGAGTGCGTGGAAGAGTTGAAGTTTGTTCTTCCGTCCGCTTTCATAGCTTCGTCCAGCTTGCCCCAGCGGCGGAGGTCGTAGAAGCGGGAGTTCTCCAATGCAAACTCTACCAGACGTTCGTGTTCGATTTGGGCTTTAACCGCTTCATAGTCGCTTCCCGTCATGGCCGGCAGTTTACCGTGAATACGGCGGACATCGTTAATCAGGGGAATAGCCTTCTCCGGATGCTTTTGTTCGTTGTAAACTTCTGCCTGCATCAACAGCACGTTGGCATAGCGCATTAGAGGCATGTTGGTGCCCACAGCGCTTTGTTTCTGCTCATCCCAAGTTGCGGGCATGTATTTGCGGAAATTGTACTGCGTAACGGAAGTTTCATAATAAACATCATCGTAATTGTATCCCAAGATATGTTCGCCTTCATGGTAGTAAGGGTCATCAAAAAACATGGAACCATAGGCGCGGGCGTCGTACAGGTTATTTTCGGCAATGCGTCCTTCTTTTAGGAACTCATTGTACATCTTCTCGCTGACGCGGATTTCATCCCATCCTCTCATGCTTCCTGGAGCAACCCAGAAGTGAAGCACGTGCTTATGGTAGGTTCCATCTACTGTACTGTTGGTGAATTGCAACTCAAAGATGGACTCTTTGCAGTTCTTGTTTGTTCCGTCGAACATACTTCCGTAATTCGGTTCCAGTTCGTAGCCGGTCACCTTATTGAAGGCTTCTTCTGCCAGTCCCAGATATTCGTCTTTCTTGGCGGTTTCTTCGTAGGCACGTGTCAGGTAGGCCCACCCCAAGTAAGAGTAAGCTGCGGCTTTGGTCACACGTCCGGTTTCGGAAGAAGGGCGGTCTTGCGGGAGTAAGCCACCGGCATTATTCAGTTCGGAACAGATGAAGTCCCATACATCTGTTCTGGAAGAAAGGGCTTTGTGGGTTTGCGCCTCTCCCGTCAGGTATTTATCGCGGATGATGGCCTTTTCCCAGCTCATTATCAGTTTGAAGTGAAAATAAGCGCGCAGGAACAGGGCTTCACCGGTAAGGTGGTTTTCATCTTCAGTACTCATCTTCTCACCGGTATCCTGCACTTTCTTGATACCGAAAAGAACGTTGTTGGCATAGTTGATGCCGTTATAATTGTTCATCCAGTACTCTTTGATGCAGGAGTTCTCATTATTATAGCTGTAACTGGCCATGGCTGCCCATTCAGGATAGTTGTAAACGTCTTGTCCCACAGTCATTTCGTCACTCCGGAAAGTTTCGAGAACATACTTTACCTCTGCAATGGTATATGCGTTGGTACGGCAATCCAACTGTCCGTAAACGGAAGATAATCCGGCTTCCACGTCAGCTTTGTCTCTCCAATACTTGTCTGTGGAGAAGTCAGGCGACTCTGTCGTTAAGAAATCATCGCATCCTGCCAGCAAGGCGGCGCATAAAAAAGATGCTATATATATTATTTTTTTCATTGTTTTCTTATATTAATTAGTGATTAGAATATAACTTGTAAACCTACTACGAAAGAGCGGGTAAACGGATATACAAAGGAGTCGACACCGGTATTCAGGATACTGGAAGAGAATTCTGGGTCGATGCCGGAGTATTTGGTAATCGTGAACAAGTTTTCTCCACTGACGTAGAGGCGGCATTTCTCAAGATACATCTTCTTTGCCACTGCTTTGGATAAAGTATATCCTAACTGCAATTGACGCAGGCGGACAAAGTTTCCATTTTCGAGGAAACGGTCGGACTCGCGGGTATTCTCGTTCGGGTCACCCAGCACGGCTCTTGGGATGTCTGCTCCCGTATTTCCGGGAGTCCATGCGTCCAGCGTGCTTGTGAAGTAGTTTCTGCCGGCATCCATTCCTTCGTAGTACAGGCGGTTTACGTTGTAAAGCTTGTGCCCCCATGCGCTGCCGAACTGGAAGGAGAGGTCGAAGTTCTTGTAAGAACCGCTGAATGACAAGTTAGCCTCTACTTTAGGAATACCGGAACCGGAATATACCTTATCGCCTGAGTCGATGCTGCCGTTGTTGTCCACATCCTTAAAGCGGATATCACCGGCTTTTGCATCCGGTTGGAGGCGTTCGCCCTTGCTGTTTACATAAGCGGCAGCTTCTGCATCGCTTTGGAAGATACCGTCTGTCTGGTATAACCAGAAGCTGGCTACCGGGTAGCCTTTCAGAGTTTGAGTTACGAAATGGCCGTTTCCTTTCCATGCCGAACCGTAGAGTACCTGGTTCGGGTCTGCTTCGAGCATTTCATTGTGGATAGTGGAGAGGTTGAGCCCGATGTTATAGTCAAAATCGCTTATGCTGTTTCCGTAATTCAGTTCGAGTTCAAAACCTTTGTTCACCATCTTTCCTACATTGACTGTGGGATTGTAGATACCGGCGGAAGGTGCCATGACTTTTTCGATAAGCAGGTCTTCTGTGGTGTTGTAATAGTAGTTGACGCTACCGCTCAGTTTGTTGTTGAACAGTCCGAAGTCGAAGCCGATGTTTTTGGTATCGGTGGTTTCCCAACGTAAATCGTCGTTTACCAAATAGAGGTTGGACATACCTGCCCAGGCATTGCCGCCCTGAATGTAACTCATCCATTGGGTATTGCTGTTGGTCATGGTCGGGGCATAGTAGTTGCCAAGTGCACTTTCGCTACCCAAGCGTCCCCAGCTGGCACGGAACTTCAGGTTGCTGATAGGTGTGTTCTTCGGGAAGAAGTCTTCTTCGCTGAGTCTCCAACCCACAGCTACAGAAGGGAATGTACCCCAACGGTTGTTCTTACCGAACTTGGAAGAACCATCCGAGCGTAATGTCACTTGTAGCAGGTAGCGGCTGGCGTATGAATAGTTGAAACGTCCGAAGAAAGAGGCACGGTTGTAATCGTAGAAAGTACCTGAACCCGTAAATGTGCCGCCTATACCGGCATCGATAGTGGGGGAGGTGGGGTCGAAGAAACCGCCTGGGACTTCGCTTGAGGTCAAGCCACCGTTCACTACATCATATTCGGTCTTCTTTCCTTCCACGCTCACGGAACTTTTGTCCTGATGGGCGGAAATGATGGAGTTACCCACCATGGCGGTAATAGAATGTTTACCGAAGTCTTTCATGAAAGTTAGCACATTCTCGAAAGTTTGGTTACGATAGTAAGAGTTGTATTCGTAATTATACGGATAAAGACTCGGTTCCTGTGCATTTGCTTCGTATTTGGCACGGTGGTAACGGTCGTTATAGTAGTAACCGTTGTATGTATAGCTTGTCTTGAAAGTAAGCCATGGGGCAAACTTCACGGTTAGGCCGATGTTACCGGTGATGTCGTAGCCGGTATATTTCCTGTCTTTATAGTGGTCGTCCGCCATCACATTACGGTTGGTGGGGAATTCCATTTTTACACCATCTACGGACATGTCTGTCAGACCGTATCCATAAGTTTGGTTTTCATCATAAACAGGTATCAGCGGAGAGATGGAGTACATTTCTTTCAGGGTATACTGCGGTTGCTTGCTTTGCGTAACTTTGAAGTTCAGGCCTGCGTCAAAGTCAAAGATGTATTTATGTGCATTCAGCTTCAGGCGTGCGTTGTCTTGAATGTAAGAGTTACCTCTGAAGATACCTTTTTCATCAGCATGGCCATAAGACAGGGAGTATTTGGCAACTTCCGAACCGCCGATAAGGTTTACGTAGTAGTTTTGTGCAATACCGGTGCGCAGCATCTCGTCCTGCCAGTCCGTGTCGGCACCTGTAGGATTCTGTCCATTTTTGTAAGTCAGGTAGCCCGGCTTGCCTTTTTCTGCATTTTCGTACATCATATTGTGTACTTTCAAATATCCGTCTGCATTAAGCATATCGAATTTTTTTGCTACGGAGTTGACCGTCATGTATGTATTGAATGAGATTTTCAGTTCTCCTTCTTTGCCATTCTTTGTACTGACAATCACAACGCCGTTGGCTGCTACCGAACCATAGATTGCAGCGGCTGCACCGTCTTTCAAGATTTCCATGGATTCGATATCCTGCGGGTTGATGGTGTTGATGTCGCCGGGATAACCGTCGATGATATAAAGTGGTTCGTTATCTCCCATCGTTTTGATACCACGGATTTTTACGGAGATGCTTGCACCTGCATTACCACCGGATTTAAGTACGCTTACACCGGCTATTTTACCTTGCAGTGCTTCGGTGGCGCTGGTAGTGGCACGTTTCATCAAATCTTCCGATTTCACCGAAGAAATGGCTCCGGTCATATCGCTTTTCTTCATTGTACCATAGCCTACGACTACTACTTCATCCAGCATCTCAGTATCATCTTTCAGAGTTACTGTTAATGTTTTCTGTCCTTTCAGAGGAATTTCCTGCGGCACATAGCCCACATAAGAGATTACCATTGTCGCATTAGGAGCAACAGTCAGTGTAAAGTTACCGTCGATGTCGGTAATGCAACCATTGGTTGTACCTTTTTCCAAAACACTGGCGCCAATGAGAGTTTCTCCTTTGGTGTCGGTTACTGTACCGGTTAATTGGATGGTTTGTGCTAAAGAGCTTAGCGGTACCAAACATACAAAGAGCAAGGCCAACAAAGCGGCTCTTTGTATTAAGGAATACTTTTTAATTTTACCCATGTGTGATAGTTTTTAAGGTTAATAACATTTGTTTCTCACATGGCAAAGAAAGAGATATAATTTGGAGTATTCCTATGAAGAATGGTCTGTAAAATATCTACAAAGAGGGTGAAAACTATGAGTTTTTAATCTACAATGATTATTGTAAGTGGTTGAAATACAGTTGTGAATCTAGTGCTGCTATATCTACAAACATAGCATCTGCTGTAATGGTAACTTTAGTAGTTTTGCAAGTATTCCACCAGGTCTTTTTCTGTTGGTAAGTTCAAAGCCTTACGCAATCTGTAGCGATTCATATTAATTGTTTTAGGACTATTCCCGCTAATCATGGAAATTTCTTTCGTTGAAAGATTGACGCGCAGCATGGTTGCCAGATATTTTTCTCCTTGTGTCAAGTTGGGATGTTCTTTTGTGAGCCTTTCAATGAATTCTTTACTCTTGTCTTCGATATTCAACAGTAACGCATTATTGGTCTTGTCTCCGCTTTGGTATTGACTGATATAGGCATTCACTTTTTTCAGGTGGGGGATAAGTGCTTGATTATCCATTTTGTACCCTTCCTTAATCATTTCGCGTATTTTGTCCAGCAATTCATTGCGGCTTCTCAGGAAGACGGCAAAGCTGGTTACTTCTTGCTGGCTACTGTCCAGTGCATTCTGTATATTCTGTAGTTCCAACTCTTGTTGGTGCAGTTTCAGTTCGGATAACTCGCGTTGCGACAACTCCAGTTGGTAGCGGGCCTCTATCAGTTGAAGGCCTTTTCTGCGCTTATACCATTTATATAAGAAGATGCTGAAAGCTAATCCAAGTACGAGCACGCTACCCAAAAACCATAAATTACGTTTCAGTAGTTCAATCTTATAGGTTTGCTCCTGCATCTCAGTAGCATATTTCTGGTCTTGATATCTTTTATAAGAGATTTCCTGCTCAATGTTGCGCAGCTTGTTGCTGCTTTGCAGCTCTTTACTCAAAGCATACATCTGGCTGAGGCGGGTGTAAGCCTGTTTATAGTCACCTATGGCGGCATATACCCACGATGAATATTCATAATTATCACAAATCAGCTCTTTGGCACCGATGTTATGGGCGTATTCATAGGCTTTCTGCAAAGCTTCCAGGGCTTTGGAGTATTGTTCGCCGAAATAATACTGTTTGCCCATATTGTTATAGTTTTCACCCAGTGACCATTGGGCATCCAGATTCTTGTTGATGGCAATTGCTTCTTGAATAAGGGAGAGTTTCTTTTCCGTATCTCCCTGATATAGGCATAGATTATTCAGATTGGTAGCTATTTCCTTTAAGTTTCGTTGGGCACGGTTGATTGTCAGTGCCCGTTGAAGAAATTTTTCAGCTACCACAAATTCATCAAGTAGATAATGCATGACTCCGCGCTCATTATAGCATCCGGCCACCGAAGCCGAATCCCCTAAGGATTTGAAAATGGAAGTGGCTTTGTCATTTAGTTCGATGCCTTTGTTATAATCGCCCAACTTGCTGTATACGCGTCCCATGAGGGAATAGAGTTGAGCTGTTTGCCTTTTGTTTGCAGGGTTGATATATCTCTGTGCATCATATAAATTTTTGATACTTAAGTCGAAGTTACCCAGTAGCTGTTCTGCCTGACTGTGAAGAATCATGGCTTGTGTACAAATCTCATTAGGCTGGTCTTCGGGAAATAGAGCGGCAGCTTGTGCCGCATAGTAAGAAGCCTGTTTAGGATTACTGAACAGAGCATTTTGAGCTTGTTCAACTAAAGTCTTGGCTTGGTTTATATCTTGGGCTTGTAAAGGAGTTACAGTTAGCGGGAGAACTGCAAGTATTAGATACAGAGCTTTCTTCATGGTATAGTCTTATTTTTGCAAATGTAATTATTTTCCTTTAAAAAGTCCGGTTTGCTTTCAAAAAGATTTATCTTTGTGCCTCTAAATTAATGCTGTATGCTATTGCCTTATTTGAATAAAGATTTGATAGAAGCCGGTTGTGATGAGGCTGGCCGTGGTTGTCTGGCAGGAGCTGTGTATGCCGCTGCCGTGATTCTTCCCAAAGATTTCAAGAACGAATTACTGAATGACTCCAAGCAACTGACGGAGCACCAGCGTTATGCTTTGCGTGAAGTGATTGAGAAAGAAGCGCTTGCTTGGGCTGTCGGCATCGTATCTCCCGAAGAGATTGACAAGATAAATATCCTGAACGCCTCGTTCCTTGCCATGCATCGTGCGGTGGACCAGTTGAAGATGCGTCCGCAGCATCTTCTGATTGACGGCAACCGCTTCAAGAAATATCAGGACCTGCCGCATACAACGGTAGTCAAGGGTGACGGCAAATATCTGTCTATCGCTGCCGCCTCCATTCTTGCCAAAACCTACCGTGACGACTATATGAACCGCCTGCACGAAGAATACCCTTATTATGACTGGAACCATAACAAAGGCTATCCCACCAAGAAGCACCGTGCTACCATTGCCGAACGTGGAACTACTCCCTATCACCGCATGACATTCAATCTGCTGGGCGACGGGCAGTTAGCACTTGATTTCAAGTAATTATTCTATCGCTTCATCCAGATCGATAAACAGGAATTGGTTTTCATAATTAAGTAGCAGCAACTTATTACCAATCACTTGTCCTTTCTTGAAATCTGTTTGAAGATGGGCTACAGGCATTCCCATTTCATGAATGAACCAATAGTCTCCACGATTGCCGATACATAAATAATCTTTTAGTTGGATACTGGGGCTGTAGATACGTTCCCGTTCGTAGGTCTTACTAATATTCAAGTTCTTGTCTACCTCGTAGATAACTCCCTGATCATTATATACCAGGCAATGTTCCCCATTGTAGGCGAGCGACTGGAAAGCTGTTGTATCTTTGTTGGCTGCATAAAATGTACCGGGCAGTATTGCTTCCAGCTTTCCGCGTTGTTTGGTATCCCAAGGTACAATATTTACGACGGAGTCCATCAGCTCCTGATAAGCCATTCCATCATCGAACAGCATATAGAGTGCGTCCTCGGTCCGCAGGGCGTCTTCAATCATATCTTTCTTTACGCTTAGTTGATTGAAGAAGATTTCTTCTCCGTTTAGCAGGTTGTAACAGGCTATAAATGGGCGTCCATATTTCTTGCGACTTGCTCCTTCGCGTAATCCGTAACCGTAATTTAGCATGAATAACTTGCCATCTTGCACGAAAAGTTGGGAGCGGGAAGCCTTCACATCAGGAAACTCTGTTTGCCACACTACATTGAAAGCTGTGTCCATACAGGAGATATGTTGACGGTCTGCCCAGTAATAAAGTGAATCCTGAGACAGTATATTGGAGGTTAATCCGGTGATTGTATTATTGGCAATGGGAACATAACTGTAATAATAGGCGCCACCGGTTGCCACGCCACCAGCTACTCCGACTGCTACAGCGGCTAATCCCTGTAACAATGCCGCCTTTGTATCATGAGCTCCCGGTTTTCCCGGATAGGTCAGTAATTCTCCGGTCATGAAATCCAGCTTATGCAATGCATCCGCTACAATCAGACGTTTATTTTGTTCCAGATCGAGAACTTCGTTCCAACCGTATTGGTGAGGTATTTTGTTTTCCCACAAATAGTTACCGAATTTTAGGCTAACAGCGCGGAGTTTGTTGGATGTAGGAGAATTATATCCTAAGACTAACCCAAGTGAATCATCCACATATACCGGAAATAAATCAGCTTCCCATTTCTTTGCTCCTGTTTCCTTACTTAGCAATGATATTTTGCTGCCAATTTCAGATATTAAGACCCCTTCCGAAAGGCAGGTTACTCTTGATTTACTGAAATCAATGGGTTGTTTCCATAGAAGTTGGCTACTCTTGGTGTCATAAAAGCCTATTTCTCCTTTATTCTTCAGGTACTTACCGCTTTTAGTCGTTTCCCGGAAGCTGATACAGAGGTAATCTCCTTTATCGCTTATTGAAAAAGTTTCCACTCGTTGAGGAAATGTGTAGCACTGTGCTTTCAGGTCTGTTCCGCCTGTCTTCTTTCCTACAATGACGGTTTCGGATTGCGCATAAGATATTGATGCCATGAGAATCAGGCATGCAAGCGTTAAAATCCTGTGTGTTTTCATGTTCATTGGTTTATTTTTCGCAAACATACGTATTATTTGCGAAAAATGACCGAAAGAGATGAAAATACTTGGATGGATTGTTAGAACCACTTGATCTTTCTGAACCAGATAAATGTACCTGCCGATAGGATTACAGAGATTAAGATAATGAATATGAAAGCATACGGGAAACCATCCAGATGAATATCCACATTCATACCATAGAAACTGGCTATCAGTGTGGGTATCATAAGCGTGATGGAGAGACTCGTCATACGTTTCATGATGGCGTTGACATTATTGGAAATAATAGAAGCAAAAGCATCCATTGTTCCTGTAAGGATATCACTATAGATATTTACAGTATTGTATGCCTGTTTTAATTCGATGATTACATCTTCCAATAGTTCCATATCCAGATAATCGGTGTCCTGAAAGATATTCTTCAGGCGACCGATCATCACTTCATTACCACGGATGGAGGTATTGAAGTAGACAAGAGTCTTCTGTAACTTCATCAGGCGAAGCAAGTCTTCATTGCGGATACTCTTTTCCAGTTCTTTTTCCGCATTGGCAACGTCATTATTAATTTGCTTCAGGTACTTCAAAAACCAAACTGCGGAAGAGTAAATCATCCGTAGGATTAAATCCAGTTTATTGTTGACTACGATACCTTTGCGACGTGTATGCTGGATGAAATCAGAGATAAGTTCGGTCTTATGATAACATACCGATACGATAATTTCATTATTGGTAATGATGCCTATGGGCACAGTGATAAAAGGAATACCATGCTGGCTGCTCTGCATCGGGATGCGCAGAATAGTCAGTAACCAATTACCTTCTGTTTCTGTACGCGGACGTTCGTCCGCATCAGCGATATCTTCTAAAAATGATTCGGGAACTTTCAGTTCCTGTGTGAGAAAGTCAAAGTCATTGTCATCAGGGCATTCAACATTTACCCAGCTATTGGGCATCCATTGTGGCTTTTCTATAAAGCCGGCTTCAGAGTAAAGATACGTTCTCATCGTAATAGCCTCCTTTCTTTAGGGACGAACCGAGGCATTGCGAGCAACGTCTCCGTTCGCTTTAATTATAAATACTGTTGCACGTTCGTGGGTTTGAATCGTCCATATTTCTTGTTTTTTATTTTTTTAAAGCGTGGCAAAAGTACATAAATCATTTGAAACAGTACGCTTTAACCATGCTTTTTTGTACCTTTGCAGCCGGAAAAATCGCTCTTTCTTCAAAGAACGTTTTTGCAGAGGTTAAAGATTGTACATTTAAAATCAATTAATATTATGAGTAAGAAAGCCCTTTTAATGATTCTTGATGGCTGGGGTGTCGGCGATCAGGGTAAAGACGATGTGATTTTCAATACACCTACTCCGTACTGGGACAGTCTGCTGGCTACGTATCCTCATTCACAGCTTCAGGCAAGCGGTGAGAATGTTGGTTTGCCTGATGGTCAGATGGGTAACTCGGAAGTCGGACACCTCAATATCGGTGCAGGACGTATCGTATATCAGGACCTGGTGAAGATTAACCGCGCATGTGCCGACAATAGCATTATGAAGAATCCGGGAATCGTTTCTGCTTTCTCTTATGCTAAAGAAAACGGTAAGAATATTCACTTTATGGGATTGACTTCCAATGGTGGTGTTCACAGCTCATTCGACCACTTATTCAAACTTTGCGATATTGCTAAAGAATATGGTGTTGACAATACATTCGTTCATTGTTTCATGGATGGTCGTGATACTGACCCGAAGAGCGGCAAGGGCTTTATTGAGCAACTGACTGCACATTGTGAAAAGTCGGCAGGTAAGATTGCTTCTATTGTAGGCCGTTTCTATGCAATGGACCGTGATAAACGTTGGGAACGTGTGAAGGTAGCTTATGATTTGCTGGTAAACGGTGAAGGTAAAGTTGCCACTGATATGGTTCAGGCTATGCAGGAGTCTTATGACGAAGGTGTAACGGATGAATTCATCAAGCCGATTGTAAATGGTAACTTCGATGGAACTATTAAAGAAGGTGATGTAGTTATCTTCTTCAACTATCGTAACGACCGTGCAAAAGAGTTGACAGTAGTGCTGACTCAACAGGATATGCCTGAACAGGGTATGCATGCTATTCCGGGCTTGCAATATTATTGCATGACTCCGTATGATGCATCATTCAAGGGTGTACATATCCTTTTCGATAAAGAAAATGTTCAGAATACATTGGGCGAATATTTGGCAGCTCAAGGCAAAACTCAATTGCACATTGCTGAAACAGAGAAGTACGCTCACGTAACTTTCTTCTTTAACGGTGGTCGTGAAACTCCGTACGATGCTGAAGAACGCATCCTGGTTCCGTCTCCGAAAGTAGCCACTTACGACTTGAAGCCGGAAATGAGTGCGTATGAAGTAAAGGATAAATTAGTGGAAGCTATCAACACTCAGAAGTTTGATTTCATCGTTGTGAACTATGCGAATGGTGATATGGTAGGACATACTGGTATCTATGACGCCATTGAAAAAGCAGTGAAAGCTATCGATGAATGTGTGAAAGATACAGTAGAAGCAGCTAAAGCTAACGATTATGAAGTTATCATCATTGCTGACCACGGCAATGCAGATCATGCACTGAACGAAGATGGTACTCCGAATACGGCTCACTCTTTGAATCCGGTTCCTTTTGTATATGTAACGGAGAATAAGAATGCTAAAGTAGAGAATGGTGTTTTGGCAGATGTTGCTCCTTCTATCCTTCACATTCTGGGTATGGCACAGCCGGCTGAAATGACAGGAAAAGACTTGATTAAGTAAATAGTTATAATTATATAAGTAAAGGCGGGGGTGTACTCCGCCTTTATCTTTTCTAATCTTAGATTGAAGATGATACAGATAGGTGATGTAGTGGTGAGTTTTGATGTGCTGCGTGAGAAGTTCCTTTGTGATCTGAATGCTTGTAAGGGTGCCTGTTGCGTTGAAGGCGATGCCGGTGCTCCCGTCGAATTGGATGAGATTGAAAAACTGGAAGAAGTACTTCCGGTAATTTGGGATGAACTCTCGCCCGAAGCGCATGTCATATTAGAGAAGCAAGGGGTTGTTTATACCGATTGCGAAGGTGATCTGGTAACCTCTATTGTTAATAATAAAGATTGTGTCTTTACTTGCTATGATGAGAAAGGATGTTGTTATTGTGCTATTGAGAAGGCTTATAGGGAAGGCAAGACAGATTTTTATAAACCTGTATCCTGCCATCTGTATCCAATTAGGGTAGGGAACTATGGGGGGTATAAGGCGGTGAACTATAACCGTTGGGATGTATGCAAAGCCGCTGTATTGTTAGGACGGAAGAAGAATCTGCCGGTATATAAGTTCCTGAAAGAGCCGTTGATACGCAAATTCGGTGAAGACTGGTATGCAGAACTGGAATTGGTGGCAGAAGAAATGAAGAAGCAGAATATGCTTTAAGATAGTGTGGAATGAGGCGGATTTTTCTATCTCGTGGGGTGAAAAGAAAAACGCCGGGCAACAGGATTTTCCTGTCCGTCCGGCGTTTCTTCGTTGTAAGATGTGAGGTTGGTTAATAAAACGTGTTATTCAGTGACTAATCACTAATTGTTAATCATTAGTCACTGTTTTTTTCTTACGCATCTATATTTGCATACGTTGCGTTCTTTTCAATGAATTCACGGCGTGGACCAACATCTTCGCCCATCAGCATGGAGAAGATGTAGTCTACTTCAGCAGCATTCTCAATGCTTATCTGTTTCAACATACGGTTTTCGGGGTTCATGGTCGTGCTCCACAACTGTTCCGGGTTCATTTCACCCAAACCTTTGTATCGTTGTGTGTGTACGGCACTTTCTGAACCACCACCATAAGTGTCGATAAATTTTTGACGTTGTTGGTCTGTCCAGCAATATTCCTCCACTTTGCCTTTTTTGCAGAGATAGAGTGGCGGAGTGGCAATATACAAGTACCCGTTGCGGATTACCTGCGGGAAGTAGCGGAAGAAGAGCGTCATGATCAGTGTGTCGATATGAGAACCATCGACGTCGGCATCGGTCATGATAATCACTTTCTTATATCTCAATTTATCGATATTTGCTTCCTTGCTGTCCTCAGTATTTACGCCAAAACGGATGCCGAGAGCCTGAATAATATTGTTGACTTCATCACTCTCGAACGCTTTATGCCACATGGCCTTTTCCACATTCAGAATCTTACCGCGAAGCGGCAGAATAGCTTGGAATCTGCGATCACGACCTTGCTTTGCCGAACCGCCTGCCGAGTCACCCTCGACAAGGAACAATTCACATTCCTCGGGATCCTTGCTTGAACAGTCGGCCAGCTTACCCGGCATACCGCCACCGGACATCGGTGATTTACGTTGCACGGACTCACGCGCCTTACGTGCGGCAACACGTGCCTGGGCAGCTAGAATCACTTTGTCTACCACCATTTTCGCTTCTTTCGGATGCTCTTCCAGGTAGTAGTTCAGAGCTTCACCTACAGCTTGGTCTACGGCTCCCATCACTTCGCTGTTTCCGAGCTTTGTTTTGGTCTGCCCTTCAAACTGAGGTTCTGCCACTTTGATGGAGATTACAGCCGTCAGACCTTCACGGAAGTCATCACCTGCAATTTCCACTTTAGCTTTCTCCAACATCTTGTTATCGTCGGCATATTTCTTCAGCGTACGGGTTAGTGCACGACGGAAACCTGCAAGGTGCGTACCACCTTCAATGGTATTGATATTGTTTACGTATGAGTGGATGTTTTCGTTATAAGAAGTATTGTACATGATAGCCACTTCCACCGGTGTGCCTTGTTTCTCAGTGTTGATGTAGATAACATCATTCACCAAGTGTTCGCGGGAAGAGTCGATGTAGCGAACGAATTCCTTCAAACCTTCTTCCGAATAGAAAATTTCCATTTTGGCATTGTTTTCTTCATCTTTTACGCGAAGGTCGGTCAGCGTGATCTTGATGCCTGCATTCAAGTAAGCCAGTTCACGCATACGGGTGGCAAGGATTTCGTAATTATAAACGGTATCAGTAAAGATTGTGTTATCCGGCCAGAATTGCTGACGCGTACCTGTAATATCACTTGTGCCAATTTCTTTCACCGGATACAACGGATGGCCGCATTCATATTCCTGTTGGTAGATCTTTCCATTGCGGAAAACCTGTGTAGTCATGTGGGTAGACAGAGCGTTTACACAGGATACACCTACACCGTGCAAACCGCCTGATACTTTGTAAGAACCCTTATCGAATTTACCACCGGCATGCAGTACGGTCATAACTACTTCCAGGGCTGACTTCTGTTCCTTTTCGTGGAAGTCAACCGGAATACCACGTCCGTTGTCTTGTACGGTGATAGAGTTGTCTTCGTTGATGGTTACTTCAATGTGGTCGCAATAGCCGGCGAGAGCTTCGTCGATAGAGTTGTCCACAACTTCATAAACCAGGTGGTGAAGTCCTTTCGTACTAATGTCACCAATATACATTGCGGGGCGCTTTCTAACGGCTTCCAAACCTTCCAGAACCTGGATGTTTTCGGCTGAATAGTTCCCGCTATTGGAGTTAATCTGTTCTTCAGTCATAATCTAATTTCCTTATTCAAATAACAGAGCAAATATAGTGAAAATTCGTAAGATGCGAAACTAAACTGCGTGATAAATTTCATTCGTTTACAGCTTTTTAGCTTCTTCCGGAAGGTGTTTGGAATAGGGGATATAAATATGCCATACGCAGAAAAGGTCGGACTTAAAAGTCCAACCTTCCAATATTTCTTTTGTGTAATATTAATTAGCTTATCCTAGCTTATTAATGTAAAGAGCCAACTTAGACTTCAAGTTGCTTGCTTTGTTCTTGTGGATCACATTGGTTTTAGCCAATTTGTCCAACATCTTAGTTATACCCGGATACATTGCAGTAGCTTCTGCCTTGTCGGTTGTAGAACGAAGCTTTCTAACAGCATTTCTCATGGTCTTACCATAATATCTGTTGTGAAGTCTTCTAGTTTCTTCTTGTCTGATTCTTTTCAGTGATGATTTGTGATTTGCCATCTCGACTAATCTTTTTTAATTCGTTTATTTTTTTAGTTGTAGCCCGTGGGGGAATCGAACCCCCCTTTCAAGAATGAAAATCTTGCGTCCTAACCGATAGACGAACGGGCCATCCTTTGGTGAGCATTTCTGCTCTTGCAGAGAGATTATCTCTCGTTTGCGGTTGCAAATGTAGGGACTATTTTTGAATTGGCAAAATAATCATGAGAAAAAAACAAAGGAATATGTCGGGGTTATTCTAATATTTGCGGCTTATTACCTGAATATCAGTAGGATAAAAACTTTCATTTTTTTACTTGTCTGCCTGCATTTTTTTATTTATCCGTGTTTTATCCCTGCTGTTTCCGTCTTTTTTCGTAGTTTTGTTACCGGATTGAAACCAAAATAGTAAGTGCGGATGTTACAGAAAACGCTGGGGATTGTGCTGCATACCCTGAAATATAACGATACTTCCCTTATTGCAGACATTTATACAGAGGTGGTCGGGCGTGCTTCGTTCATCGTAAAGATTCCCCGTTCGCGAAAGGCGGCGGTGAAACCGGTATTGTTCCAACCATTGGCTTTAGTGGAACTGGAAGCTGATTTCCGTCCGAATGCCAGTATATATAAGATAACGGAAGCGAAGTCTTTCTATCCGTTTTCTTCTATTCCTTATGATCCGTATAAGTCTTCCATTGCACTTTTCCTGGCGGAATTTCTTTATCGGGCAGTGCGTGAGGAGGCTGAAAACCGTCCGTTGTTTGCTTATTTGCAGCATTCTATTATTTGGCTGGATGAGTGCCGTGATAATTTTGCCAACTTCCATTTGGTATTTCTGATGCGCTTATCCCGCTTCCTGGGATTATATCCTAATCTGGAAGATTATCAAAAAGGCGATTATTTTGATATGCTGAATGCTTGTTTTACTCCTTTGCGACCGCAACTCCATTCTTCTTATATACTTCCGGAGGAAGCCTCACGGTTGATAATGCTGATGCGCATGAATTATGAAACAATGCATCTCTTTGCCATGAACCGCGCCGAACGTACTCGCTGCCTTACAATAATGAATGAATATTATCGCCTCCACTTGCCTGACTTTCCCGTATTAAAGTCTCTTGAGGTGTTGAAGGAGCTCTTTGACGCGGAACAATAAACCCTTTCCTGCATATTTTACTGACCTGTGATGCAAAAGATACCATCTTTCGCTGTAAAAGATGCCATCTTTTGTAGCATAACATGCCACCTTTTGATGTAAAAGATGCTATCTTTTGCGTGAGATTAAGCAGGAATGTGCAAGAGATGTGTTGGGGATGTGGGGAAGCCCTTTGGACATGGTGCGTTTTATCTTCTGTGAAAGGTAGGATACTTGTTATTGAAGCGGAAGCCGATACCCATCATCAGATAATTCGGGTCACTGAAGTTCTTCAGGTTATACCCGATGTGCAGATAAGAACTGCGGGTCATCTCCACTTTGAGTGTCAATACCTGGTAGATACCTTTATGGTCACCGCCACCGTGCAGTACATTGGCTCCTATGCCCACACCTACTGTGAAGTAGGGCATTACATATTCTGCGCGTCCGGAAATACCTAAAGCTAACTGTTTTTCCAATGAAGGTTTGTAGCATTCATTGCCGTTCCCGGGGATGGTGTAGACATTGGAACTGGCATCATATACACCATCCAATGATACACCTGTGCGGAATTTATATCCGATGTTATACATGGGGGCGAAATTGAAACCAAGTACGGTATAAGCATCCGGTGAAGCAATTTGCCCTTCTCCTACCCATACGCCTTTCCGTCTCCATGAGCCGAACAGGGTTAAGTCGTAGCTGAGGTATCGTGAGAACTTTGGAATGGGAGCTTGGTATAGAGGCTTGGTGAGCGCATCTTTAGGTCTGTTGAAGTTGTAGATAACCCCTACTTTTAAGCCCATTGTATTGAGGCCGGCATTGGGAAATTTAGTATTGCCATTGGAGAAATGGGTACCCGTAATTCCGGCAACCAGGTCGATTTCCCGTGAAACCATCCAGTTGAATTGTATGCCCGCATTGATATAGGCATTTGCCTTCGAACCGATGACACTATTGTGAGGATTGGTGTATTCGTCGTACGGTTTCCATCCTAAAGATAAGCCGAAGTTCCATTCGTAATTGAGTGATAGTCGCGAAGTAATACGGGCAATACGTGCTCCCTGATAGAGGTAAATGGCAATCGGATTTCCTAATTCTTCTTTGTTTCCGAAATCGTAATAGCCTAAGCCTATACCTTGATAGGCGCTACCATAAATCCGGTCGGCGCAAGTATTGGGCTTAAATTGGAATGAATATTTCAAGTGGGCTGAATAACCCCATTCGTAAGGCTTCCATTGTGAGTTATCTCCTGCCAGAAAAGAACTGGTCTGGAAAATGTATCCCGGGCGGTATTCTACTCCCAGTCTGTGAATAAAGCGTTTGGCGAAGTAACCTGTATCCGGCTTGTATCCCGGTATACTATCTTGTGCCCGGTTCTTTGCATGAGCAACGTCAGACAAGAAAAACATTGTCCCCACAAGGACTATTAATTTCCATATCTTTATATTGCTTTTCATGATATTGTGCCAGAATTCTAGTTTTATTATTATGCGGGGATATTCCCTTAAAATGCGTGGCAAATATAACGATAGTATTTGAATTAAAAATTATGATACTCAATAAAATGCAAAAAGAAGCCGTGTTTTTGGGAGATAGAAGTTGATTTGTCTTCTTCTGTCTCCCGAAAACACGGGCAATGACGGGGACAAAACAGGAGATTATCCCAGCAATTCTTTTACTTTGGCAGAAATGGCACGTCCTTCGGCAAGTCCGGCAAGTTTCTTGGAAGCAACCCCCATTACCTTACCCATATCTTTACCACTGGTAGCACCTGTTTCAGCAATAATTTCTTTCAAGGCAGCTTCCAGTTCTTCAGCTGACATTTGTTTGGGCAGATAGATCTCAATCACCTTTACCTGTGCCAGCTCTTCGTCTGCCAAGTCCTGGCGACCTTGCTGGATGTATATTTCAGCTGCATCTTTGCCTTGTTTCATGAGCTTCTGCATAATTTTCAATGCAGCGTCGTCAGTCAGAGTATCGTTAGCTCCCGGAGCCGTTTTTGCTTCCAGGAATACTTTCTTGATATTTCTCAGTGTTTCGAGAGCCACTTTGTCTTTGGCTTTCATTGCGGTTTTAATGTCTTCGCTGACTCTTTCAAATAAATCCATAATGCTATTTGTTATTTTACCATTTACATTTAATAATTGAAGTCGCTTTGTAACTTAGAAGGTTATCACACCTCCCAGGCCTTCACTTCCCTGTGCTTCTTCCGTAGCTATCTGCCCTTCGGTGGCGGCTTTGGTTTTGATAGAACTCAAAGTACTCTTATCGCGCAGATACGTCGGTGAACTTTCTACCATACTGATAATGTCGGCGTTGTCCAAGTCTTCCGGGTTGAAGATATAGATATGGCGACGTTTGCGGATATTTTTGCTACCGATGCCACTGGCACTTTCACCATAGGCTTTGCGGATACGCTCTTTATTCTTCTCTTTTTCTTCTTCAAGTTGAAGCTGGCGTTCTTCCTCTTCCTGGCTGCGCTTTTCGAGTACGCTGTCCATACCGGGAACATCTTCCACACCGAAACCGGTGGCAAGTACGGTAATCTTAACTCTGCCTTCCAATGTGTTGTCCATAGCCACACCCCAGATCACCTCTACGCCTTCGCGGAATTTGCTCATGAACTCGTGAATCTCGTTCATTTCTTCCATCATCAGCTCGGAACTTTCGCAGAAGGATACGTTCAGCATCACCTTCTTGGCATTGAAGATATCGTTGTTGTTCAGTAACGGAGAGTGCAGGGCATCGTCGATAGCTTTGGTCACACGACTTTCACCTTCGCCGAAACCGGTACTCATGATAGCCACACCACCATCTTTGAGGATGGTTTTCACATCTGCAAAGTCAAGGTTCACTGTTCCGCGCATGGTGATAATCTCGGCAATACTTTTGGCAGCGATAGACAATGTATCATCTGCCTTGCCGAAAGCATTCATGAACGTAAGGTCGGAATATATCTCACGCAAGCGTTCGTTATTGATAACCAGTAGAGCATCTACATGTTGGGCGATACGCTCCACACCGTCCAGTGCCTGGATAATCTTCTTTTCACCTTCGAAGATGAAAGGTATGGTGACGATACCGACCGTAAGGATGTCCATTTCTTTGGCTATGCGGGCTATGACGGGAGCAGCGCCCGTACCTGTTCCGCCACCCATTCCGGCAGTGATGAATACCATTTTTGTACCGTCGTTCAGTAGCGCTTTGATTTCTTCACTACTTTCTTCGGCGGCTTCGCGGGCACGTTCGGGACGGTTTCCGGCACCTAGTCCCTCGGTGATAGAACGCCCCAGTTGCAATTTTACGGGGACGGGAGACTCTTTCAACGCTTGGTTGTCTGTGTTGCACAGAACGAACGTCACGTCGTGTATGCCTTCCCGGTACATGTGGTTCACGGCGTTACCACCACCACCACCTACACCAATCACTTTGATGATCTTCGGTGAGTCTGTCGGGAAATCGAATTGTACTATATCGTCCATAGTTCCTTATTTTATTGAGTTTATTTCAAATCGTCATCCGAGAAAATTTCATTGGAAAGCTTGTTGAAGGTCTTTTCAAACCAGCTGGGACCTTCTTTCTTCTTTTTCTTTTTCTCTTCTTTCTCTTTACGCTCTTTCTCCTTACGTTCCCGTTCACGGCGTTCTTTCTCTTCTTTTTCACGTTGGGCCTTGGCAGCGCGGGCGGCAGCTTCCTGTTCTTTCAGGGCTTCGTCATCGCCGAACATATCAACGGGTTGTGTAGGAGTAGCAGTAGTCGTAACGGCGGGTTTCATCTCTTGCAGGCAGCAGTTTTCATTTCCGGCAGCAAGCAGTCCGAGCAAAGTATTCTGCATACAGTCTTTCTTCAGCACATCATTGAAGCCGTGGATGCTGCTATGAACAAATTTGGTGGTCTTCACTTTCTCAACCTTGCTACGTTTACGGAATGCTTCTTCCAGGTTTTTCAGGTTGGCACCTCCACCGGTGAAAATGATACCGGATAATAGTTTATCCTCGTATCCTGACAATTGAAGCTGGTTCCATACATTGGCAAGGATTTCTTCGGCGCGTGCATCGATGATATCATTCAATACGTTAAGTTCGATGTTGCGACCGTCTTCCAAAGTGCAGACTGCGGGTGTCTCTGTTTCCTCTTCTTCATAGAGCATATCGCCGTACTTCTTTTTCAGTTGTTCAGCTTCGGCCTCTTCCATTTGCAGGGCAGTGATGTCACGGGTAATATTGTTTCCACCCAGTGGCAATACACTGAGGAAGCGGAGCATGTTATTTTTATAAACCGATACAGTCGTTGTATCTGCACCGAAATCCACCAATGCACAACCTGAACGCATCTCACTTTCCGTCAGCACGGCATTCGCCAATGCTATCGGAGCGATGAGCAGGTCGGCTATTTCTATTTTAGCCTGTTCAAAGCTGTGTTCCAGATTCTTCTTAAGTGAAGCACGGGCCACAATATTCAGGAAGTTTCCCGTGATACGCTTGCCTGCCACACCTACCGGGTCGGCTTGAAGGTTATTATCTATTTTATATTCCTGCGGGGCGACATCCAGCACACTCATGTCCATCAGGGGGACTTCGAGGTTTTCGTCGCTGATAGCGTCTACCAACTCTTGTGAGATAATCCCTTCCTCTTCCAGCACACGGCTTACCGCATTCTTTACCGTGCGCAAAGACTGTCCGCCAATGCCTACGTATACTTTGGCAATGGAGTTGTTCAACTGGCTTTCCAGCTTGTTGATGATGGAAGTCAGAGCCTGTGCGGTCTTATCAATGTTGTAGATGACTCCTTTATGGATAAAAGAAGCGGCATCTTCACGCGCATAAGCCAGCACTTGTATGCTTCCGTCACTGTTCTTCTTTCCTGCGATACCGGAAATCTTGGAAGAACTCAACTCGATAGCGGCGATAAATTCTGTTGTTGCCATAAATATATTCCTATTTTACAATTTTCTATTTACGATTAAGATTACTCTGTAAATCAATGTATGGGGACGTCTGATATTAATCGTACGTCCGACATCGTCAAATCGTACATTAGTTCTCTCGCTTTGTACAGATAATCTGGTTACTAAATTCAACGCTAATGCGGGAATATTTGTTCCATCCTACCTGATTTAAACCTTTTTCATAAAAAGCTTTCATCCGTTCGAGTTTACGCTCAAAACCATCCAACTTCCCAAGATAGATAATATGGTCGCCTACGCGAGGCACCAGTTCCACGTCTTTGTCCGACAGCACATGTATCTGTTCAATCTGTGCTTCCCAGAACTTATTATTCTGCAAAAATACACCAAACTTATATAAATCCCTCATGGCAAACGACTTTTCTACTCTTCCGGTCACTATGGCAAGGTGTGCAACGCACTTTGCATCGGGTGGCATCACAGTACCTTTATTGTCCAGATAGTAGTTCTCCCCGTTCGCACTCATCACTCGCAGGATAGGGATACGTTGACTGACTTCTACGCAAAGTTTGCCACTGGGAGTCTTGTAGCATTCCACTTCATCGATAAGCGGATGTTTGGCAAGTTCCCGTTCCAGCGTTTTACTACGGATGCGATCCATTGGTTTACCAACAGGATAAATCCCTTTCTTCTCCAATATGTCAGCCACTTCCTTTTTGGTGATGAAACCTGCATAGACGGTATCTTTGATAACCAATTCCATGTCATTGCACACCTGTCCGGCAGGCTTCCGGTTGAAAGCCGAGAGAGCTACCACCAGATAGGCGATGACGAGCAGTAGGACGATAGACAATAGAATTCTTTTAAACATGTATCAACTATCTAATTATCATTATTCAACTATTAACTGTCAATTGTTAATTATCAATTGTCAATTGCTTTGTGATTTCAGGGACGTAGTTGTCTATATTTCCGGCACCTAAAGTTATCAGAACTTCAATCTGCTTTTGAGATAAGAGTTCCAGTATATCCTCTTTCTTACACATGCATTTCTCAATGCCCGGTCGCAGGTTATCGTATATCAATTGGCTGGTGACACCGGGAATTGGTTGCTCACGTGCCGGGTAGATATCTACGAGAATGACTTCGTCAAGTAACGACAAACTGTTGGCAAATTCCTTATAGAAATCGCGCGTGCGGGTATAGAGATGTGGTTGGAAGATAGCTGTAATCTTCTTGTCCTGATACAGATCACGAATGGATTTCACACTCTGTGCTATTTCGGCAGGATGATGGGCATAGTCGCTCAGGAATACGACTTTGTCATTCTTGACCTTGAAATCGAAACGACGGTCTACTCCACGGAAACTTGCCATACCTTGCTTGATCTCTTCGTCTGTCACACCGTTGAGGTGGGCGAGTGCCATGGCTGCTACGCCATTCTCTATATTGATGCTGACGGGAACACCCAGTTGGATATCATTAATACGCGTGTCGGGTGCAATAAAATCGATAAAGATCTCACCATTTCCGATACGGATATTCTCTGCGTGGAAATCTCCTTCGGTACGGGCGTAACTATAGACTTTTACACCGGCCTGCACATCAGGTTTCAAAGCGATGTCCTTGTGTATAATGAGTGCACCACCCGACTGGATAAGCGTCGTATAATGACGAAAACTTTCCAGGTAGGCTTCTTCTGTGCCATAAATATCCAGATGGTCGGGGTCTGTAGCAGTTATTACGCTCATGTAAGGTGATAACCAGTGGAATGAGCGGTCAAATTCATCTGCCTCAATCACAGTGTATGGGCTGGACTGTGATAATAACAGGTTAGTATCATAATTCTTGGAGATGCCTCCGAGGAATGCAGTGCAACCTACGTGTGATTGGTAAAGCAGATGCGCTGTCATTGTACTGGTAGTTGTTTTACCATGTGTACCGGCTACGCACAAGCCTTTGCTATTATGTGTGATCGTTCCTAAAACCTGTGCCCGTTTTTGAATTTCGAAACCATTGTTACGGAAATATACTAACTCGGCATGCTTTTGCGGAACAGCTGGAGTATACACTACCAAAGTGCTTTCCATATTCTTGCAGGCTTCAGGAATCAGATCCACATTCTCTTCGTAATGTATCTGTGCTCCTTCTGCAATCAGGTGTTCGGTTAGTTCGCTTGGGGTACGGTCGTAACCGGCAACGAGCTTTCCCTTTGATAAGAAGTAGCGTATCAGGGCGCTCATACCGATGCCACCGGCACCAACGAAATATACGGATTTTATATTTTCTATATTCATAATACACTTATCACTTATCGTTATTTATCAGTTTTAATACTTCTTTTGCAATAATGGTTGCCGAATCCGGCAAAGCCAATTTAGCGATGTTCTCGCTCAATGTTTTCAGCTTCTCGGCATCTGTGACAGTTTCAAGAGCCACAGGAATCAGATGCTTCATAGCATCTACATCTTTCACATAAATAGCAGCTTTCTTATCTACCAGTGCCAGTGCATTTTTAGTCTGATGGTCTTCTGCCACATTTGGTGAAGGCACTAGGATGACCGGCTTGTTCAGCAGGCAGAATTCAGAGATAGAACCGGCACCTGCACGGGAAATGACGAGGTCGGCAGCTGCATATGCACTTGCCATGTCTTTGATGAAATCCGTTACATACAGATTCGGGATGGCAGAAATCCGTGGATTACGTATAGCTTCGCCCGTTGCGGTAGTAATAGCATCTTTGACTTGCTGGATATATATTTTTCCTGTTTGCCAGATGAACTGAATGTCGCCGTTTACTTTTATCGTATCCAGTACAGCAATGAGGGTCTGATTGATGGTACGTGCCCCCAAGCTACCACCCAGTATCAATATTGTTTTCTTCTCCGGATTGAAACCGAAAGAGCTTACAGCTTCTTCGCGGCTCTGTTTATTTGCTAACAGGTTCTGGCGTACAGGATTCCCTGTCATGATAATCTTATCTGCGGGGAAGAATTTCTCCATTCCATCATATGCTACGCAGATTTTACATGCTTTCTGTGCAAGCAACTTGTTTGTCACTCCTGCATAAGAATTCTGCTCTTGTATCAAAGTAGGGACTCCCATCATGCCCGCTACTTTTAATGTAGGACCACTGGCATATCCGCCTACACCTACTGCTACCTGCGGGCTAAATTCTTTCAGGATACGACGTGCTTTCCATTGGCTACGCAATAACTTGATAATTACTGCAAAGTTCTTCCATAAGCGCTTACGGTCGAAACCTGCTACAGGCAGACCGATAATTTTATATCCTGCATCGGGCACGCGTTGCATCTCCATTCGTCCTTCTGCACCTACAAAGAGGATTTCTGCATCTGGGCGCAGTTCCTTGATGGCGTTGGCGATAGATACTGCGGGAAATATATGCCCTCCTGTACCTCCACCACTGATTATGATGCGTGGTCCGTTATTTTTTGTTTCCATATATCTTATTTTTATTCAAATTCAGCATCACTGTTCAATACCTTTGCCGTCGGTTCAGCAGCTGTTTGTGCATCGCTATTTGTCTCTTCGGCAGGTACTTCTACTTGCATGGGTATCAAAGCATCGTGTTCTTTCTGCTCTTCCAGTCTGGCGGTATAGCGGCTCACACTCAGTATCATACCGATATAAGCACAGTTGATAAGTGTAGAAGTACCACCTTTACTGATAAGCGGAAGCGGCTGTCCGGTTACCGGGGCCAATCCTACTGCTACCATCATGTTGAATATAGCTTGCGATACAAGTAGTAGTGCAATTCCTATTATAAGGAAAGCAGGGAATGTTCGTTCGCACTTTTTCGCAATACGCCCGACTCGTATCAGCAGACAGACGTAAAGGAATACGACGAAAGCTCCACCTATCAATCCCAATTCTTCGATAATGATAGCAAAGATAAAGTCAGAGAAAGCCTGACTCAGGAAGTCGCGCTGTACCGAGTTACCCGGTCCTTTGCCTACAACGTGACTCGTAGCTACGGCAATACGTGCATGGGCTATCTGAGCATCTTTGTCTATATCGAATTTGGCAGCAGGTACCTCATTGTCATTTGTAAACTTCTCAATACGGGCACGCCATGTGTCGAAACGGTGCAGGAATGGTAAATCGCTATTCTTGGTCAGTACAAGGAATGTCACACCTATAATTGCTACTCCAGCCAGGCCGCCTGCCAGTATTAATAATTTTTTCATTGCCACTCGCCCGATGAACATCATCAGATAAACCACTCCGAAGAGCAGTGCTGCCGTCGAGAGGTTTTCCGGGGCAATCAGCAGACAAATAATACCTGTGATAATCATGATACGTTTAAAAGCTTTCGGGCTGGCCCCATCTTCGTCCTGTCCTTTCGAAAGAATAAAGGCGGTAACGATGATGACAGCCATTTTGGCTACTTCCGAAGGCTGAAACTGAACCCCCATGAAGGTCATCCAGCGTGCAGCACCGTTAATGCGTTCCATCATCATAACGAGGGCCAGCAGTACCACAGATAGTGGAAGCAGGAATACAGGAAATACCTGAAACCATTTGTAGGGGATATTGTGCATAAACACCACTACTACGGCACCCACCATCAAGATGATGCTGTGCTGTGTAATCGGCCCCCAGTGGTCACCGCTTTTATACGTCAGGGTAGACGCAGCGCTGAACACTTCTACGATAGAAATGAGGCAAAGGAAAAGGAATATAATCCAGATTACCTTATCACCTTTGAATATGCTTTTTAATAAATCCATAAATTTAATGTGGTAATGTGTCCTATAATTCTCTTACACACTTTTTGAACTGGTCGCCCCGGTCTTCATAGCTGCTGAAAAGGTCGAAACTGGCACAGCAAGGACTGAGTAATACGGTTTCACCCTTTTTGGCCAGACGGAATGCTGCGTCTACAGCGTCCTTCATGCCGGTTTGTACATCGGCGACGGGCAATCCCATGCGATCAAAGAAGTCATGTAGCTTCTCATTGTGCAATCCCAGATAGACTAAGGCTGAACACTTTTCGCGTACTAAATCCTCTATTTCCGTATAGTCATTACCTTTATCCTTTCCTCCCAGAATAAGCACGGTCTTCGTCTTCATACTCTGCAGGGCGTACCAACAGGAATTTACGTTTGTGGCTTTAGAGTCATTGATAAACTCCACGCCACGTACAGTTGCAACTTTTTCCAGGCGATGTTCCACACCTTTAAAATCAGACAATGCCCGACGAATATATTCTTTCTCTATTCCGGCAAGATTGGCTGAGATACCTGCGGCGAGAGAATTGTATAAATTGTGCGTACCCTGCAGGGCCAGTTTCTCCTGCTCCATATTGAAGGCGATGGGTTCGTTGATTTCAACTTCGCCGTCTTCCACATAAGCTATGGCTCCATCTTCTTTTACTGCAGAGAACGGATAAAGATGGGCTCGCAGTCCATGCTTGTCCAGTTCCCGCTTGATGATGGGGTCATCGTTCCAGAAGATGAAAGCATCTTCTGGTGTCTGGTTCTGTGTGATGCGGAATTTGGCATCCACATAATTCTGCATGCAATGGTCGTAACGGTCCAGATGATCGGGTGTGATGTTCATCAGCACGGCAATATTGGCACGGAACTTATACATATTATCCAGTTGGAAAGAGCTGAGCTCAATCACATAATAATCATGTTGGTCTGTGGCTACCTGCAAGGCAAGACTCTTACCTATGTTACCGGCCAATCCCACATTCAGACCTGCACTTTTGAAAATGTGGTAAATAAGTGAGGTGGTAGTGGTCTTGCCATTTGAACCGGTAATACATATCATTTTTGCATTGGTATAGCGTCCCGCAAACTCTATCTCAGAGATAATGGGTGTACCTTGCTCTTTCAGTTTCAGTATCATCGGAGCGTCGTTGGGAATACCGGGGCTCTTCACCACTTCATCCGCACTCAAAATCAATTCTTCCGTATGCTGTCCTTCTTCCCAGGCAATGCCGTACTTATCCAGCACTTCCTTATATTTATCTTTGATGGCGGACATGTCGGATACGAATGTGTCGAAACCCTTCACTTTGGCGAGTACGGCAGCACCTGCACCGCTCTCTCCGGCTCCTAATACTACAATTCTACTCATATATTCTTTAAAGTTACAGGCTACCAGCTACTAGCTACCAGTAAGTGGCTGGAGTTGGCAGTTGCTACAAGTTTGTTATTTATCGGCAACCAGTAGCGAGCACTTGTAGCTTGTAGCTCGCGGCTGGCAGCTCTATTATCTTATCTTTAATGTTATAATTGTTATCGCTGCCAATACAATCGTCACAATCCAGAAGCGGACTGTTATCTTTGATTCATGGAACAGCTTGGTCGGCGTTGTGAACTTCACTGTACACCCCGGTTCTATCAGACTCATGGAAGTACGGAAATGGTCGTGAATGGGAGTTCGCTTGAACAATCTTTGCTTAACGCCCTTTCTCTTTCCGGCTTTGTAATAGAATCGTTGCAGGATGACGGACAAGTTCTCTACCAGGAACACTCCACAAAGAATAGGTATAAGTAACTCTTTGTGTATGATAATGGCAAACACGGCAATGATGCCACCAATCGTCAAACTGCCCGTATCGCCCATGAATACCTGTGCAGGATATGCATTGTACCACAGGAAACCGATCAATGCACCGATAAAGGCACAAATGAAAATTACCAGTTCCTCCGATCCGGGGATATACATGATGTTAAGGTAACTGGCATACGTAATGTGGCTCGATACATAGGCTAAGATACCTAATGCCAAGCCTATGATTGCTGAGTTTCCCGCTGCCATGCCGTCCATTCCGTCATTCAGATTGGCGCCATTGCTGACTGCTGTTACTACGAATATAGTAATGATTACGAATAAAACCCAACCGGCAGTTTGTGCATGCTCACCTAAGAAACCCACAAAGTCTGCGTAATCCAGGTTATTGCTCTTAAAGAACGGAATCGTAGTCTGCGTGGACTTAATGTCTTGCCCTGCATGGATGACCTCCATTTCCTGTCCTGGTTTCTTTACTTCAATATTCTCGCGGATAACTGCCTGTGGACTCAGGTAAAGTGTCAGGCCTACAATCAGTCCCAAACCTACCTGGCCGATAATTTTGAATTTCCCGTGCAAACCTTCTTTGTCTTTCTTAAAGATTTTGATGTAATCATCGGCAAAGCCCAGCGATCCTAACCATACTGTGGTAATCAGCATCAATATCATATAGACATTGCTCAGTTTACCCAGCAATAGGCATGGAATGAGAATGGCCACAATAATAATGACACCTCCCATACTTGGTACACCCACTTTGTTCACTCCGAACGGGTCGATGCTGGCATCACGTTGGGTCTCTGTAATTTGTTTCCGTTTCAGCAAGTCTATAAAACGGTCACCCCAGATACTTGAGATGAGCAATGCGAGAATGATTGCCATCAGAGCCCGGAATGATGTATAGCCAAACATGCCCGCACCGGGAATGTTATATTTGTCCAGCCATTGAAATAAGTAGTATAACATAAATCAACTATTTAGTGTGATAGTGTGGTAAAGTGATAATGTGTTAAAGTAATATCACTCTACCACTTTATCACTTTAAAACATTATCGCCTTTAACTCTTCTTTGTCATCAAAATGATGTTTAACTCCTTTGACTTCCTGATAGTTCTCATGGCCCTTTCCGGCTACAAGAATAACATCACCGGGCTGCGCCAGCATACATGCTGTTTTGATAGCTTCGCGCCGGTCGGCAATGCTGATGGTCTTCTGCATGTCGTCTTTATCCAATCCGGCAAGCATATCATTGATGATATCTTGCGGCTCTTCAAAGCGGGGGTTGTCCGAAGTGATGATAACACGATCGCTTGCTTTGGCCGCCTCTTTTGCCATGATGGGGCGTTTACCTTTGTCTCGGTTGCCGCCTGCACCTACTACAGTAATTATTTTCCCTTTTCCTTCGAGTACGCCGTGAATGGCATTCAGAACATTGATGAGAGCGTCCGGTGTGTGTGCATAGTCCACAATGGCAGTGATACCTTTGGGTGAACGTACAGCATCGAAGCGTCCGGCCACAGGTTGCAGGGTACTGAGTGCAACGAGTACGTCTTCTTCCTTCTTTCCAAGCAATACGGCTGCACCGAATACTGCCAGCAAGTTTGAAGCATTGAAACGACCAATGAAATGTACGGCCAGTTCATGGTTGTTGAAGTCGAGCAACATCCCTTCAAAATGAGATTCCAATATTTTGCCCTTGAAGTCGCTGAGGCTACGCAAGGAATAAGTATATACTTTGGAACGTGTGTTCTGGGTCATGACGAGTCCGTTCTTGTCATCCAGATTAGTCAGACTGAAAGCACCTTTCGGCATATCATCGAAAAATTTCTTCTTGGCTTTGAGATAGTTTTCCACAGTCTTGTGGTAGTCCAGGTGGTCACGTGTCAGGTTGGTAAAGATTCCCCCTGCAAAGCGTAGACCACTGATGCGTTTCTGGGCAATGGAATGTGAACTTACTTCCATAAAGACATATTTGCACCCGGAGTCTGCCATCTGTCCCAGCAACTGATTTAGGGTGATGGGGTCGGGGGTGGTATGTTCAGTTGGGATTGCCTGATCATCTATATAGTTGCAGACTGTAGAGATCAGTCCTACCTTGTAACCGAAATAACGGAATGTATTATATAATAAGGTAGCGATGGTGGTTTTTCCGTTTGTTCCGGTTACGCCTACCAATTCCATTTTGGAGGTTGGGTCGTCGTAAAAAGTAGTGGCTATTTTACCAACAGCTTCTTCGCTGTCTTTCACCTGGATATAGGTGATGCCTTCTTTCTTTTCTTCAGGCACATCTTCGCAAAGCACTGCGACGGCACCTTTCTCAATGGCAGCGGGAATGTAAGCATGCCCGTCAGTCTGGGTACCGCGCATAGCCATGAACAGATGTCCGGCTTGCACCAGACGGGAGTCGATATTTACCCCCGTTATTTCCGTCTCCGTACTTCCGATAATTTGTATCGGTTGTATTGCTTTCAGTAATTCACTTAATATCATACCTTATTATATATAATGTATATTCTTAATAGTTTAACGAAGTGTCAAAACTATGGTTTGACCTTTCACAACGCGGTTACCACCCGGTATCGATTGATTCTTTACCTTTCCTATACCGCTTATTCTGACTTTCAGTCCTTTGCTTTCCAATAAGTAAACAGCATCTTTCGCTCCCATTCCTATGACGTTGGGAACTGTATTTGAGCTTGTTCCCTCCTTGGCCTGCAGAATAACTGCATTAGGGGACTCCTGCGTATGTCCCCATGCTTCTTTCCCTTTCTTGGGAGAGAACTGCTTTTGTACCGGAACATTCAGCCCATCCAACACCTGCAATGCTTCATTCATTTCTCCTGCTTTTACCGGAGGAATGACATTGCTTGTGCTATCTATTGCACTGCGGATATCAAACCGCAGATTTTTAGCATACACTCTTTCGGCAATCTTTCCGAATACACTACCGGCCATCAAACCACCTGAGGCAGGAAGTCCCGGTTTCTGGATAGAAACAATACAACTGTACTTCGGTGCTTCTGCCGGAAAGTAACCGCAGAAACTTACCAAATAATTCACCCGTCCTGACTTATAGCCTGCCAAACCCTGGGATACCTGTGCCGTACCCGTTTTCCCAGCTACGGAGAATTGTTTGCTTCCGGCCGGTTTCGCCAATCCTTGTGATACCACTTTTTCCAGAATATCGCGGATTTGTGTCAAGGTGCGGTCGGAGCAAATCTTCGGATTGATTACCTCCGTCGGATATTCTTTTATCACCTCACCATCTTTTACAGCGGCTCTTACAAACTTAGGACGCACCATCGTGCCATTATTGGCAATAGCATTATAGAAAGTAAGGATGTTGAGCGGCGGAACCTGAGTTTCGTAACCGATACTCATCCATGGTAAGGTCGTCTTGGCGAAATATCTTTCTTTCGGACCTTTTATATTCGGTTTTCCCTCACCTGAGATTTGTAGATTTAGTGGTTGGTCAATGCTCATTCGCTTCAGCCCGTCTACATACTTTTGAGGATTATCCTTGTAGTGCTTGTCGATTAGGTACGAAACACCGACATTGGAAGAAACTTCCAGGATACGGGTTACATTGATCTTCCCGTAGCCACCGCGATGCCAGTTATGATCCCTCATCTTACTACCGTACATCATCATTACACCGTTTCCGGTATCTACTTCCGTCTCCGGAGTAATTTTCCCGTCTTCAAGGGCTACCATGATAGAAGCCGTCTTGAATGTAGACCCCGGTTCCATCATATCGCTAATGGCATTATTACGCATTTCATAATAGTTGCAGTCACCAGCTTTCATCATGTTGACGATAGCTTTGACTTCACCTGTTTCCACTTCCATCAGTATGGCTACACCTACAGTAGCATTGATTTCTTTCAACTTATCCACCAATGCTTTCTCGCAGATATCCTGCATACCTACATCGAGAGTGGAGATAATGTCGCAGCCATCTACGGGAGCTATATCTACGATGTTCAGGTATTTATTCATCACTTTCTGGCGGTGCGTGATACCGTCACGTCCTTTCAGCAGAGTGTCAAAAGCCAGTTCGATACCATTCTTTGCCCCCTGTGCAGTATCTGCATAGAGGTCACCCAGTGTACGGGCTGCCAAGGAGCCAAACGGCTTTTTACGCTGATTATATACCTGTTCGTGGAAACCGCCTTTGTATTTGTTCAGATTGAAAACAGGCAGACGCTTGGCTTCTTTGTACTGGATGTATGAAATACGTCTCGGATAAATCAGATAGTTCCGGCTACCTTTTTTACGCCCTTTCTGTAAGTGTGACTTGAACTCAGCTGCACTCTTATCAGGAAATATCTTATGTAACCCTTCACATATTTCATTCATGTGGTTCACCAACATCGTGTCCTTGGTTTCTCCTCCTGCCTTGAAGTCCATGTATATACGATATTCGGGCAGGGAACTTGCCATCAGTTTGCCGTCGGATGAAAGAATGTTACCACGATTAGGCTTTACCGTCACGTTTTCTTTCACGAAACGGTCGGCTACATCCTGCCAATACTGTCGCTCCGCAAACATGATGACTGCGGCTTTAACGACAATAGCTATTCCCAGCAATCCCATTACGAGGACTACAAAGAAGTAGCGGGTCATGATATTTTTCTTATTTACTGCCAAATCTGTCTACAATTTAATGATTCTATAATTACTTAATCAAATACGGTGGATGAGTGGATGTCTGCAAGTCACTCTCTTTACTTGCAATATACTCTTCGATACGTGACTGCCGGCTCCGCTCCATTAATTCTGAACTACGGGTAAGAGCATCGTATTTGATGTCAATCAGCTCTTTTTTCAATTTATCAATCTCTATCATTTGCTGCTGGCAAGCATAACGATTGTGTATATAGAATATAATCAGCAGCATTATCATTACGAGCAACTTCGTCTGACGGCGAAAAAAATCCGTAGCCAGAATGTCGCCACCAATAATGTTTTTCAGAGATGTGCGATTTTTGGCTTTCTTCGCTTTCTCTGTTTTTTCGTTTACCTGTTTTTCTTCCATATCCTTCATTATCTTACCATCACTTTTTCTCTGCTATTCTCAGTTTTGCACTTCTCGATCTCGGGTTCCGTTCTATTTCCGCATCGTCCGGTACAATCACTTTATTGTTAACCAACCGGAATGGAGTCTGTACATTTCCGAAGAAATCCTTTTCCATTTTACCTTCCACATTTCCGGTTTTCATGATATTCTTTACCATCCGGTCTTCCAGTGAATGGTAGGTAATTACTACCAATCGTCCGCCCGGTTTCAAAGCCTCGGTTGCTGCATATAGCATCTCTTTCAGAGCTTCCATTTCCTGGTTCACTTCGATGCGCAGTGCCTGAAAAACTTTAGCCAGTTCTTTTTTCTCCCGTTCCCGACCGAAAAGCGGTTTAATGACTTCCAGAAATTCACCGATGGTTGTAATCTTCTGTCCGGCACGTGCTTTCACAATTACAGATGCCAGTTTGCGACTGTTCTTTAATTCACCGTATAGGTAAAAGATGTCAGCCAACCGTTCCTCATCATAGTTGTTTATGATATCTGCTGCAGTATCCCCCGCACGCTTGTTCATGCGCATATCCAGTGCACCGTCAAAGCGGAACGAAAATCCCCTTTCGCTATCATCGAAGTGATGGGAGGATACACCCAGATCAGCCAGTATTGAATCTACTTCCTCGATGTTGTGATAACGTAGAAAATTGTGCAGATATCGGAAGTTGCTGCGTACAAAAGTGAAGTGCGGATTATCCACAATGTTCCGTTCCGCATCTTCGTCTTGGTCGAATCCCAGTAACCGTCCGCCGTCTCCCAGCCGTGACAGTATTTCCCGTGAATGCCCTCCACCTCCGAAGGTAACGTCTATATACGTTCCATCCGGCCGGATATTCATTCCGTCCACACTCGGCATCAACAACACCGGTACATGATATGTCAACTCTTCATTTCCCATTCATCACTAATCACTAATCGTTAATCACTCATCCTCGTCTTCTTCCCAATCGTCTTCGTCTCCCAGAATATCCTGCAAAGCTTCGCTAAACTCTTCCGGGTTCATGAACGGTTGTTCAGTTTTCTCTTTTGCCCAGATTTCTATCGTATTGTCCACACCGATGAAACGTACATCGCTCTGTATGCCGGCCATTTGCAGGTAACGTTTGGGCAGCAAGATGCGTCCATTCCCATCGGGAACCATGATTTCCGCATCGCTCACAAATTGCCGGAAGATTTCTTGGTGTTTTGCGTTCCACTTGTTCAGGCGCTTCCTTAGTTGGTTTTGCGTCTTGAACCAAACGCTTTCTGGATAGAGTACCAGGCAGTCCTGGAACACGTCTTTGCGCAGCACGAGCTTCTCTTCGGAAGCAGATTGCAGTTGCCTCCGAAAACCGGCAGGGATAAATACACGTCCCTTAGCGTCGGTTTTCGCTTCTATATTGCCCAAAAAACGTATCATTGTTACCTTATTATAATAAGCGACGGTAAAAGTACACATTTCCCCACAATTCCCCACAAGTTTTAACTAAAAACTTTTTGAGAAGTTTTCAACACCCTGTTTATTGTTTATTTCATTGATAATGAACATAGTGCTGAAAGGGCTTTTGGGCGGGGAATTGAGGTGGTTTTATAGTCTTAGTTTTGTATCCGGACCATACCTGGGGCATACTTGCTCCGTACCAATCCCGTACTTTCTCTGTGTAGAAGTACCTTTGACTGAATTTACTACGGAGCAAGTATGGTTCGGATTCGGTTTTGGTATGGAGTTGGTTAATCCCCATAGTTAGTTCTGCTTTGTAGGATGAAGAGCATATACCGTCAATAAATTCCGGCTATGAATGGCTGATTAGATAAAATTGGATTAAAAATAGCGATTATTGTAATTGTATTTCTGGGTTTTGCCCTACATTTGTATCGGATGCTATAGACATTGTCATTGCTCCAATCTATATACTTAAAATAATACTATCCTTATGAAGAGAATCATTCATTTCATCCTGATCGCTTTATTCTTAATTCCCTGCTGTGCTGTGCAGGCATCTCATCAACCCGAGTTTTCTACTGCCGGTTTCTTCCAACTGCCCAATTCCGGGCGTGAAGTGTTTTCCATGAATCCTGCCTGGCGCTTTTATAAAGGAGCCGTTGCGGGTGCTGAAGCTGCGAACTTTAATGATGCGGAATGGACGGTAGTCTCTCTGCCCAATGGCATTGAATATTTGCCGACAGAAGCCAGTGGTTGCATCAATTATCAGGGAGAAGTCTGGTATCGTAAGCACTTCACCCCTGCGGATGCTTTGAAGGGGAAGAAACTGTTCCTGCACTTCGAAGCCATCATGGGAAAGAGCAAGGTATTTGTCAACGGGAAGTTGCTGACTGAACATTTTGGCGGTTATTTGCCTGTGGTGGTCGATATCTCTGACGTATTGAACTGGGGAGAGGATAATGTGATAGCCGTGTGGGCGGATAATAGCGATGATACGAGCTATCCTCCCGGAAAGGCACAGGATGTGCTCGACTTTACCTACTTCGGTGGCATTTATCGTGATTGCTGGTTGGTAGCTCATAATCCGGTCTTTATTACTGATCCGAATTTTGAGGACGAAGTAGCGGGCGGCGGCTTGTTTGTGGCTTATGATAAAGTATCGGATACTTCGGCTGAAGTATTATTGAAAGCTCACTTACGTAATGATAGCCGTAAAACTTTTGCCGGAATTGTGGAATATGAATTGCAGCAACCGGATGGTACACAGGTTGCTTTCTTGAATGATAAGGTTCAAGTACGGCCGGGAAAGGCTGTTACTTCACAAGATAAAATCACGATAAAGAATCCATTACTGTGGAGTCCGGAAACTCCCACCTTATATAATCTGATTGTACGCATCCGTGACCGCGAAGGTAATGTGGTGGACGGCTATCGCCGTCGTATCGGTATCCGTAGCGTAGAGTTTAAGGGTAAGGACGGTTTCTGGCTGAATGGTAAACCTTATGAAAGTCCGTTGATTGGCGCTAACCGTCATCAGGACTTTGCGGTGGTAGGTAATGCCGTGGCTAACAGTATTCATTGGCGTGATGCCAAGAAACTGCGTGATGCCGGAATGAAAGTAATCCGTAACGCCCATTGTCCGCAAGACCCGGCATTCATGGATGCATGCGATGAACTCGGTTTGTTTGTAATTGTTAATACTCCGGGCTGGCAGTTCTGGAATGATGCTCCCGAATTTGCACAACGTGTATACAGTGATATCCGCAACCTTGTGCGACGCGACCGCAACCATGCTTGTGTGTGGATGTGGGAACCTATCCTCAATGAAACCTGGTATCCGGAAGACTTTGCCAAGAACACCCGTGACATTGTAGACCAGGAGTATCCTTATCCCTACTGCTATTCCGGTTGTGATAGCGGTGCACGCGGACGCGAGCATTTCCCGGTACTTTTCACGCATCCCTCCTTCGATGGCAAGTCGTGGGGCGACAAGGATGCTGACCCTAAGGTAACCTATTTTACCCGTGAATGGGGTGACAATGTAGACGACTGGAGCTCACATAACTCTCCCAGTCGTGTAGCCCGCAATTGGGGAGAACAACCTATGCTTATCCAAGCACAGCATTATGCAAATCCCAGTTATACTTATACCTGCTACGATGCCCTTTATCGCACTCCCCGCCAACATGTGGGCGGCTGCCTGTGGCATTCGTTCGACCATCAGCGTGGCTATCATCCCGATCCATTTTATGGCGGACTGATGGATGTATTCCGCCAGCCCAAGTATTCGTACTATATGTTCAAGGCGCAGCGTTCGCCCCGGAAAGAAGAGCGGCTTTTTGAAACCGGTCCGGTGGTTTATATCGCTCATGAAATGACACCGTTTTCCGGCAAGGATGTCACTGTTTATTCCAATTGCGATGAAGTGCGCCTCACCTTCTTGAAAGATGGAAAGACTTATACTTATAATAAACCGGTAGTTAAAGAAGGTATGCCTTCGCCTGTTATAACCTTCTCCGATGTTTACGATTTCATGGTTGATAAAGCGATGTCACGGAAGAAAAAGCAGGATGAAGTATTGTTGCGGGCAGAAGGTTTGATAGATGGCAAGGTGGTTGCTACGCACGAAGTTCACCCTGCCCGTCGTCCGGAGAAAGTATTGCTCTGGGTTGACAATGAGAATGTAAATCTGAAAGCCGATGGCTCCGACTTTGTTACTGTAGTAGCTGCTATAGCCGATAAGAATGGGAACATCAAACGCTTGAACAATTACTATGTGAAGTTTCATGTGGAAGGTGAAGGACGTATTCTGGGTGATGCCGGAATACTGGCAAATCCTGCTCCGGTGAAGTGGGGGACAGCTCCGGTGCTGATACAGTCCACCTTGAAGCCGGGTAAGATAAAGGTAACGGCAAGTGTGCTCTTTGAAGGCTCGCAGATGCCTGTAAGTGCTGTTTTGGAGTTGGAAAGCTATCCTGCTGCTCATCCGTTGGTTTATTCGGAGAAAGATGCGGCGCTGATTGCCGGTTCATCTTCTTTACAGTCTGCCGGAACGTCCGCAAAATCGGCTGTGGAGTTGGAGCAGGAGAGGATTCTGAAAGTGCAGAATGCTCAAAGACTGAAAGAAGTGGAGCAGCAACAAGAAGATTTCGGGGAGAAGAATAAGTGAGTAAGCTACGAGCTACAAGCTAAGGGCTACAAGTTGCTACGCTGTGTTGGCGGTGAAAGGAAGTTGAAATAAATAAGAAAATATATTTAGCATGAAACAGATAGGTATAACTTTAGGAACAGGCTTGTTGGCTGCTGTTGCTTTGTGCGCTAATGCGGCAAACAAGAATCCCAAACCTAACATTATCTTTATCCTCTGCGATGACATGGGATACGGGGATTTGGGGTGCTACGGACAGAAATACATTGAAACGCCTAATATAGATCGTATGGCAGCCGAAGGTATGCTGTTTACTCAAGCCTATGCCGGTAGTCCGGTGAGCGCCCCTTCCCGTGCTTCGCTGATGACGGGGCAACATACGGGACACACTCATGTGCGTGGAAATAAAGAGTATTGGCAGGGAGTTCCAACCGTGAAATATGGGATTAATGACGAATTCACCGTTGTCGGTCAAGAACCATACGATGAAAATCATATCATTCTCCCTGAAATCATGAAGAAGAACGGTTATACAACAGGAGTCTTCGGCAAGTGGGCAGGTGGTTATGAAGGCTCTTGTTCCACACCGGATAAACGGGGTATTGATGAATTCTATGGTTATATATGTCAGTTTCAAGCTCATTTGTATTATCCCAATTTTCTGAACAGATACAGTAAACAGGAAGGAGACACAGGAGTTGTACGCATCCTGATGGAAGCTAATATCAACTATCCGATGTTTGGCGATGATTACAAGAAACGTACACAATATTCGGCTGACCTGATTCACGGTAAGGCGCTGGAATGGTTGGACCAACAGGACGGAGAGCAGCCTTTCTATGGCTTTTTCACCTACACCCTGCCGCATGCGGAACTTGCACAGCCGAATGATTCTATTCTGAAAAGCTACAAGAAGAAGTTCTTTAGAGATAAAACCTGGGGCGGGTACGAGAAAGGACGTTATAATGTTTCGGAGCATACCCATGCCCAGTTTGCCGGTATGATTACCCGTCTGGACTATTACGTGGGCGAAGTCTTGAAGAAACTGAAAGAAAAAGGGCTGGACAAGAACACCATCGTCATCTTCAGCAGTGACAACGGTCCTCACGAAGAAGGAGGGGCAGACCCGGAGTTCTTCGGTCGGGATGGGAAACTGCGCGGCCTGAAACGTCAGTGTTATGAAGGGGGCATTCGGATACCTTTCATTGTGCGCTGGCCGGAACGCATCTCCGCCGGTTCGGTAAACGACCATCAACTGGCATTTTACGACATCATGCCTACATTCTGTGAACTGATGGGTGACAAAGGATTCCCGAAAAAGTATATCAATAAGAAATTAGAAAATGACTGTTTCGATGGCATTTCCTTTGCCCCTACCTTATTAGGCAATGCCGACAAACAGCAGAAACATGATTTCCTCTATTGGGAATTCCATGAAACCGATCAGTTCGGTGTTCGTATGGACGACTGGAAACTGGTAGTCAAGAAAGGAAAGCCTTATCTGTACGACCTTTCAAGGGATATCCACGAAGATACTGATATAGTGGCGCAACATCCGGATATTGTGAAACAGATGCTTGAAGTTATCCGCCAGGAACATAGAGAAAATAATATGTTTCCGGTGACATTGCCGGAGTTGGAATAGTTTATTAGCTATAAGGAAATGTATATTTATAATGTAATCTTAATCACTATATTATGAAAGGCTTATATTTCTTATATTTTTATTTATGCTGTCTTTTGTTTGCGTGTCATATGCAGGCGAGCGAATATTATTTGCTGCCTCGACCGCAGAAGTTTACAGAAGAACGTGGCCATTTTGTACTGGATAAGACACGCCTTGATACTCCTGTTTTGCAGGATGAATGGGAATGTTTTATTTCTGAACTGGGCGGTCGGATAGATGGAAGATCTGCGGCAGTGATTGAAGTGAAATTAGTGGAGTCGCTGGATGAAGCGCCTTTAAATAGAGATGAAGCATATAAACTTAAAGTAATGGCTAAGAAGATTTCTATAGAAGCAATGAGCGAAAGGGGAGTCTATTGGGCTATGCAAACTTTAAGGCAATTAGCCGACTCGTCAGGTAAAAAGACTACTTTTCAGGGATGTACGATAACCGATTGGCCGGCTTTTCGCATCCGGGGTTTTATGCACGATGTGGGACGTACGTATATTTCTATGGGCGAATTGAAACGTGAAATCACGATGCTTTCCAGATTCAAGATAAATGTGTTCCATTGGCATTTGACGGAGAATCAGTCCTGGCGGTTGGAAAGTAAAATATTTCCGATGCTGAACGACAGTGCTAATACTACCCGCATGCCGGGAAAATATTATACGCAGGCTGAAGCGAAAGAACTGGTAGCTTTCTGCAAGGCTCATGGAATGTTACTGATTCCGGAGATAGATATGCCGGGACACAGTGCGGCTTTTATGCGTACATTTCGCCACGATATGCAGAGTCCGGAAGGGATGAAAATATTAAAACTCTTAGTTGAGGAAGTTTGTGAAACTTTTGATGTACCTTATCTGCATATCGGCACGGACGAAGTGAAGATTACCAATCCTCAGTTTGTGCCCGAAATGGTGGCATTTATCCGTGCTTTGGGGAAGAAAGCTATTTCTTGGAATCCTGGTTGGCATTATCAAACGGGTGAAATTGATATGACACATCTGTGGAGTTCGCGCGGAAAAGCGCAGAAAGGTATTCCTGCTATTGATTCGCGTCTGCACTATCTGAATCATTTTGATACCTTTGGAGATATCATAGGGCTATATAACAGCCATATCTGCGATGTAGAACAGGGCAACGATGACATTGCCGGAGCTATCCTTGCTGTATGGAACGACCGCTGCGTCAACAAAGAGGAAAACATTATCCGTGAGAATGGTTTTTACCCCAATATGCTGGCCATTGCAGAACGCGCCTGGCTGGGTGGAGGAACTGAATATTTCGACAAGAACGGTACCATTCTTCCGCCGGATAAGAATAATGCAACATATCATTCTTTCGTTGATTTTGAAGAGCGGATGTTATGATATAAAGAACATCTTTTCCGGGGATATCCGTTTGCTTATGTCAAACAAACCAATGTCTGGTGGAAGATTACCGATGCATTTCCCAATGAGGGAGATTTGACAAGGGTATTTCCTCCTGAACGAAAATTGCAGGATAGCTATCAGTATAATGGAAAGAAGTATGATACCCATCTTGCCGTAGGTGCCGGAATTTACTTACGCCATGTGTGGGGAACGTTTGTCCCAACTTTTTATAAAGATCCGAAGGAAAATCATACGGCTTATGCCTATACTTATGTCTATTCTCCCCAAGAACAGACTGTTGGATTATGGGCTGAGTTTCAAAATTATGGTCGTTCGGAGGCTGATCTCCCGCCTTTGCCCGGCAAATGGGATTATAAAGAGAGTCGCATCTGGCTGAATGAAGAAGAAGTGTTACCGCCGGTATGGACGGCCACTCATCGTATAAAAAATCCTGAGACTCCTCTCGGGAATGAAAACTGCGTGTCCCGTCCCCCCTTATCGGTTCAACTGCATAAAGGCTGGAATAAGGTATTACTGAAACTTCCTGTAGGCAAATTTACTTTGCCGGAGGTGCGATTAGTAAAATGGATGTTTACTGTAGTGTTTGTTACTCTTGATGGAGAAAAGGCAGTGGACGGATTGATTTATTCGCCCGACAAGAAATTAGAGTGAACTGCTTATACTTATCATCTCTTTCTTATCCATGCTTGTCTTGTTACACAGACTTTATCTCCACTTTTACCTACACGCTTACACCAGCGCTCTGTATCTCCCTGTTCATCGGTGATAGAGCATGGTGGAAGCAAATAATAAGAGTGGTGTAGGCAAATTTGCCTACACCACTCTTAATTGAATGTATATTTCTGATTATCTTTTTGTTATCATTTATATTTGTATAAGACCTTTCATTCTCTATCTTCTCATTTCCTGCTTATTTTGATGTAAAAGATACCGGATTACCTGCTTTTTATTCAGATAGTACTCCGTTTCTTACCTACTTTTATCCATCCTATATAGGGATTGTAGATGTCAATCTCCTTTGTTCTTTGTGAAAATCGTGCATGTCTATTGTGTTGATATGCAGTGTTTTGGTAGTACGTACATTCGTGGGGCTTGTGCTTCATGGCTGTGGAGCACGAGCCTCATCGCCGTGAAGCAGCTGAACGACATTCGTGGCCGTTGCAAAAAGAAGCACTCTGAACTAAGAAACTACCTATGCGAACGCAATGAAGCTGCTGAGTTTACAGCAAATAACAGCCTTTTTTACGAATGCTCCTCCTTATATTGCGTCGGTGAACATCCCATATACTGTTTGAACACCGTGCTGAAGTAGCGTGATGTAGAGAATCCTGTCTGATCCGCTATCTCATTTATGCTGAGGGAACTATGTGTAAGCAACCATACAGCCTTTTCCATTCGGATTTTAGTAATATAATCATTTGCCCCCATTCCGGTCAGTGCCTTCAACTTGTTGTAGAGGGATGCGCGGCTGATGCCCAGTTCTGTACAAAGTAGCGGTACTCCCATTTGCGGATTTTCCAGATTATCTGAAATGGTTTTATTCATTCGTTTGAGAAATATTTCGTCTGCCGAACTGAATGTACTTTCTTGTGGTTGAGGAAGCGGCTCTGTGCCGGAGTAACGCATCCGCATTCGCTCTCGGTTTTTTAGCTGGCTTTGAATAATTGTATAGAGAATATCGACTTCAAAGGGTTTGGTCTGATAAGCATCTGCCCCATTTTTGTAGCCGAATGTCTTGCTCTCTTCATCATTGCGGGCTGTGAGCAAAATAACGGGAATATGACTGATTTCCAGGTCTTCTTTGATATGCTTGCATAATTTGTAACCGTTCATGCGAGGCATCTGGATGTCGCTGACAACAATATCCGGATGCGATTCACGGCAGATGCGCAGAGCCTCTTCGCCATCATAAGCCACCCATATCTTTTTGAATTTATTTTTGAGAGCATCGGACAGGTAATCGGTCAAATCTTTATTGTCATCTACAATAAGTAAGGTGTTGCCCTGGGTTTCTTCCTTTCCGTCCTTTCCGTCCGGGATGCTTTCCAGCTCTTCGGTAGGAGCTAATAACTCATTCAGATAAGGCTGGGGTTGTAGCGTAACTTTTCCCGGTTGCGTATCCCGCGGCAGTTCGAACCAGAAGGTGGACCCGGGAGAGTCTCCATGATCGTAGGCACCGATACTTCCACCATGCTGTTCTGCGAGGATTTTGGAGTAGGAGAGTCCGATACCCGTTCCGGGGCGACTGTTGTTGCCCTGATAGAACCGGATAAACAGATTGTTTATGTCTACATCCTTTAAGCCCGGACCTTGGTCTGAGATGGAAATGCGGACACGGGTTTGGTCTTCCGATAAACTTGCAGATACCTCAATCAGACTGTTTTCATCACTGTATTTCAATGCGTTGATTAGTAAGTTGGTTAAGATGGTGCTGCATTTCTCTTTGTCGAAACAAAGGGTATCCACATCTTTATCCGGGGTATAGGATATGGAAATGCCTTTCATGTTGGCTTCCGGCCTGAAGTCGGCTATGAGTTGCTCAATCCATGAATTTAATTCTACGCTTTCGATATTCAGCGAACTTTGTCCCACTTCCATTTTCCGTACATTCAGCACCATGTCAAGTAGCTTCTTCATGCGCCCCGATTGCCTGCTGATGCTTTGTATTACCGGATACTTTTCATCTTCAGGCGACAATGTTCCCAATAGTTGTTTCAGTGGTGCATGTATCAGGGTCAGCGGCGTACGCAGTTCGTGATTGATATTAATGAGGAAACGTACTTTTTCTTCATATACCTGCTGCTCATGTTCTTTCATCGCCCACTTCAGCTTGTTCTCTTTGCGGCGCAGCAGGGAGAAGAAAGCCAGTATAATGCCTATGCAGGCTACTACAATACAGCAAATAGTGAACCAGACGGACTTGTACCACGGTGGAAGTACCACTAATTCCAGTATCCGATAGTCTTCCGTCCACCCGCCGCTACGGGTACTGCACGAGGCTAACACCTGATAGGTCTTTGCCGGTAGCCCGTTGAACGTCAGTTCCGGTTGATAAGAGTACATGATTTGCCCATCCATGCCGCGCAAGGTGTACCGGTACATGGGCTTGCGGAAAATATCTCTGTCATGGGCAATGATTTTGATGGAGATGGGTTTGCTGTGTTCCTGTACGGTTAGGCTGCGTCCGTTTTTTATAAAGGCATTCATTCGTTCTCCGCCCACAGCCACGTCGGCCAACTCAAGAACAGGAGGAACTGTATCTTCGTCCGGCAGTTGTTTGTCAATGCAAAGCAAGCCGTTGACCCCTCCCATATAAATGTCCCCTTCTGCGGATAGTAGCCGTGGTTTCTCCAGATACTCGTTTTGGATAACGCCGTCCGATTCTCCGTATAGGATAAACTCTCCTTCATGGATGAGGTGGGCAAACAGTTTTCCGTCCGTCCCTATCCATACACGTCCCCGTCTGTCACAAATCAGTGAGTTGATTTCATTAATCAGCTTATTGGGGATGTTGACATGTTCGTGCTTTTCTGCGGAATACCGGCTGAGTCCATAATTGCTTCCTATCCAGAAAATGCCGTTTTCATCAACTGAAACAGTATTGAATATCGTGTCTCCTGTGCAATGATACAGCGTCTCTAATCGGTTGGTCCGGGAGTCTATCTGATAGATGCATTTGATGTCGTGCAAATAGGAGATGGGACCATTCTGGCATATTGGTAAGACAGTACCAATGATTGTCGGAGTATGTTTATCTAAGGAGATAGGGGTGAATTCTTTCTTTTCTATGTGATAGCTATAAGGTATTTCAGAGAGTAGCAGCACTGTTTCCTGAGAGTTCCGGAAGACATTTACAGCCTTTCCGCGTTGGCACAAGAGGGCGTTGATACTGTCGTTCACGATAATCAATGGCCGATACTCTTCGGTTTGTTTATCAAAGAAGAATAATCCTTTACTGAACAAAGAGACCAGCAGGTGCCTTTTGTCCACTTCCGTAATGGAAGAGATTTTGTCTCCCCAGGTAGACTTTGTATGGTAGAATCTATTGTCGTCGGGGTAGAAACGGTTGATCCCGCCGCCGTCTGTTCCTATCCATATATCCTTTTCTTCGCCCTGATAGATGCTTAACACTGCTTTTTCGCTCAGTCCGTATTCTGTGCCGGGCAGTGCATCCGAATATATCTTCATTCCCACTTCCCTGATATTTATCAGTCCGCCGCGTACACTGCCTGCCCACATGTTGTTGTTTGAGTCGGAATATAAGCAGAGGATGGAGTTGACCGGCAGGGAATAAGGATTACCGGGTGCGTGGGCTATGGTGGATATCTCATCATTCTCCGGATTCAGGATATAAATGCCTGAACCATCTGTTCCAATCCATATCTGTCCGTTGTTCTCAGCCAGGGAAAGCACTACATTGGTTTGCAGGAGGGAGTTCCCGGTGTGATAGGAATGCAAAAGTTTACCTTGGCGGTCATAACATTTCACTCCCTGATGATAGGGGGCGAGCCATATATGTCCGTCTTTGTCTATCAGGCTGGTTATGATTTCATTACTTTCAAAAGGAACAGGGTGAGTCCGTCCCGTAGGTATATCGACGAGCAGTGCATGGCTCCAACGGCTGGTGCAAAGCAGAGTCCGGTCGTCCCATTTTTGCAGATTGGTGATGTTATAATGACTGTTGGGAGTCAGCGGACATAGGAATCTGATTTTGTGATTGGCATAATCATATTTATATAGCCTTCCATTGCCTCCGAATATTACTCCGTCCGTCCAGGGACAAATAGAAGACACCACAACCGGGTTCTGGTCTTCATCGCGCGCTTGCAGGAAAGTGTCTTCCTGATAGTTATAGTGGAAGAGTCCTTTCGGCGTGATGGCCCAGATGGTATGTTCTTCGTCTTCAATGATATGGGTGATATTTCCCAACAAGTATTTTCTTAGCTCGTAACCGTCAAAACGCCCTATACCGGACTTGGTTCCGATCCATACATATCCTTTGTCGTGGCTTACTACCAGGCAACGAACAGAAGAGGACAGACCGTCCTGGGTACTAATCTGCTGGAAAGCATATTGTTTATTACCTGTAACTTTACCCGGTAGGAATAATAGCAGGCACAATATGAATGCGGTTAACATGTTTTTCTTCATGGTGCTATACAAAGATTGGAACAAAAATAGTCTTTTGTTTCGAGCCACACAAAACAAAAAACAGGTATTTCATGATGATGGTCCCTGTTTTTATCTGTTTGGGCTGTAAAAAGTCAATTTTAATTGGAAATGAATCAAACAAATAATCGCTTCCCGACACGTTGGGAACAGAAATTATGCTTACCTTTGTGCGTAAGCAGAAAAAACAGAAGTTATGGTACAGAAAGACAGATATATACGTTTTGACTGGGCGGTGAAGCGCTTGCTGCGCAACAAAGCCAACTTCGGCGTGCTCGAAGGCTTCCTCACCGTGTTGCTGGGCGAGCCTATCCGCATTGTCGAGATACTGGAAAGCGAGGGCAACCAGCAACGTGAAAACGATAAGTTCAACCGTGTGGACATCAAGGCGCGCAACAGTAAGGATGAAATCATTATCGTCGAGGTGCAGAACACGCGCGAGATATACTATCTGGAGCGCATCCTCTTCGGCGTTGCCAAGGCCATCACGGAGCATATCGAGCTGGGAGAACTTTACTCCCAAGTGAAGAAGGTATACTCCATCAGCATTCTCTATTTCGACATTGGCAAGGGCAACGATTACTTGTACCACGGTCAGAATTCCTTTGTGGGCGTGCATACGGGCGATTTTCTGGAGGTCACCACTAAGGAGAAGGATGCCATCGTGCGCAAGCTGCCTGCCGAAATCTTCCCCGAATACTTCCTGATTCGTGTGAATGAGTTCAACAAAGTGGCTGTCACCCCGCTTGAGGAGTGGATAGAGTATCTGAAGACCGGCATCATCCGCCCCGATACGAAAGCTCCCGGACTGGAAGAGGCACGCCGTAAACTGATTTATTACAATATGGACAGGGCGGAACAACTGGCGTATGACGAACATATCAATGCCGTAATGATTCAGAATGATGTGCTGAGTACGGCGGCGGAGGAAGGAAGAGAGGAAGGCAGGCAGGAAGGCAGGCAGGAAGGCAGGCAGGAAGGCAGGCAGGAAGGCAGACAGGAAGGCAGACAGGAAGAAAAAATAGAGAACGCCCGAACAATGAAATCTTTGAATATCTCCTCCGAGGTCATCCACCAGGTGACGGGTCTGCCTATCAAAGACATAGAAGAATTATAAAAATAACAAGATATTATTTATTTTTCGTCTCGCCCGATTTTCGTTTTATGAAAAGCAGGCGGGACGTTCTGTTTTTTTCCGGCGTAGAGACAGATCTGTAACTTTATCTGGCAGGAATAATAACAGGCACAATATAAATGTGGTTAACACGTTTTTCTTCATGCTTCTACTCCATTTTTATCTATTTTAGCTCCAAATTCGTCTATGGGCTGTCCGGGAATGGGTCTATGGCTAAAATTGGACTTGGAAATAGTGATTATTGCACCGATGCTTTCCCCGCTCGCTTTACATTTGCATCGAAATCACTGTTAACAAATGTCTTTAATTTAAATTTAATTCTATGAGACAGAAACTATTTAATGTATTTCTTGTATGCCTGTTCTGCTTGACGGCACCTGCCGTTGCTTTTGCACAGCAAGCAATTAAAGTAACAGGTAAAGTAATTGACAGCACCAATGAAGGTGTACCCGGTGTCAATGTGTCTGTAAAAGGAGGCTCTTTAGGAACCATCACTGATATTGATGGTAACTATAAGATTGATGCTCCTAATTCTAAATCCGTATTAGTCTTTTCTTTCATCGGTTATGAGAAACAGGAAGTTGCTGTGGGTAACAGAACGGTAATTAATGTGACAATGAAGGATGACACACAATTGCTGGATGAAGTAGTTGTGGTAGGTTATGGTACATCCCGTAAAGGGGATTTGACGGGAGCATTAACCAATATGCGGCCTGATGCCAATGATGCCGCTAAAGCGATGTCTATTGACGGGCTGTTGGAAGGTAAAGTAGCCGGTTTGGTCGTTAGTACGGCTTCTTCCACTGCGGGTGCGGCTGCCTCGGTCACTATTCGTGGTGCCAGTTCACTGCGCGGTGACAACCAACCGTTGTATGTAATTGATAATGTGCCGCAGGCTTCTACGGGTGAATTCGGACGGTCGGCCATTAGTGGTGACTTCCAGATAGCCCAGGATCCTCTTTCTTCTTTGAATCCTGCCGATATTGAGGACATCACCGTTCTGAAAGATGCCTCTTCGACCGCTATTTACGGTTCCCGTGGTGCTAATGGGGTAATCTTGATTACGACGAAGAAAGGTAAACAAGGTAAAACTACGGTAAATCTTTCTGCAACTTTTACCGTAGCAAATGTTACCCGTCTGCTGGATATGGTAGATCTTGATGAATATGCTGCTTATCAGAACTCCAGGATTGGAGACGGACTCTATGCTTATTATAAAGTAGGAGATGAAATGAGGTATGTATACAACGATGCTTTGGCTAAATATGATCCTAATAATCCGGGAACATACAAACTGATATATTATCGTGACTGGCAAAAAGAGATTTACCACTCTGCATTCTCGCAAAATTATTCAGTATCGGTAAATGGCGGTAGTGGTAAAACAACCTATTATATATCTGCCAACTTTAAAGATATTAACGGTACGACGAAACAAACCGGTTGGAAGCAAGGTGACTTACGTGCTAACCTGAGTGCGGAACTTTCTAAAACAGTCAAAATAGATTTGAGTCTGAGTGGAGCTTTAAAACAAAATGATATGATGGCCGGAGGTAACACACTTGGAGGACCTACCAGTGCAATCTCTCGTACAGCTTTGGACTATTCTCCGTTTGAAAAACCGGATGATGACCCTTCTTTGACCAATGAAAATAAGACGAATGTATTCAGTTGGCTGAATGACTATGTGGATATTGCAGATGATAAGACCTTTAGAGGTAGTCTGAACCTGAACTGGAAGATCAGCAAATTCTTGTCATACAGTCTTCGTACAGGTGGTAATATCAATATCAACAATCGTAAGCGTTGGTATGGTCTGCAGTTGTATCAAGGTATGAACAATGACGGTTATCTGGCCCAGTCTGACATGAGTAGGAGTAATTACAGTGTGGAGAATATCTTGAATTATAATACAAAATTAGGAAGTATCGGTACTTTGGATGCTACGGCCGGTGTCACGTACGATGAGTATCATTCCTTGAATAAGAATGTGATTGGTAACCATTTTACTATGTTTGAGTTCAGAGAGAATGGGTTACATATGGCAGGCAATACCGTCTATTCCTCTCCTTCCCAGAACGACTATCAGCTTCTTTCTTATCTGGGTCGTGTGAACGTGAACCTTTATGACAAGTATCTGATTACCGCATCTATCCGTGCCGACGGTTCCAGTAAGTTTGCTAAGTCCAATCGTTGGGGATATTTCCCTTCCGGTTCGGTGGCCTGGCGTATGGAGCAGGAAGAATTCCTGAAAGATGTGTCTTGGTTGAGTCAGTTGAAGGTACGTGTCAGCTATGGTGTGACGGGTAATCAGTCTATCAGTCCGTATTCCACTTTCTCTATGTATGGGCAATCTTCCGGCGCTCCCATATCCTATGCTGATGGCTCCGGTAATCAGTTGACGAGTATGATTGTAACGAATATGGCAAACAACAGTTTGAAGTGGGAACAGACTGCTTCCTGGAACTTTGGTGTAGATTTCGGCTTCTTTAAATCCCGCTTGAGCGGTACGTTTGATTATTATATCAAGAAAACAAAGGATTTGTTGATTTCAAGACCTTTACCGGGTTCTTCCGGTTTTGGAAGCACTTACTACAATCAGGGTGGTCTGGATAACAAAGGTGTGGAATTCTCGCTGAATGCACAGATTATAGATACTAAAGATTGGAAATGGAGTGTAGGCGGCAATATTGGCGCCAATAAGAGCAAGATTACCGATTTGGGATTGTTGCCGTCCGATTGGGGATGTCTGGGAGAAAGAATCGGATATGAAGGTACAGCTTTGGCCGATCAATTCGGTGTGGCAAATGCATTTTTGCAGGGCGAGGCTCCGGGATTATTCTGGGGATATAAAACACAAGGTATTGTGCAGGCGGAAGATATCACGAGCGACGGTAAGGTGAAATATATTAAGAAAGACGGTACCGAAGGCACTTACACAAAGGCGGTTTCTGCCGGTGATGTTAAATTAGTGGATATGAATGAAGACGGTGAGATAAATGGCAAAGACCGTACAATCATTGGTAACCCCAATCCGGACTTTACTTATGGTTTCCAGACAGAGGTCTCTTATAAATCACTTTCGTTGAAAGCCACATTCAATGGCGTACAGGGAAGAGATATCATGAATACGGGTGTCCGCTACAATGAAACGCCGAGCAAACAGGCAAATAACATTACCAAGAAAGCTTTCTACGGCATGTGGACTGCTGAAAATCCGGGTAATTTGTATCCGAGCTCTTTGTATGTTATTGAAAATATGGTGATGGACCGTTATATCGAAGACGGCAGTTACTTGCGTTGTTCCGATATTACATTGAGCTATATATTGCCTAAAATCTGGATGAAAGCTATTGGAATCCAGAATGCATCTATATCTGCTTCTGTAAGGAACGCATTTATTATTACGGATTATACGGGATATGATCCTGAAGTAAATAGCTTTGCATTCGAAGGCCTCCGGCCAGGTGTGGATATGAGTTCTTATCCGAATTCCCGCTCTTTCGTGTTTGGTTTGAATGTTACTTTCTAAATTTAATAAACATACAAGAATATGAAAAAACTGACATATTATATTTTATCAGCTGTTTTTGCTGTATGTAACTTATCCTCTTGCTTGGATGAGGATCCTATATACTCTCAGAACTCTGCGGTGATGTTCAGTTCCCAGAGTAATGCGGAACTGGCTTTGTTGGGTTGCTATGGATATCTGACCAATAGTGCTACTTATGGCCAGATGATGCAGGAAGCACTTATTATCAGTTCCGGTTTCGGTTGGGGGCAACGTAATAGTAATGATGATGGTCGCATGCTGTCATTGGAAACTCCTACATCCGCCAGTCCTGTTAAAACTGTTTGGAATGGATTGTATAAAGTGGTTACGGAAGCAAATGCTTTCTTGGGAAGCCTTGAGAAAAGCGGCTTGAGTGAAAGTGCAAAAGTGCAGATGGGCGGGGAAGCCAAATTTTTGAGAGGATTGGCTTATTATAATTTGGTGATGCTGTTTGGCGATGTGCCTTTGAAAGTTATCGCCTCTTCTTCCGATGGTATTGCAGCTTCACGGGCTCCGAAAGAAGAAGTATTTGCACAGATTATCCAGGATATGAAAGATGCATCCCTGATTGCTGCAAAATCTACGGATGGACGTGCTAACTCCTGGGCTGCCAAAGCCTTCTTAGGAAAAGTGTATTATAAGATGGCCTGTCTGGATATTGATGCACAAGCTAATTGGCAGAGGGCTAAGGAAATGTTTGATGATGTGTATGAGAATGGGCCGTATGCACTTGAACCTAAATTTGGAGACCTGTTTGGAGACTTTGTAATGGGCTCTAAGGAAGCTATTTTCCAGTTGAACTTCTCTATCACTTCTACTGTTTGCTTTAACCGTGCCAGCAACCGTTTCGCTCCTTCCCAATCTACTGCAGGTGTTGCATGGGGAACTTACAGGGCAACTAAAGCTGCTTATGATTTGCATGAAGGTACCTATCCGGGTGACCCCCGTATTGAACTCACTTTTATGAAAAGTTGGAAAACCCGTGGTGGTAACAACCAGAAAGATCCGAAGCCGATGATTGGCGATGTGCCGACTCCGAATGATTCCACTTATGTATATCCGTATGGGACTTATTTCCTTGCGGACAAGGATAATAATCCTCTTGAACCTATAATGAAGAACGGAGAGCCCGTTTTAGATAAAGGTAAAAAAATAGGCCTGTTGCATGTTGTAAAATTGCCTTATGCAGACTTCCCGGATCCAAAGAATCCAAGTCTGGAAATCATCCGGAATTATGTAAAGACTCATGGAAACTCTGGACCTAATGCAACGATTGTAAAAATGGCAAAGTGGTACTCTACTGATGGAGGTTCGAATAAGTGGCCTCATTTCGCTAAAATGTACGATCAGAACCAGGTAGGTACTGCCAGTCATAAAAACCTAATGGTATATCGCTATGCCGAGATGTTACTGTTGATGGCTGATGTATACAATGAACTGGGAAATACGGCAAAAGCCGTTGAATTGGCAAATAAGGTGCTGGGACGTGCGCGCACTTCAGGCCTGACACCTGCTACCCAACCGGCTGACTGGTCTGCCTCTTTAGATCAGGAGACTGTGAGAACCAAGTTATTCTTTGAACGTATTATTGAACTTGCAGGAGAACCCGGTACGTACGAAATGCCTCGTATTCGTGGTACCAAGTACTTCAAGATGGCATTGGAACTCAATAACAAGCATGAATTTACGATTGCTTCCAATGCCCAGTATTTTGAATCGGGTAATATAGTATGGCACGACCGTGTGTTCAATGTCACAAAAGAAGGTGGAGAAGGTTTGTCGGATAACTTTGTAAAGAAGAATATGTTGATGCCAATACCTGACAGTGAAATCTCCGCTAATGCAGGCATCACTAATGATGACAATAACTTCGGCTATTAATAGCTGCATTTGATACAAACTTTCAATAGGCTGATATAAGCTGATATTCCGGAAGCAGACAGCACATTTTTGTCTGTTCTGCTTCCGGCTTTGTCTTTCTGTTTTTAATCGGGTAAATAAACTACTTAAGATTTCCGACCATGAAAAACCTACAATCAGGATTGCTTTATTCCCTGACCGGTGCTGCTGCCGTGGCATCCTTAACCTCATGTTCTTCTCAAAAGAAAGCTGAAGAGCAGAAGCAATATAACATAGTATACATCATGACGGATGACCACACAGCCCAGATGATGAGCTGCTATGACCACCGTTATATGGAAACACCGAACCTGGATAGGATTGCTGCCGATGGAGTACGCTTCACCAACAGTTTTGTAGCCAACTCGCTAAGCGGACCCAGCCGTGCCTGCATGATTACCGGCAAGCACAGTTGTGCCAATAAATTCTACGACAACACCACTTGCGTGTTCGATGCTTCACAACAGACATTCCCTAAACTCTTGCAACAAGCCGGTTATGAAACAGCCCTCATCGGCAAATGGCATCTCGAAAGTTTGCCTACCGGTTTCAACTATTGGGAGATTGTGCCCGGACAAGGCGATTACTATAACCCGGACTTCATCACCCAGGATAATGATACGATACAGAAACATGGCTATGTGACGAACCTCATTACAGATGACGCCATCGACTGGATGGAGAACCAACGGGATAAGAATAAGCCGTTCTGTATCCTGATCCACCACAAAGCCATTCACCGTAACTGGCTGGCAGATACCTGTAATCTGGCTCTGTATGAAGACAAGACTTTCCCCCTGCCGGATAACTTCTTTGATGATTATGAAGGGCGTCCCGCCGCTGCGGCACAGGAGATGAGCATTGCGAAAGATATGGATATGATTTACGACCTCAAGATGCTGCGCCCGGACAAAGAAACCCGGTTGAAATCTCTTTATGAGAAATACATCGGTCGCATGGATGAAGGACAACGTGCCGCATGGGACAAATTCTACGGGCCTATCATTGATGATTTTTATAAGAAGAATCCGCAAGGCAAGGAACTCGCCAACTGGAAGTTCCAACGTTACATACGCGACTATATGAAAACCGTGAAGTCTCTGGACGACAATGTGGGGCGTGTGCTGGATTATCTGAAAGAAAAAGGACTGGATGATAATACGCTCGTGGTTTATACTTCTGATCAAGGCTTCTATATGGGCGAGCACGGTTGGTTCGACAAGCGCTTCATGTACGAAGAGTCCATGCGTACCCCGTTGATTATGCGTCTGCCGAAAGACTTCCGGGCTAAAGGGGATATCAATGAAATGGTGCAGAACATTGACTACGCACCTACCTTCCTTGAACTTGCCGGAGTGGAAGTGCCGGAAGATATCCAAGGCATTTCCTTGGTACCGTTGCTGAAAGGCGAGAAACCGTCTGACTGGCGGAAAGCTTTGTACTATCATTTCTATGAATATCCTGCCGAGCACATGGTGAAACGTCATTACGGAGTACGCACCGACCGTTACAAGCTGATCCATTTCTATAATGATATTGATGAATGGGAACTGTACGACCTGCAGGCCGATCCCACGGAGATGCGTAACATTTACGGACAACCGGGAACGGAAGAAATCATCAAAGACCTGAAAGCGCAACTAACCGCATTGCAGGAACAATACAACGACCCTGTACGCTTTTCGCCCGAGAGAGACAAAGAGTGATTTTAACCCCTGATTCACATATCTAATAATAAAAGACCTTATGAGATATAGAACTATTCACACACTGGTATGCTTCCTGCTTTTGATGGCGGCGAACATACAGGCTGATAACTTGACACAACCCGTTCCCTTAGTTCCCTGCCCGGTCAGTATAGTGCCGGGCACGGGTAACTTTCATTTCTCTGAAAAAACAACCTTTGCTGTGGAGAACGAGGAACAAGCTGTAGAAGTACGCCGCTTTACCGCACTTCTCACCCGTGCGGCAGGATTTACTCCTCGCATAAAGGTGGGAAACAAGAAAGGAGATGTTTGTCTGACGACGGATGCCGGTTTGAAGAAAGAAGCCTATAAACTGGAAATTACAGCTAAAAGAATAAACATTCATGCTGCCGATGTACAAGGCTTCTTCTATGCTTTGCAGAGTATCCGCCAACTGCTGCCTGCCGCCATCGAAGGTGGACAAGTAGTGACAGGCATCGACTGGACAGTTCCGGCTGTTACTATCACCGACCAGCCCCGTTTCGGCTATCGCGGGTTGTTGGTGGACGTGGCACGGTTCTTCTCCCCTAAGGAGAACCTGCTGCGTATCATCGACTGCATGGCGATGCTGAAACTGAATACACTGCATTTCCATCTGACGGATGATAATGGATGGCGCATCGAAATCAAGAAATACCCGTTGCTTACGGAGATAGGTTCCCGCCGCGTAGACCGTCCGGGCAAGAATTTTTCGGAACGCCGCAATCCCCGCCAGGGTGAACCTACGGTAGAAAAGGGATATTATACACAGGATGATATCCGCGAGATAGTGGCTTATGCCGGGGAACGCCATATCGAAGTAATTCCTGAAATAGAAATGCCGGCGCACAGTAATGCCGCACTGGCTGCCTATCCGCTATTGGCGTGTCCGGTGGTGAATAAATATATCGGTGTGTTGCCCGGTTTGGGGGGAGAGAATGCCGATGTCATCTACTGTGCCGGAAACGACAGTGTGTTCACTTTCCTGCAAGATGTGCTGGACGAAGTTCTCGGACTTTTCCCTTCAAAGTATATCCATCTGGGTGGAGATGAGGCTCGGAAGACGCATTGGGAAGCATGCCCGTTGTGCCGGGCGCGGATGAAACAGGAGAAACTGGAGAATGAAGAAGAACTGCAAGGTTACTTTATGGGGCGTATGGCTCGCTATGTGCAGAGCAAAGGCCGTGAGGTGATAGGCTGGGATGAGCTGACGAATGCTACTATCCCGGAAGGTTTTATCATTCAGGGATGGCAGGGTTACGGACAGGCTGCGATGAAAGCTGCCGAACTGGGACATCGCTTTATCATGACGCCCGCAAGGATTATGTATCTCATCCGCTATCAGGGACCGCAATGGTTTGAACCGGTGACATACTTCGGAAACAATACGTTGAAGGATGTGTACGACTACGAACCGATACAAAGAGACTGGTCGCAGCATACCACTTCCCTGTTAATGGGAGTGCAGGCCTGCATGTGGACGGAGTTCTGCAACGCTCCCGAGGATGTGGATTATTTGTTGTTTCCCCGTTTGTCTGCATTGGCCGAGGTAGCTTGGGCAAAACCGGAACGTAAGAACTGGAAATCCTATCTGAAAGCTTTGGATCATTTCAATGAACACCTTACAGCGAAAGGAATTGTTTATGCCCGTTCTATGTATAACATACAGCATACGGTGACGCCAAAAGATGACTGCCTGCAAGTGCAACTGGATTGCATTCGTCCGGATGTAGAGGTACGCTACACAACGGATGGCACTATGCCCACAGTACAGTCCGCCCTCTATACCCGGCCATTGATGCTCACGAGTACAAAAACAATAAAAGCTGCCACCTTTGCATCTGGAAAGCAAATGGGACAAACGCTGGAACTGCCTGTTGTTTGGAATCCGACAACGGCAAAGGCTATAAAGAGCATTGGTGCCGACAACATCGGTCTGCTGGTGAATGGTGTGCGTGGAAGCCTGAAATATACCGACTCCGAATGGTGTTCATGGATGAAGAACGATACCGTCTCTTTCACCCTCGATCTGAAGAAGCCCGAAACCGTGAACCGATTGACGCTGGGTTCTATCACCAATTACGGTATGGCGGTGCACAAGCCTGCAAGGATAGAAACTCTGATTTCGACAGATGGTGCGGACTTCCGCAAAGTCTCCGAACGAACTTACACGAAGGATGACATCTTCCGTGAAGGTATTTTCCGCGAGGATATTTCGTTTGAGGTGGGAGAGAAAACACGTTATGTCCGTGTTGTGGCATACGGGGCAGGCGATTGTCCTTTCACTCATGTACGACCGGGACAGGAAGCACGGATATATTTCGATGAAATTATAGTAGAGTAAAGACATATTATGATAAAGCAGATACTTTTGAGTTTGATAGCCCTATATTCATTTCCCGTGCTTGTTGTGGCGCAGCCGGAATGGCAGAGCCAGTATGCTATCGGAAAAAACAAACTAGCACCACATACTTATATATGGCCTTATGCGAATGCTGATGCTGTGGGTGAAGGCAATTATGAGCAATCACCTTACTATATGAGTCTGAACGGTAAATGGAAATTCCATTGGGTGAAGAATCCCGATCATCGTCCGAAAGAGTTTTATAAACCTTCGTTTTATACGGGCGGATGGGCAGATATCGATGTACCCGGCAACTGGGAACGTCAGGGATATGGTACGGCTATTTATGTGAATGAAACTTATGAATTTGATGATCCTTTGTTCAACTTCAAAAAGAATCCGCCGCTGGTACCTTATGCAGAGAACGAAGTAGGTTCTTATCGCCGTACGTTCACGGTTCCTGCTGACTGGAAAGACCGTCGCATCGTGATTTGCTGTGAAGGTGTGATCTCTTTCTATTATATCTGGGTGAACGGACATATGCTGGGTTATAACCAAGGTTCAAAGACTCCTGCCGAATGGGATATCACGGACTATGTACAGGCAGGAGAAAATACCGTGGCACTTGAAGTATATCGCTGGAGTGCAGGTTCCTATCTGGAGTGTCAGGATATGTGGCGGTTGAGTGGTATTGAACGGGATGTCTATCTTTACAGTACTCCACGCCAGTTTATAGCTGATTATAAAGTGACTTCTTCTTTGGATAAGAAAGAGTATAAGGAAGGAATTTTCGGCCTTGATATAACAGTTGAAGGAAGTGCGGCTGGTGTGTCTACTTTGGCATATAGTCTGGAAGATACTGCCGGAAAGGCAATATTACAAAATGAAATACCGGTCAAGAACCGTGGTTTGAGTAATTTTATTACCTTTGACGAACAGTCCCTTCCTGATGTAAAACGTTGGAGTGCAGAACACCCGAATCTTTATACATTGATATTGGCGTTGAAAGATGATGCAGGACATATAACACACCTGACCGGTTGCAAAGTCGGTTTCCGTACTTCCGAAATCAAGGATGGCCGTTTCTGTATCAACGGGGTACCTGTATTGGTAAAAGGTGCTAACCGGCATGAACACTCACAGTTGGGACGTACTGTCAGCAAAGAACTGATGGAAGAAGACATTCGCCTGATGAAGCAACATAATCTGAATACTGTGCGCAACTCGCATTATCCGACACATCCGTACTGGTATCAACTCTGCGACCGCTACGGCCTTTATGTGATAGATGAAGCAAACATCGAGTCGCATGGCATGGGGTATGGCCCGGCTTCATTGGCAAAGGATAGCACCTGGCTACCTGCACACATGGACCGTACGCAACGTATGTACGAGCGTGCCAAGAACCATCCGGGTATCGTGATCTGGTCGTTGGGCAACGAAGCGGGTAACGGAATCAACTTTGAACGGACATACGACTGGATGAAGTCCGTTGAAACCACCCGTCCTATACAATACGAGCGTGCCGAACAGAATTATAATACGGATATCTACTGTCGTATGTACCGCAGTGTGGAAGAATTGCTGGTCTATGCCCGCCAGACAGAACCGAAAGTATATCGTCCTTTCATCATGACTGAATATCTGCATGCTATGGGCAATAGCGGAGGCGGATTGAAAGAATACATGGATGTTTTCGAAACAGAACCTATAGTGCAGGGCGGTTGTATCTGGGATTGGGTAGATCAGTCTTTCCGTGAAATAGATGCCGATGGTCGTTGGTATTGGACTTACGGTGGCGATTATGGTCCGAAGAATGTACCCAGTTTTGGAAACTTCTGCTGCAATGGTCTGGTGAATGCCGTCCGCGAACCTCATCCGCATTTGCTGGAAGTGAAGAAAGCATATCAATATATAAAGGCTACACTAGTTGATAAGAGTAACCTGACTTTAAATATAAAGAATTGGTATGATTTTACGAATCTCAATGCTTATATCTTACACTGGCAGGTGGTAGGTGATCATGGGAAAGTGATTGCTGACGGTACTCGTCGGGTAGATGCTGCTCCGCACGCCACCGTTGAAGTTACGCTGGGTGCTGTACGTTTACCTTCTGATGTTCGTGAAGCTTATCTGAACTTAAGTTGGACGCCTGTGGATGCTGCTCCGTTTATTAATACGGATTACGAGGTAGCCTATGATCAGTTTGTTCTTTCGGGTAATAAGAACTACCGGACTCCGGAAACTAAACTTTCGGGTAAGGTGGAAATGAATATAGATCCGGCAACAGGGGCGCTTCGCTCTTATATTTATAATAGGAAAGAATTACTGTTTTCCCCTGTTACATTGAGCCTCTATCGTCCGGTGACGGATAATGATAACCGTGAAAAAGTAGGAGGAGCCAAAGCTTGGAAGAAAGCCGGGTTGGATCAGTTGACACAGCGTGCCCTTACCGTGAAGACCTCTACCCGTGGCGGACGTGCCGAAGTGGAGTTATTGAATGTCCGTGGTGAAAAAGTGGGAACCGCTTCTTTCGTCTATACATTAAAGAAAAACGGCGAATTGGATATACAGACACACTTCGTGCCGGATACCACCGTTATCTCTTCACTGGCGCGTGTAGGGTTTACTTTTGAAATGCCCGATACTTACAGTCAGGTGTCTTATCTGGGGCGTGGAGACCATGAAACTTATATGGATCGTAACCAATCCGGTAAAATAGGTATTTATCACACTGATGTGGAGCGTATGTTCCACTATTATGTTCGTCCGCAGGCAACGGGTAACCGTACAGATGTCCGTTGGATGCAACTTGCTGATGAGGCAGGTGAGGGGCTGGCATTCCGTTCCGATACCTCGTTCCAATTTAGTGTGGTTCCTTTTACGGATGAGAATCTGGATGCGGCAACGCATATCAATCAACTACGGCGCGAAGGAGTGATAACTGTTCATCTGGATGCCGCACAGGCAGGAGTCGGTACGGCTACCTGTGGTCCTGGAGTGTTGCCGCAGTATCGTGTACCTGTGCAGGATTACACATTCCGGTTTACAATCCGTCCTTTGAAATAGATCGAAACCTATAACATAAGATAGCATGAAAAACCTGATTCTAACTACAGTTCTTAGTCTTACAATCCTTTCCGGATTGCAGGCACAAGAAACTTATTATGAAAAGCACGTTGCTTTTCCCGCTGATGCTACAGTTGCGGAAAAGATAGATATGGCTTCACGCCTTGTACCCACTCCCCAACAACTGGAGTGGCAGCGTATGGAACTGACCGCTTTCCTGCATTTTGGTGTAAATACTTTCACCGGACGAGAGTGGGGAGATGGTACTGAAGATCCTGCCATCTTTAATCCTACCTCGCTGGACTGCGAACAATGGGTGAGGACTCTTAAAGAATCCGGTTTCAAGATGGCCATCATCACCGCCAAACATCACGATGGCTTCTGTCTCTGGCCTACCAAAACGACCCGTCACTCCGTGGCCTCTTCCTCTTGGAAAGATGGAAAGGGAGACGTGGTACGTGAATTGCGCGATGCTTGCAAGAAGTATGGCATCAAATTTGGAGTTTACCTCTCCCCTTGGGATCGTAATGCCTCTTGCTATGGTGATTCCCCTGCCTACAACCAGTTTTTCATCGAGCAACTGACCGAATTGCTCACCAATTACGGTGAAGTCCATGAAGTGTGGTTTGACGGTGCCAACGGTGAAGGTCCTAACGGCAAAAAACAAATCTATGACTGGGATGCCATTCTGCGCACCATCCGCCGCCTGCAACCTAAAGCAGTTACTGCTATCATGGGTGATGACGTTCGTTGGGTAGGCAATGAAAAAGGTATCGGTCGTGAAACAGAATGGAGTGCTACAGCTCTGACTCCGGGTATTTATCCCCGTTCCGGCGAACAGAATAAAGAATTGGGTATCTTCGGCAAGGCAAAGGACTTAGGCGGACGTGATATAGTGGCTCGCGCTACCGAACTTTTCTGGTATCCTTCTGAGGTGGATGTTTCCATTCGTCCGGGTTGGTTTTATCATACCGATCAGGACAAGCAGGTGAAGTCTTTAAATCATCTGACGGATATTTATTTCAAATCAGTAGGCTATAATTCCGTTCTTTTATTGAATATTCCGCCCGACCTTCGTGGGTTGATCAATGAAAATGATGTGCAGCGGCTGAAAGAATTTTCCAGTTATTTAAAGAAAACTTTTGCCTGTAATTATGTGCTGAAAGGAAACGAGGCATGGCATGGAACTTCCGGTACAGTCCGCCAATATGATATACAGAAAGATGCGTTGGTGAATGCTTTTATGATTCAGGAAGATATCTCCAAAGGACAACGTATTGAAAGTTTCCTTGTAGAAGCGTATAAAGATGGCTCCTGGATTCATATGGCAGAAGGCACAACTGTAGGGTATAAGCGTCTTGTACGTTTCTCTGATACTTGTCCGGAGCGTATTCGTGTAACCATTCGTTCTGCCCGTGGTGTGGCTAATGTAACTGCGGTCGGCCTTTTCTACGCAGAACCTCTTGCAGATAAGAATGAAGAAGTACAACTCAGCGATGTACCAGTTGATGGATGGCAGGTGGTTGGTGGCAATACAGATTCCCACAAGGCTATTGATGGAAATCGTAAAACGGTTTGGCGTGCTTCTGCACTTACACCATTGGTAGTCGATATGGGACATGAAGTGAGTATGAATGGTTTCAGCTATGCTCCCTCTCTGGAAGAAGATTTAACGGGAACTATCTATAAGTATGCTTTCTACGTCAGTCTTGATGGTCAGTCGTGGACTAAATGTGAGGCGGGTGGTGAGTTCAGCAATATCATGCACAATCCCGTGCCTTATTTTGTACGATTCGGCAAGACGTATCCTGCCCGTTACTTTAAACTGGAGTCTTTGTCGGAGATAAATAACAAAAACGCCGTATCTGTCGGTGAAGTAGGTATTCTGACAAAATAGTATGATGAAATATTCAATCGTTGCTATAATCGCTATGGCATGGCTTTCCGGCAGTCTGTCTTATCCCGATGGCGGACAAGCAGGAAGGAAATTGCAGAAAGATGATGAAACGCTGGTTTATGATCATCCGGGGGATGTGTTGCTTCTGAAGGAAGGGGACAGACACCCTAAAGTGGATAGCTGGTATTTCTATACAGCCCATGAGTTTAATGGTAAAGATACGAAAAAGGGGCTTCCACTTGGCTTTATAGAACATAGAGGCATGCACATGTCTCGTACGGCAAAGGTCGATAACCGGAAATGCTCAAAGGTAGAGGATGGGGTTTTGTGCATCTGGAGTGTGGAAGAGAAAGATTCGATAGACAACCGTTTTGGTAAGAAAGTGAAGTATTCTCACGGTTGTTACCGTACTTCTTTACCGGGAAGTAAGGAGTTTTGGTGCAATTTCACCGAGAATATGCGCATTGAAATCCGCTTCAAACGTACTTCCTATGTAGGCTTTAATGATGCCCTTTGGTTTATGGGCAACAATAACCGTCCCTGGCCGAAGAACGGTGAAATCGACCTTTTGGAGAATCCGAAGAAGACGCTGAATGACCGTGCCCACTTCACGCTGCATTCCGAGAATCATTATGCCGGTGTGGTAGGTGGTTCGGGCAGTGTCACTTCCACTATTGATCTTGCTGATATGTCCCAGTGGAATATCTATTGGTTGGAATGGTATCCCGACCGTATTGTAGGAGGTGTCAACGGACAAGCCTATTTTGAACATAACAAAGGGGCTGATGGCAATACCGACTGGCCTTGGAGTGATCCGCAGGGCTTTTTCCTGATTTTCAGTACAGGTATCTCTACCAATCCGAATGCCTGGCCCGGCGCCATCATACCTTCCGAATGGAAGAAAGACGCGATGCCTGCCATGTATATCGACTGGATACGTGTTTATACGAATAAAGACTATAAAGGAGAAAATCCTCCTGCCCCCAAATTTTACTAATCAAATACCTACCTGGGCTGCACTTGTTCCGTACCAATCCCGTACTTTCTCCTTGTAGAAGTACCTCTGAGTGGAGAATGTACGGAGCAAGTACGGTTTTGCTATGGTTCGGGTATGGAGTAGATCCCTAAAAAAGATAGGGCAGACCGGATTACTCCTGCCTGCCCATTATCTCTCTAACACAACTAAAATTTTATATGATGTATTGATTCTGCTTATTATTATTCTTTATTCTTAAACAAAATCTTTCAATTCTTGTTGTAACTTCTGTCGGGTAAAGAAGATACGGCTTTTTACTGTACCTAATGGTAATCCCAGCTTCTCTGCAATTTCGCGGTATTTGAAACCGGATACGTGCATTGAGAACGGAATTTTATATTCACGGGGCAGAGCATTTACTATACGGTGCATCTCTTTCAGGTCATAAGCGCTTTCCGTGCAATCGAATCCCGAATCCTGCGGTAAGTTGAGATGATAGAGATTATCTGTTTGGTCTACGAAAGTCTGATCGCGAACTACTTTACGGTAGTTGTTGATAAAGATGTTACGCATGATGGTATACATCCATCCTTTGAAATTCGTATCAGGTGCATATTTATCTTCGTTATCTAACGCCTTTAAAGAGGTTTCCTGGAGTAGGTCGTTTGCTTCTTCGTGGTCCGAGGTTAATTTGTATGCAAAGCGTAATAAATCGCCTTGTACCCCGAGCAATTCTTTTTGGAATGTAATACTGTTATTCATAATCAATTCTCCTTTTCAATAGTTATTCTTTTGTTTTGCCTTTTGACTTTGCAATTTTACGAAGAATGCATCACTTTAACGGACGGAATTCTCGCATTAAATGGGGGGAAAACTATCAATTGATAGTTTTTGGGTGGTCAATTGATAGTTTTCAGGTGCTATATCAAAACGTTATCGGTTTAGGTTGAATAAGGTAATACTTGGTTTTATCTTGCCTGTCAGGTTATCTGAAGTCTTTCAGTTCTTGCTGCAATTTTTGGCGTGTAAAGAATATGCGGCTCTTTACTGTGCCTAAGGGTAATCCCAGCTTTTCTGCAATTTCGCGGTATTTGAAACCGGATACATGCATAGAGAATGGAATCTTATATTCGCGTGGCAAGGCATTTACTATGCGGTGCATCTCTTTCAGGTCATAAGCGCTTTCGGTGCTTTGAAATCCGGATTCCTGTGGCAGATTAAGATGATAAAGATTATCTGTCTGGTCTACGAAGGTCTGGTCGCGAACCACCTTGCGATAGTTATTAATAAAGATATTGCGCATGATGGTGTACATCCAGCCTTTGAAATTAGTGTCCGGTACATATTTATCTTCATTGTCCAATGCCTTTAATGAGGTTTCCTGAAGCAAATCATTTGCTTCTTCACGGTCGGAGGTTAATTTGTATGCGAAACGTAATAAATCGTTTTGTACTCCGAGCAAATCTTTTTGGAATGTAATACTGTTCATATCGTTCTCCTTTTTTATATAGTTATTCGTTTATTTGACTTTTGATGTTGCAATTTTACGAAAGTTATCTAACTCCGACGGACGCATTTCAAGCAATCTTTAGGGCAAAAACTATCAATTGATAGTTTTTGGGCGTCTTTTGTTTGTTTTTGGGTGCAGTTTTAGACAATTTTATTGCGTATAATTAAAAAGATGAGTTAATTTTGCGCAATCATTTCATCTTAAAAAGAATGGCTGACGACTCTTTATTTTTGATTGATATTGATAAAGTACTCCGGGAAAAGGCTCCGAAGTACTATAAGTATATCCCCAGATTCGTAGTTTCTTATCTGAAAAGAATTGTTCATCAGGAAGAACTGAATGTTTTCCTGCGCGATTCTAAGGATAAAGTGGGCGTAGACTTTTTAAAAGCCTGCCTGGAATTTCTGGATGCCAATATCGTGGTGAAGGGAGAAGAAAATCTACCGAAAGAAGGACTTTACACCTTTGTCTCCAATCATCCGTTGGGAGGCCAGGATGGTGTGGCCTTGGGATATATACTGGGCTCTTTTTATAATGGCAAGGTGAAGTATATGGTAAATGACTTGCTGATGAATCTGCAAGGATTAGCCCCTCTCTGTATACCTATTAATAAGACCGGAAAACAGGCAAAAGACTTTCCGAGAATGGTAGAAGCAGGTTTTGCATCCGATGATCAATTGATAATGTTCCCGGCTGGGTTGTGTTCCCGTCGTCAGAATGGAGTGATCCGTGACTTGGATTGGAAGAAGACCTTTATTGTAAAGAGCGTGCAGACACATCGTGATGTTGTCCCTATTCATTTCGAGGGTCGGAATTCGAACTTTTTTTATAATTTGGCTAACATCTGTAAATTCTTGGGCATCAAGGTTAATATTGCTATGCTCTATCTTGCGGATGAGATGCTGAAGAACCGTCATAAAACGTTTACCGTAACCATTGGGAAACCTATTTCCTGGCAGACTTTTGATAAATCGAAGACTCCTGCCGAGTGGGCGGCTTATGTGAAAGACATTGTGTATAAGTTATAAGGTGGTAAAGTGACAAGGTGATAAAGTGAATTAAAGAACTACTAACAAAAAAATATGGAAGAGATTATTGAACCTATAAGTAAGGAGCTTTTGAAAGCGGAATTGACCGAAGAGAAGCGTCTGCGTATGACAAATAAGAGCCATAATCAGATTTATATCATTACAGCTCAGGATTCTCCGAATATAATGAAAGAAATCGGACGTCTACGTGAGATCGCTTTTCGTGCAGCAGGCGGAGGTACAGGAAAACCGCTGGATATCGATGAATACGATATCATGGAAAATCCCTACAAACAGTTGATTGTCTGGAATCCGGAGGCGGAAGAGATATTAGGTGGTTATCGTTACCTTCTTGGTACAGACGTTCGGTATGACGAAAAGGGGGCTCCCATTTTGGCTACAGCCCACATGTTCAATTTCTCTGAAAAGTTTTTGAAGGAGTATCTCCCTACTACCATTGAGTTGGGACGTTCGTTTGTTACAGTTGAGTATCAATCTACCCGTGCCGGTAGTAAAGGCTTATTTGCATTGGATAATCTGTGGGACGGCTTAGGAGCACTGACGGTGGTAATGCCCAATGTGAAGTATTTCTTTGGTAAAGTAACTATGTATCCAAGTTATCATCGTCAGGGAAGAGACATGATTCTTTATTTCCTGAAGAAACATTTTGGGGATAAGGAAAATTTGATAACTCCGATGAAACCACTTGAAATGGAAGCTAAGGAGGAGGATTTGGCTGCTTTGTTCTGTAAGAATACCTTTAAGGAAGACTATAAAATATTGAATTGTGAGATACGTAAGTTGGGGTATAACATTCCGCCGTTGGTGAATGCTTACATGAGTTTGAGTCCGACTATGCGTATGTTCGGTACTGCCATTAACTATGGTTTCGGTGATGTAGAAGAAACCGGCATTCTGATTGCTGTGGATGAGATTCTGGCAGAAAAACGTATCCGCCATATCCAGTCGTTTATCGAGAATGAGCCGGAGGCCTGCAAACTTACCTCCGGGGCTAATAAAGTTTTCTTTCCAAGTAGATGAAAGGTGCTAAATAAAAATAAGAAAGCGGAGAGTGAGCTCATTCTCCGCTTTCTTATTTTCTCCGGTATATCTAAAGCATTTTCTTTATTGGATTTGCGTCAGTTTATCTCCGTCTACTTTGACTTTATAAGTCTTTCCTTTTACAGTCTTGAATGAAAGTGTCTTGTCTTCATATCTGACGGTGCATGGAGCTCCTGCTTTTGATACAAGTATTGCCTCATCCAGCCGGTTGTTTTTCCAGGAGATGGAAACCTCAAAGTTTCCTTTGGCGCAAAGCCCACTTACCACCCCGTCTTTCCAGGCATCCGGTAGTGCTGGTAACAACTGAATGAAGCCCATGTGGCTTTGCAGGAGCATTTCTGTTACACCAGCTGTTCCTCCAAAGTTTCCGTCTATTTGGAATGGTGCATGTGTATCCCACAGGTTATCCAGAGTGCCGTTTTTCAGCAGATTGCCGAACAGGGTATATGCGTGATTACCATCCTGAAGTCTTGCCCATTGGTTTAACTTCCATCCCATACTCCAGCCGGTTGCTCCGTCACCACGGTGTTCTAACACGATTCTTGCTGCTTTTGCCAGTTCCGGAGTAGTTACTGGTGAAAGTGTGCGTCCTGGATGCAAACCGAATAAATGGTTTACATGACGATGTTTGTCGTTGGGATCATCGATGTCTTTCGACCATTCCAGTAATTGTCCGTAGCGTCCTATTTTGTAAGGAACAAGGTGGGCCAGCACTTCTTGCCAATGCTTGCGTTCTCTGCTGTCTACGCCCAGTACTTTACTTGCTTCAATGGCATCCAGAAGAATCTCACGCACTACGGCATGTACAAAGGTGGCGCCTTCGTCAACCGGACCGTGTTCGGGGGATGTAGAGGGAGCGGCTGTATAGGTACCGTCTGGCTTGTGCCACAGATAATCTACAGTGAATTGTGCACTGCTCTTAATCAGATCATAGCCAACCTCTTTCAAGAAGTTCCGGTCTCTCGTGTAGTCATAATACTCCCAGATATGCGTTGCCAGCCACGGACCGGCCATCGGGTTAAAATTCCATGCCATTATCTCACTGGAAAGCGGTGAGGTAAATCCAAATATATTGGCAGAAATGGAAGCTGTCCAGCCGCGTGCGGCAAAGTAGGCTTGTGCAGTTTTCTCACCCGGTTTCACTAATCCCCGGATAAAGTCGATCAACGGCCAGGTACATTCGCTAAGATTCGTAGGACCGGCTGGCCAGTAGTTCATCTGAATATTGATGTTATTATGGTAATCCACACGCCAAGGGCCGTCCAGGTTATTGTGCCACATTCCTTGCAAGTTGGCCGGTAGATTTCCCGGTCGTGAACTGGCTATCAACAGGTAGCGCCCGAATTGATAGTACAGTTCCTCCAGGCGGAAGTCCGGTTGTCCTTTCCGGTAGTTTGCCAAACGCTGGTAGGTTGGCAAATCGGACCCGGTAACATCGGGGTTTAAGGTCAGTTTAACTCTGTTGAACAGTGCCGTATAGTCTGCTTTATGGTTGTTAGCCAATGTCTCATATCCTTTCAACAACGCTTGGTTCATCATGGATTGCGTTGTGAGTTCCGGATCATCGCCTACGTAAGTTTTCGGATTTTTGAAATCCGGATTGAAGTTCATCTTGTAGTCGGTGTCTGCGGTGAGCAGGAATACTACCCGGTCGGCACCCTTCACTATCAACCGGTCATTCTGTGCTATAACGGTTCCGCCTTTTGCAATCGCTTTGATGCGGAAAGCAAATTTCATTCCGTTATTGTTCAGGACTCCGGTATACACTAAACCGTCGGTTCCATCGGTACGTATATTGCTTTGGGCTTCCGGGTTTGGGGCATAGCTCAATACAAGATTCTGCTTTCCTGCTTTATCGGCGGAGAACTCCATTGCCATCACACTGTCCGGGTAAGATATGAAATACTTGCGGCGGTATTGCACGCCTTCTTTGTCGAATTGTACCACGGCCATGGCTGAATCCAAAGATAATATGCGGCGGTAGTTCTTCATTCGTAGTTCACTTAAATCGGTTTCTATATAAAGTTCTCCCATCGTGGTGAATGAGCCGAATCGGAACGGGTGTTCGTCTTTTTCTTCATAAGCAGCTAATCCGTTGAAGTTTTTGCGGGTCAGTTGTGCTGCTTTCTCTCCGTTTCCTTCGGTGAATGCCTGCCTGATTTCTTTTAGAATAGGGGCGGATTGTTTGTTAACGTTCCAATAATAGTCGGCACCACCGGACGTATTAGGTCCGCCTCTCCAGAGCGTTTTTTCATTGAGGGTGATTCTTTCGGCGGCAACCGAGCCTAGAATATTAGCTCCCAGGCTACCGTTTCCGATTGGTAGTGACCGACTTTCCCATTCCCGGTCGAGATTAGCTCCCCGGTTACCATTGCTTCGTAACCATACAGCTTGTCCGGCCAAACTGTTGGGAGTGTCGAACCAGATAGAAAGCCCCTGCCTGTAATCCGTTTCTACAGCTTGTACTGTGGGTAGTAGGAATAAGGCACTAACAAGAAATACACAAAAGTTCTTCATAATAAGTAGATATTTAATTTAGTTCTATTCTATATAAATCAATCATCCTTCGAATTCTTTTCTTTAAATGCTGACACCTGAATGAGGTAGAAGGCTGGGCAAATATAAAAAAAGATTTAAGGTTATTGATGCATCATTAATCGTTTAGGAGTCTCAAATGCCGTTATTGGATGTTTTTGAACATAGAATAGCTAAATTTGGAATTCAGTTATCTCATACTGCCGGAAGACTATTCCCATTTATTTTCCTGTAAAGGTCGAGAGCGAAGACATCTGTCATACCGGAGATATAATCCAATACCGCCTGTATTCTTTCATAGAGTATGGGCGCTTTTATATTATACTGGCCGGATACCCGGTTGATGAGTAGCTGTGAGTAAGCCTTTTCAGGTGAACGAACGGCATCTATCATTAAGTCTAGCAGAGTGCTGATGATGCGGAAACCGGCAAGTTCAATATCCAATACGTCGCGTGAGCGATAAATCTTCTTTAGAGAAATGTCGGCACAATGATTGTAAGCACTGGCAGGCAGTTCGGATATATGTTTGATGAGACTTCCTTCGAATTCTCCTTCCAATATTCTTTCTTCATTGTTCAGGAAGGCCTGAGTACATTCTTGGATTAGCAATCCAATGACACAAGAACGTAGATAAGCTATTTGCTCATTGACATCGCTGACAAAATCCAGTGTTTTGAGCATGTGAGCCTTACGCTCTTCAGGAAAGTAAGAAAGGAGTAAATCTTGTGTTTCTCCGGTAGTGAGTATCTTTAGTTTATGGGCATCTTCAATGTCCATCATCTGGTAACAGATGTCGTCTGCTGCTTCTACTAGGTAGACGAGCGGGTGGCGGGCATATTTCAGTGGATCATCATTTAGCCTCTTCATTCCCAGTTCTTCGGCTATCCGTCGGAAACTTTCTTCTTCTGTAGTGAAGAAGCCGAATTTGGACTTTTTACCGGCTAAACTCGATGAAAAGGGGTATTTTACGATGCTTGCCAGAGTGGAGTAGGTAAGAACGAAGCCACCTTTGCGCCGTCCTTCGAACTGATGGGTGAGTAAGCGGAAAGCATTGGCGTTTCCTTCAAAATGTGTCAAGTCTTCCCATTGTGCGGCAGGAAGTTGCTCTTTCAGTGCCATACCTTTTCCTTCGGAGAAAAAAGTGGAGATGGCCCGCTCTCCGGAGTGTCCGAAAGGGGGATTACCTAAATCGTGTGCCAGGCAGGCAGCTGATACAATGGAACCTATTTCTGGAAGATAAGAATTTTGCAGTTCGGGCTGACGGGCAAGGATTGCCTTGGCTACATCAGTCCCTAATGAGCGGCCTACACAGGATACCTCAAGGCTATGTGTCAGGCGGTTGTGTACGAAAATACTACCCGGAAGGGGAAAGACTTGTGTTTTGTTCTGCAAGCGGCGGAAAGGAGCTGAAAAAACGAGACGGTCATAGTCACGCTGGAACTCTGAACGGTTTTCGTGACGCTCCTGATGAAACTCTTCCAGTCCGAAACGCTTGGCAGATATGAGGGTATTCCAATTCATCATGGTTACTTTGTTATTATTTAACTGCAAATGTATCATTATTTTGCTTCAAATTCCGTATTTTCGCCCGTTAATATAGTAAACGACTTGAATATGAACGTACAAATCATTAATAAATCGAAACATCCGCTTCCGGCTTATGCCACCGAACTGTCCGCAGGAATGGACATCCGTGCTAATCTTTCAGAACCTATTTCGTTAGCTCCGATGCAGCGTTGCCTAGTACCTACGGGATTATATATTGCCCTGCCGCCGGGATTCGAAGCACAAGTACGTCCTCGCAGTGGTTTGGCTATAAAGAAAGGTATTACTGTGTTGAACTCTCCGGGAACGATTGATGCCGATTACCGTGGGGAAGTTTGTATCATCCTTGTAAACCTGTCATCGGAGACTTTTGTGATAGAAGATGGGGAACGTGTAGCCCAGATGGTGATAGCACGCCACGAACAAGCCACCTGGCAGGAAGTGGAAGTGTTGGATGAAACGGTGCGCGGTGCCGGTGGTTTCGGCCATACGGGAGTGTAACATTGATAATTGCAACTGATGATGAAGATTAGATTTAACATACTATCGCTTTTCTTGTTGTGCGCGTTACTTGTATCGTGTGGCACTTCCCGTCAGGGAGGTAAGAAGCAACGGAAAGGGATGAAGACGCAGGTTATGCTTACGCCCGAACAACAGCGTAAATACGATTACTTCTTTCTGGAAGCCTCCCGCCTGAAGATGCAAAATGATTATGGAGCTGCTTTCGATTTGTTGCAGCACTGTCTGAGCATCAATCCGAATGCGTCATCGGCTCTATATGAAATATCGCAATATTACATGTTCCTTAAACAAGTTCCCCAGGGACAGGCAGCTTTAGAAAAAGCTGTGGAGAATGATCCGGATAATTACTGGTATAGTCAGGGACTGGCAAGCCTGTACCAACAACAGAACGAGATGCAAAAGGCTACTGACTTGCTGGAAAGCATGGTCACCCGCTTCCCGGATAAGATGGATGCTCTGTACAGCTTGCTGGAAATATATAATCGTTTGGAAGAGTATGATAATGTGATTACTACTCTGAATCGTCTGGAAGAAAAAATGGGTAAGAACGAGCAGCTCAGTATGGAGAAATTCCGCATCTACTTACAGATGAAAGATAATCAGAGTGCTTTCCGTGAGATTGAAAGTCTGGTGGAAGAATATCCGATGGATATGCGTTATCAAGTAGTGCTGGGGGATGTCTATATGCAGAATGGCAAAAAGGATGAAGCTTACAACATGTACAAGAAGGTACTTGCTACCGAGCCGGATAATGCCATGGCCATGTACTCACTGGCATCCTACTATGAGCAGACCGGACAGAAAGAACTCTATGAACAGCAATTGGATACCCTTTTGCTGAACAAGAAAGTACCTTCCGATACTAAATTGAATGTGATGCGCCAGTTTGTGGTTGAGAATGAACGGGCAGGCAAGGATAGTACTCGCGTGATTACTCTTTTCGACCGTATCTTGGAACAGGATCAGGACGATGCACAAATGCCTATGCTCTATGCCCAATATCTCCTTTCCAAAGGGATGAATAAAGAAACAATGCCTGTGCTGGAACAGGTGTTGGACATAGATCCTACCAACACAGCCGCCCGTATGACGCTTCTGGGTGAAGCGGTTCGTAAAGAAGATTATAAAGAAGTGATCCGGCTTTGTGAGGCAGGTGTTGAATCCAATCCGGATATGTTGGAATTCTATTTCTATCTTGCTATAGCTTATAATCAGGCAGAACGGGCAGACGATGCACTTGCCGTTTGCCAGAAGGCATTGGGAAACATTACGGAAAAGAGCAAGAAAGAAGTCGTTTCGGATTTCTATGCCATCATGGGTGATATTTATCATACGAAAAAGATGAATGCAGAGGCCTATGCCGCATACGATTCTGCATTGGTTTACAATTCGGCGAATATCGGAGCCATGAATAACTATGCTTATTATCTTTCTCTGGAACGTCGTGATCTGGATAAAGCGGAGGAAATGAGTTATAAAACCGTGAAGGCTGAGCCGAATAATTCTACTTACCTGGATACTTATGCCTGGATTTTATTTGAGAAAGGTAATTATGCTGAAGCACGCCTTTATATAGACGATGCTATGAAGAATGAGGGTGATAAGAGTGACACCATTGTAGAGCATTGCGGTGATATCTATTATATGACCGGTGATGTGGACGGTGCCTTGAAGTATTGGAAGCAGGCCCAGGAAATGGGCAGTGAGTCCAAAACATTGAAAAAGAAGATTGAGAAAAAGAAATATATACCAGAATGAGAGTATTACACAGCAAATACAGCACAGCAGGATGTATTCGTATCCTGCCCTTTTTGCTTCTCCTAAGTCTAGTGCTAGGTCTTTCCGGCTGTAAGACTTCCCGGAAAATGACTTCATCAACAGGAGAACCCCGCTATTTGTCTTCTAAGGTACAACTGACCATTCCTAATAAAGGAGGTACAGTTACAGTGAATGGTACAATGAAGCTTGTGAGCGGAGAACGTATGCAACTTTCTTTTTTGATGCCTATTCTTCGCAGTGAAATAGCTCGATTGGAAATCACTCCCAACGATGTACTGGTCGTAGATCGTATGGGAAAACGTTATGTTCAGGCTACCCGCAAAGAATTGAAAGACATCCTGCCTAGGAAGGCAGACTTTGCCTATCTGGAAAAGATTCTTTTTGATGCTGCCAAACCCGGTGGTAAGGCCACTTTGACGGGCAAAGAACTGGGTATCCCTTCTTTAGAGAAAGGTAAAATTGTTCTTACTGACTTCTCGAACAAAGAGATATCGTTGACACCTACTCAGGTGTCTTCCAGATATACTAAAGTTGAATGGACTGAACTTTTAGAGATGCTGGCGAAGTTATGAGACATTTTCTTTGTATCTTCATAGGTTGTTTCTGTCTGGCTCTGCCGCTTTGCGCCCAATCCAACAAGATGATAAAAGAGTTGGAAAGTAAACGGGGCGCTTTGCAAAAGCAGATAGCTGAGTCGGAAACACTCTTGAACACTACAAAGAAAGATGTAGGTAGCCAGTTGAACGGGCTTGCCGCCCTTACCGGACAGATAGAAGAACGGAAACGGTACATCCTTACCATCAATAATGATATGGAGACTATAGACCGTGAACTCTCCAAACTGGAACGGCAATTGGTTCGCCTTGAAAACGATTTGAAGGATAAGAAAAAGAAGTATGAAGCTTCTGTTCAATATTTGTATAAGAATCGTTCTGTCCAGGAAAAGCTTCTTTTTATTCTTTCGGCCAAAACGTTGTCGCAGACGTATCGCCGTATGCGCTATGTGCGCGAATATGCCGACTATCAGCGTCTGCAAGGCGAAGAGATTCTGAAAAAACAAGAACAGGTCAATCAAAAGAAAACAGAACTGCAACAGGTAAAGAAAGCGAAAGCCAGTTTACTGAAAGAGCGTGAAGTCGAGAAAGAAAAGTTGGAAGCTCAGGAAAAAGAAAAGAGGACTTTGGTGGCCAACCTGCAGAAGAAACAACGCGGTTTGCAAAATGAACTCAATAAAAAGCGTAAGGAAGCCAACCAGTTGAATGCACGTATCGATCGTTTGATAGCCGAAGAAATTGAGAAATCCCGTAAACGTGCAGCTGAAGAAGCCCGCAAGGAAGCTGCTGCCCGTAAAAAAGCTGCTGCCAAAGAAACGAAATCGGCTGCAACTTCTTCTTCCGAAAAGGCTACAACGAAGAAAGCGGCGCCTCTTGAAACCTATACGATGGATAAGGCAGACCGGGAACTTTCCGGTAGCTTTGTCAGTAACCGTGGCAAGTTGCCAATGCCTATTACAGGACCTTATATTATCACCAGCCGCTATGGCCAGTATTCTGTAGAGGGGCTTCGTAATGTGAAACTGGATAATAAAGGGATAGATATTCAAGGCAAGCCCGGTGCACAGGCACGTGCTATCTTTAATGGAAAGGTGGCTGCTGTTTTCCAGCTGAACGGTCTTTTCAATATTCTCATCCGTCATGGAAACTACATATCTGTCTACTGTAACTTATCTTCAGCCTCAGTGAAGACGGGCGATACTGTAACTACCCGGCAAGTCCTCGGACAAGTATTCTCGGATGGTGCGGACAATGGACGTACGGTACTTCACTTCCAGTTGCGTAAGGAGAAGGAGAAACTGAATCCGGAGCCGTGGCTGAATAGGTAGCGTATCAGGTATAGTTTTGTTTTACCTTATTGATTCTTTTATTTTTCCTAAAGGATAATCGGGTGTTAACCAAGGTTGACAGGCTTGTCAACGGCAGTTAACAGGCCCGTTGACCAAGGTTAACAGGCCTGTCAACCTTGGTTAGCACCTGAAACTGCCAGTATCTTGATGCGATAATCTCTTGGCTTTGATGTCTTTGTCCCTTATGTCAGATGTCTTTATCCCCTTATATGGAAGTGGGAGGGATTAGATATCAATGGTTGCTCCGTCCAGTAGTTCCAGATATAACCCGATAGCCTCTTCTATTTCCTGAATGAAAATGAACTCATCTGCCGTGTGTGAACGGCTACTCTTTCCCGGACCCATTTTGAGCGAGGGAAATGACATTAGTGCCTGGTCGGAGAGGGTAGGAGAACCAAAAGGTACACGTCCCATTGCTACGGCACGCTGTACTATCGGATGTTGTTCTGCTACGTGAGAAGAACTTAAGCGGAACGAACGTGCTTTGGCTTCGCAAGAAATATGTTTTTGTATTTCAGTAAATAGTTCCTGATTGCTATAACATTCGTTGCTGCGGATATCTACTACAAAAGTGCAGCGGTCGGGAATGACATTGTGCTGTGTACCTGCATTTATTTGTGTTACACTCATTTTTACAGGCCCTAACAGCGGAGAGACTTTTTCAAAGCGATAGTCACGAAACCAAGCGATGTCTTCTAATACCTTATATATAGCGTTGTCTCCTTCGTTTCGTGCAGCATGTCCGGCTTTACCGTAAGCAGTTACATCCAGTACCATTAGTCCCTTTTCTGCAATGGCGGGCTGCATCTCTGTAGGTTCGCCTACAATGGCAAAGTGGATCGGAGGAAGTTCCGGTAATACACACTCGATACCACCCTTTCCGGACACTTCTTCTTCACAGGAAGCAAGATAAATGAGATTGTACTTCTGTGTAGTGCGACAAAGTTGCAGAAAGACTTGCAATAGGCTGACAACGCTTGCACCGGCATCATTACTTCCCAGCCCGTATAGTTTTCCGTTGCTTTCCTGAGTTGGGGTAAACGGATCTTTTCGCCAACCGTTCACGGCTTTCACGGTGTCAATATGTGAGTTTAGTAACAAGGTAGGTTTATTTAAATCGAACATCGGGCTGAGGCACCAGATATTATTGCCTTTTCGCCCGGTTGCCATGCCTTGCAATTCTATATAATTCTGTAGATAATCAGCCGCTTTTTCTTCATCGCGGCTAAGAGAAGGGATAGCAATCAGAGACTTAAGAACTCCGGTTGCCTCAGAAAGCATTGTTGGTATATCGTAAGCCATATCTCAATCAGTTAAATTATTGTGATGCAAACTTACGGATAAATACTGAAATATGCTTAATCGACAGGATAAAAATACCCTTCCACTGTTGATGCAGATAAATAGAGAGGGGCAGAGTGTGGAAAGGGGGAGAGAAATAGAGAAAAGCGTTATTCAACGCCCTTCTCTATTCTTGATATCGTTTAAAACATAAGTCCTAAAGAAATCATTAGGTTTCTATTCTTGCAGCCCATCAATTCCTCAGCTTCAATAAATCCGAAGTCGTAGCCGATGGAGAACTGATACTTCTTACTGATTTCTATGCCTGCTTTCAGTCCCAATCCAAGGTCAAAACGTTTGAATCCGTCATCGCCAAACACGTTCCCTGATTCGGAAACCTTGGAACCTCCATCTACCAAACTGCCGTCAGCTGTCATTTTCGCTTTACCGAACAGACCGATTGCAATGTAAGGACCTGCATTGGCAAACAAGGAGAAATTTTCATTTACAGCATATTTATAGCCAATGTGTACCGGAATCTCCAAATAGTACGGGTTGATCTTGAAACTGGCCATACTGCCTGCTTCAACTTTGGCGCCTTTCAGCGAAAGCAGCGCTCCGAAATCCATATAAAGACCTTCCGTAAACTGAGGCAGTCCCAATTCAGCCTTAACGCCTGCATGGAAACCTACGCGACTGTCCAATCCGGTTACGTTGAGGCTGCTTACATTCATACCTGCTGTGACACCCCATCTGAGGTTATCTTGTGCGTTGATACTCCCTAAACCTATCGCCAATATGGCGACTAATGCTAAAATCTTTTTCATGTTAGTTAAGTAATTGCGTTGATATTTAAAAAACTATTGGGTGCAAATATATATATATTTGTATTTCTTTGGAAAAACGAACAAAAATGTAGGGTAATCACTTCTTTTTATAGTAGGATAGTACTAATATTGCGGAAATATATACTAAATATTTAATTCTCAATATAGAAATAGTTTCAAATGAAACCACTACCTTTGTGCCGTATTTACCAATATATGAATAATATGACTTATCATCATTTATCTGTCCTCGTACATCGACGGGCAGAGAAGTATGGCGACAAGGTGGCTCTGAAATACAGGGATTACGAAACGTCGCAGTGGATACCCATCACTTGGAATCAATTCTCACAAACAGTTCGACAAGTTGCGAATGCACTCATAGAGTTAGGAGTGCAGGAGGAAGAAAACATAGGAATCTTTTCTCAGAACAAGCCCGAATGCCTTTATGTGGATTTCGGGGCATTTGCTAACCGTGCAGTGACTATACCTCTGTATGCTACCAGTTCACCGGCACAGGCACAGTACATTATCAATGATGCTCAGATACGTTACATCTTCGTAGGCGAGCAATTCCAGTATGATGCGGCTTTCAGTGTCTTTGGCTTTTGTCAATCGTTGCAGCAATTGATCATCTTCGACCGGGCTGTTGTACGCGACCCTCGTGATATGACTTCCATCTATTTCGACGAGTTCCTGGAAACAGGAAAAGGTTTGCCGAACAACGATATCGTGGAAGAACGCACTTCCCGTGCATCGGATGATGACCTTGCGAACATTCTTTATACATCCGGTACTACTGGCGAACCGAAGGGAGTAATGTTGCATCACTCTAACTATATGGAGGCTTTCCGTATCCATGATATCCGTCTGGTGGATATGACTGATCAGGATGTTTCCATGAATTTCCTTCCCTTGACACATGTCTTTGAGAAAGCATGGACATATCTTTGTATTCATAAAGGCGTGCAGATTTGCATTAACCTCCGTCCTGTGGATATCCAGACTACCATTAAAGAAATCCGTCCGACATTGATGTGTAGTGTTCCCCGTTTCTGGGAAAAAGTGTATGCCGGTGTGCAGGAGAAGATTGCTCAGGAAACAGGCTTGAAGAAAGCTATGATGCTGGATGCCATTAAGGTAGGTAAGATACATAACATAGATTATCTGCGTAAAGGTAAAACTCCGCCATTGATGAACCAACTGAAATATAAGTTCTACGAAAAGACAGTTTATGCTTTACTGAAAAAGACGATTGGTATTGAGAATGGTAATTTCTTCCCTACTGCGGGGGCTGCCGTGCCCGATGAAATCTGTGAATTTGTTCATTCGGTAGGCATCAACATGTTGGTTGGTTATGGTCTGACCGAATCGACGGCTACTGTCTCCTGTTTCCTCAACGAAGGTTATGAAATAGGTTCGGTAGGTACGATAATGCCCGATGTGGAAGTGAAAATCGGCGAGGAGAACGAAATACTTCTGCGTGGAAAGACTATCACGAAAGGTTATTATAAAAAAGCGGAAGCTACTGCTGCTGCTATTGATAAAGATGGCTGGTTCCATACCGGTGATGCCGGTTACCTGAAAGGTGATCAGCTTTATCTGACTGAACGTATCAAGGATTTGTTCAAGACTTCCAATGGTAAATATGTCAGTCCGCAAGCGTTGGAGACGAAACTGGCTATTGATCGTTACATTGATCAGATTGCCATTATTGCCGACCAGCGTAAATTTGTGTCTGCCCTTATTGTTCCGGTCTATGGCTTCGTGAAAGATTATGCCAAGGAAAAAGGGATTGAATATAAGAATATGGAAGAACTGCTGCAGCATCCTAAGGTGATCGGTTTGTTCCGTGCTCGCATAGATACCTTGCAACAGCAGTTTGCACACTATGAGCAAGTGAAGCGCTTTACTCTTTTACCCGAACCTTTCAGCATGGAACGTGGTGAACTGACTAATACTTTGAAGTTGAAGCGCCCTGTAGTTGCAAAGAACTACAAGGAGTTGATAGATAAGATGTACGAAGAGTAAAAAAATACACTTCAACAACTAATATTTCCCCATAAAAGAAGTTTCTGTTTTGTACTTTTGCAAAGTTCTATTAATTGAGCTTTAAAGTATGAAACAGAAACTTTTTTATCTATTACCTATTTTAGTCTTGACCGGTTGTGGACAAGTATCTTACAAAAACACCTCATTGTCTCCTGAAGAACGTGCAGACCTGTTGGTGAAAGAACTGACACTGGAAGAAAAGGTACAACTTATGATGGATGGTTCCCGTCCCGTGGAACGATTGGATATAAAACCGTATAATTGGTGGAATGAGGCACTGCATGGGGTTGCTCGTGCAGGGTTAGCTACCGTTTTTCCTCAGCCTATAGGTATGGCTGCGTCATTTAGCCCCGAAACGGTATATGATGTATTCACTGCCGTGTCTGATGAGGCGCGTGCCAAGAATACTTATTATTCATCTAAAGACAGCCGTGAGCGTTATCAGGGATTAACTATGTGGACGCCTACTGTCAATATTTATCGTGACCCGCGTTGGGGGAGAGGTATCGAAACCTATGGCGAAGACCCTTATCTTACAAGCCGGATGGGAGTAATGGTAGTAAAAGGGTTGCAGGGCCCTGCAGACGGAAACTATGATAAGTTGCATGCTTGTGCCAAGCACTTTGCCGTACACTCCGGTCCCGAATGGAACCGCCATTCTTTTAATGCAGAGAATATCAAACCTCGCGATTTGTATGAAACATATTTGCCACCTTTCGAAGCCTTAGTGAAAGAAGGAGAAGTAAAAGAAGTGATGTGCGCTTACAACCGTTTTGAAGGTGAACCTTGTTGTGGCAGCAACCGCTTGTTAATGCAAATCTTACGCGATGAATGGGGATTTGATGGTATAGTTGTGTCCGATTGTGGTGCCATTGCCGATTTTTATAATGACCGTGGACACCACACGCATCCGGATGCTGAGTCTGCTTCTGCCGCAGCTGTAGTGAGTGGTACTGATTTGGAATGTGGTTCCAGCTATAAAGCTTTGGTGGAAAGTGTAAAAAAAGGGTTGATCTCTGAAGAAAAAGTAAATACTTCCGTGAGGCGTTTGTTGAAAGCTCGTTTTGAGCTGGGAGAGATGGATGATTTGGAAAAAGTATCCTGGGCAAAAATACCTTTCTCTGTAGTTGCTTCTGCTGCCCATGATTCATTGGCATTGAAAATAGCCCGTAAGTCCATGACGTTACTGATGAATAAGGATAACTTTTTGCCGTTGAGGCGTGGAGGGCTGACAGTAGCTGTTATGGGCCCCAATGCCAATGATTCTGTCATGCAATGGGGAAATTACAATGGAATGCCGCCGCACACCGTAACTATTCTGGATGGAGTGCGGAATTTGCTCGGCGCTGATGATAAACTGATTTATGAACAAGGTTGCCCGTGGGTAGAAAGAACCTTGATTCATAGTGCATTCAGCCAATGTAAGTCGGTGGATGGCCCTGGTTTCACTGCCCGTTACTGGAATAATCTGACGCGTGAAGGTAGTCCTGTGACTACTACTCAGGTCACCACTCCTTTCCGTTTCTGCACTTCGGGTGCCACGGTTTTCGCTCCGGGAGTAAATCTGACGGACTTCTCTGCTACTTATAATAGTGTATTTACTCCTGTACAATCCGGAGAAATCGTACTTGAAGTATACTGTTATGGAAACGGGCGTCTTCGTGTAAATGGAGAAGAGGTGAAAAGTTTCTCTAATAAGCATGGTGCCCGTAAAACGACTCATGCCATGAAAGTACAGGCCGGTCAATCCTATGATATAGAACTCGATTTTGAATATCTTCGGAGTGATGCTCAGTTAAACTTCGATCTTGGCTTCAAGAGAGAGGTCGATATTCAGAAATCCGTCGAGCAAGTGAAGGAGGCAGATATCGTTATTTTTGCAAGTGGCATATCTCCCAGTCTTGAAGGAGAAGAAATGGGAGTCAACCTGCCTGGCTTTAAGAAAGGTGACCGTACGGATATTGAACTTCCGGCAGTTCAGCGTGAACTGATTGATGCTTTGTACCGTGCCGGCAAAAAGATTGTCCTGGTTAACTGCTCCGGATCTCCTATCGGATTGGAACCTGAAACTAAGAAATGTGAAGCCATTCTGCAGGCTTGGTATCCGGGACAACAAGGTGGAACAGCAGTTGCCGAAGTGCTGTTTGGCGATTATAATCCGGCGGGTAGATTACCGGTAACATTCTATCGAAATGTATCTCAGCTTCCTGATTTCGAAGATTATAATATGGCCGGGAGAACTTATAGATACATGCAGGATACCCCGTTGTTCCCATTCGGATATGGGCTGAGTTACACTACTTTCAGTTATGATAAAGTTGTTCTTGATAAGAGCGAGGTTACTGCCGGACAAACTTTGAAGTTAACTGTTCCGGTCACAAATACGGGAAAACGCGACGGTGAAGAAGTCGTTCAAGTTTATCTTAAAAAACAAGGTGATGCGGAAGGTCCTGTAAAAACACTACGTGCTTTCAAGCGTGTATTTATCCCAGCCGGACAGACTACTAACATAGAGTTTGATTTGAAAGATAAGGAACTGGAGTGGTGGGATGAACAAACCAATACAGTGAGAGTCTGTTCGGGAACTTATGATATTATGGTAGGTGGTAGTTCGGAGGATGAATCTTTGCAACAAACTTTAGTTACTATAAAATAGTAATAAAGAGTACTTCTTGAATATCAGATTACGCGGGTCACTTAAAGATCCGCGTAATTTGTATATCATCTGTTGGAAGTTATTTTCTCATGATCTGTGTGGAGTCACAATGAATGATATTCACATTCTCCACATCCTTCTCTATATTTACTACCGGCTGATTGGTAATCGGCTTCTTTGAACGTACATCATTCAGGAATATGCCATTGCATTGTCTGAAGTCGAATGATGGTCCTTCGCCCACTGTAAAGCTGACATTGTTAAATCGTATATCTGTTGCTGTTTCCGCTTTAAATCCTTGTTCGGCTACTATATTCATATTGGAAAAGGAGAGTTCTGATACAGGCATCTCTTCAATTCCTTTTATATATCCTATTCGTTTTATATCATTTCCTGTGACATTACTCAAATGAATATTGCGGAAGATAGGTGTACGTTCACTTACAGGCTCCACTTTCGATAAACGGTCATAAAATAAGTCGAAGATAAAGGCATCTCCCTGGATATTCTTCATTACAATATTATCTACCCGGATATCTTCTACTACACCACCGCGCCCACGGGATGCTTTTAACCGGATACCGGCATTAGTCCCGTCGAATACACAATTGGATATTGCCACTCTTTTTACTCCACCTGACATTTCACTACCGATGACTACTCCACCATGCCCGGAAAGCATGATGCAGTTGGTGATTGTAATGTTCTCACAGGCTTTTCCATATTTACGTCCATCAGCATCACGTCCGGATTTGATGGTGATACAATCGTCCCCAACGCTGATAAAGCAATCGGAGATGCGTACATTCCGGCAGGAACTCGGATTGATGCCATCCGTATTGGGACCTTTGGGATTGCTTGACGGATTATTGATAGTAACCCCGTGTATTGTAACGTTATCACAAAATGCCGGATTGATAGTCCAGAAAGGAGAGTTTATGATCTTCACATTCTCGATAAGGATGTTGGTACATTCGTAGAACTGGATAAAAGGCGGGCGGAACATACGGCGTTCCAATGAGGGTTTATAATAGTCGGATATTTCCAGATCTTTATTAGCGTCCACCCACATCTGCTGCAATTTATCCAAGGTAGGGAGTTTGCCGCCGTTTTCTTTTATCACTTTCCGGGTATCGAATTCCCATAGCCACCACTTTAATCCGTTTCCATCCAGTGTACCGCGTCCGGAAATGGTTACATTATCTGCTGAGTGTGCATAAATCAGTGGTGATAAACTTTTCATCACAGTACCTTCCCAACGTAAGGTGACGAAGGGCAGATAATCCTCAAACTTGTCGGAGAAACGCAAAACTGCACCCGATTCCAAGTACAACGTTATGTTACTTTTCATGTGAATGGTAGCAGTCAGATAAGTTCCGACAGGAAAATAAATAGTTCCGCCACCTTCCGAAGCTGCTTTTTCAATGGTTCGGTTGATCAGTTCCGTACAGGACTTGATACCTTTGGCATCTGCTCCCAACTGTTTCATGTCGAATGTGCGGGACATGGCTACCACAGCCACCATTATTCCCACAATAAAAATAGATAAACGTTTCATGGGTTGTCTTATGTTCTTTGATATGTGATAAAATATGAATACGTGGACAAAAGTACGGAATCATACAACGGTGAAGGGGGATTTTTTGTGTAATAAGGAGTATTTATAGATTGAAGTCAAGGAAAATTGCTAACAAAAAAAAGACTGTACACTATGTACAGCCTTTTTTGCTTTTATTTATCGGAAATTTTAGTATCCGAAGATATCTTCCTGTTTCAGTTCAATCACCGGGCCTACCTTCTTCAGACTTTCCATATCCAATTCTTTCTTGTCACCAAGAATACAATAAGTATATGTACGTCCCTTGATCCACTTGTTCTGGTAGTCGATAACATCCTGCAACGTCATGTTCTGCACATCATTGTACAGTTTGATGCGGCTATCCACATTCTGTCCCAAGTATTGAGCACTGATGTAATCCCAGATGACATCCATCTTGATGGTACGGTCAGTACGCATGCGGGCAATCATACCATCTTTAGCAAGTTTGAAAGCAGCTTCTGATTCAGGCATGTTGTTGATGATATCATTGAATGTATTGATTGCATCTATCATCTTATCGTTCTGCGTAGCAATCTGCGTACGGAGAGTGTAGGGATCAGTCAGGTAAGACGGTCTCAGCATACCGGCCCATGCCGAGTAAGCCAGACCGCGGCTTTCGCGCATTTCCTGGAATACGATAGAATTCATACCACCACCAAAGTATTCGTTATACAATTGACGGCCTGATTCTGCAGCAGGATCAAATTTCTCTCCCTTATTGGAGACTTGTGACATATAAATTTGCTTAGCTTCATACGGAGCAATGAAAATCTTCGTTTCCGGTGTGAGCAACGGTTCGAAGTTATTTCCTTCCGGAATTTCGTTCAATGTTTCCGGAGCCTGATGTTCTTTATTGATGATGGCAAGTAATTCATCCTGATTATTGGGGCCATAATAAAGAATACGGTGTTTGAAGCTGTTCAACTGCTTGATACGGTCTACAAGTTGTTGTGGATCCATAGAAGTCAGTTCAGCTTCGGTCAATATGTTGGTTGACGGAGACTTCGGACCATAAGTGGCATAAGTCACCAGGCGTGAGAAATTTTGCATCTGATTCAGCTTGGCATCCTTGCGTGATTTCAGGATATCATTGGCCATATTGGTGTAAGCTTCCGGATTAACTTTGGCATTTGCCATCAGTTTTTCGAAGAGAGCCATGGCAGCAGGCATGTTCTCGCTGAGGCCGGAGAGCACTACATAAGTACGTTTTGTACCCGGAGATACGAAGAATGAACAAGCAAGGCGGTAGAATTCGCTTTTTACTTCTTCCGGAGTCATGTCGGCTGTGCCGAGGTATTCCAGATATTGAGCAGCAGTACCCAATGCCTTGTCATTGTTGTTACCCATGTCAAAAAGGTAAATCAACTGGAAGATGTCATTCGTTGTATTTTGTTTGTAGAGTACAGGAATATCCGATTTAGCCTTCAACTGGGTGAGGTCTTTGGAATAATCCAGGAATACCGGTTCAATAGGAGTCACTACGCTTGCCTGAATTTCTTTCAGGAAAGTGCTGACTGTATCGCGGTTCATCACGATAGGAGTGATTTCAGGCTTCGACATCTTCTTCTCATTCGGGTCTTTGCCTTGCTTCTTGTAGATAACGGCATAGTTATCATCTTTCAAGTATTTGTTGGCAAAAGCTACGATGTCATCTTTTGTCAGTTTAGACATGCGGTCGAGAGCAGTCACTTCATCCGCCCAGTCGCTACCGTTTACGAATGATTCAACGAACATATCTGCACGTGCATCATTGTTTTCTAACTGTTGCATCTGATACAGCTTGAAGTTGTTGATGTTGGCTTCCAGCATCTTTTCGTCAAAGTCACCCTCGCGGAGTTTCTTCAATTCGCCCAATAAGAGGTCTTTGACTTCGTCCAATGTCTGCCCTTGTTTGGGGCGTCCCTGCATCATGAATGCACTGTAGTCGCTCATAGTCATCGGATAACAATAAGCGCTCAGGGTCTTTTGCTGTTGTGTCAGATCCAGGTCTATCAAACCGGCCTGTCCGTTATAAAGTATTTGGGAAACCACTTGTAAGGTTTCTACGTCTTTGTCTGCTGCTCCGGGAAAACGCCATGCCAAGGCAACGCTTTCAGCATCCGGACCTAAAATTTCACGTACAACAGGTGCTGTAATTGGAGTTTCCTTCGGTAAATCCAGTTTCGGCAGATCAGGATTCGGTTTCAAACCACCGAAATACTTATCAATGGTTGCAATCATCTGATCGGGATCGAAATCACCTGAAAGACAGATAGCCATGTTGTTGGGCACATACCATTTCTTATAATATTCCTTGATATTGGTGATAGAAGGATTCTTCAGGTCTTCTTGTGTACCAAGTACGGTCTGTGTGCCGTAAGGATGGTGTGGGAAAAGAGAAGAAAGTACAGCCTCGTATACCTTACGCGGGTCGCGGGTCAGTGACATGTTCTTTTCCTCATAAACTGTTTCCAGCTCAGTATGGAAACCACGGATTACGCAATTTTCAAAACGTTCTGCCTGGATTTTGGCCCAGTTGTCAATCTGGTTGCTGGGGATATCTTCTGTATAGCAAGTTACGTCGAAGCTGGTATAGGCATTCGTTCCGTTGGCACCGATGGCAGCCATCAGCTTGTCGTATTCGTTAGGAATGGCATACTTGGAAGCTTCGTAAGAGATACTGTCTATTTTTGCATAAATAGCTTTACGCTCAAGACTGTCGGTAGTCTTACGATAGATTTCAAACTGTGCTTCGATCTGGTCGAGCAAAGGTTTCTCAATCTCGTAGTTTTGGGTACCGAAGTTTGTGGTACCTTTGAACATCAGGTGCTCAAAGTAGTGAGCTAACCCGGTTGTTTCTGCAGGGTCGTTCTTTCCACCTACACGTACGGCAATGTACGTCTGTATGCGCGGTGTTTCCTTGTTGACGGTCATGTAAACTTTCAGACCATTATCCAGAGTGTAGATACGCGCTTTCAGCGGATCATTAGGAACTGTTTCATAACTGTACTTTGAAGTACAACTTCCTAAACTTATCGCTACCAGTAGGATAAGCATTAAACCAATTTGTCGGAATAGTTTGTTCATAAGCTGACTTATTAGATTGATAACTGCAAAAATATGCGTTTTTTTCATACCTTTGCACGCAAAAAGTAAATATTTTAACTAGAAGGTTTATTTTCATAGATTATGATTACCATAGAACAACTGAAAGACGTAAAGGAGCGCACCGAAGCACTCTATCGCTATTTGGATATAGAAGGAAAGAAAATCCAGGTAGAAGAAGAACAGTTGCGTACCCAGGCTCCCGGTTTTTGGGATGACCAGAAGGCTGCCGAAGCGCAGATGAAAAAGGTGAAAGGTTTGCAACAATGGATAGCCGGTTATAATGAAATAAAGACATTATCGGAAGAGTTGCAACTGGCTTTCGACTTCTACAAAGACGAACTTGTTACGGAGGAAGAAATAGACGAGGCTTATGCCAAGGCTTCCACTGCTATTGATGAGCTTGAATTGAAAAATATGCTTCGTGATGAAGCCGACCAGATGGACTGTGTGTTGAAAATCAACTCCGGTGCAGGTGGTACGGAAAGCCAGGACTGGGCAAGCATGCTGATGCGTATGTATCTGCGTTACGCTGAAACCAATGGTTATAAAGCTGTGATATCCAACTTGCAGGAAGGTGATGAAGCAGGTATTAAAACTTGCACCATCGAAATTTCGGGTGATTATGCTTATGGATACCTGAAAGGAGAAAACGGTGTGCATCGTCTGGTACGTGTATCTCCTTACAATGCGCAAGGTAAGCGTATGACCTCTTTCGCTTCGGTCTTTGTCACTCCGCTGGTAGATGATACTATCGAGGTGAACATTAATGTTGCCAATATTTCTTGGGATACTTTCCGTTCCAGTGGTGCCGGCGGTCAGAATGTGAACAAGGTGGAGTCTGGTGTTCGTCTGCGCTATCAATTCAAAGACCCGTATACGGGCGAGGAAGAAGAAATCCTGATTGAAAATACGGAAACCCGCGACCAGCCCAAGAACCGTGAAAATGCAATGCGTCAGCTGCGTTCTATCCTGTATGATAAAGAACTTCAGCACCGCATGGCTGAACAGGCTAAGGTGGAAGCCGGTAAGAAGAAAATCGAATGGGGCTCTCAGATACGAAGCTACGTATTCGACGACCGTCGTGTAAAAGACCACCGTACTAACTTCCAGACTTCGGATGTCAATGGAGTGATGGATGGCAAGATAGACGGTTTCATCAAGGCGTATCTGATGGAGTTTGCAGGACAAGGAGAATAAATCAAAACTCTGCTATACAGTAAATGGGTATCACCTGATGAAGGAAAGGTGATACCCATTCTTTTTTTAAGTGAATCATATTTGATAGGTAGGGAGAAGATATTAAGTTGATATGAATAAATTTTCTCTTTTATTTTGGAAACTTCCCGAATTTCATGTTACTTTGTTATCAGTTGAACTTTAATACTAAAAGCACATTATGGGAAAGAATAAGAAAAAGGTTATGCATAGCCGTAAAGAAGAAGAACAAGCTAAGAAAGTGTTGTTGATTATTGGTGTATCTGCATTGATATTGGTGCTGGTAATGCTGATAGGATACTCTTTCTTGGGGAAATAAGAAATAGATGTCACAAGAAATAGAACGGAAATTCCTCGTGACGGGGGATTATAAATCGAGGGCGTATGAACAAAGCCGTATTGTGCAAGGTTATATCAGTAGCGCAAGGGGCCGAACCGTACGGGTACGTATCCGTAGCGGAAAGGGATACCTTACGATAAAAGGTGCTTCCGATGCCTCAGGCCTCAGCCGTTATGAGTGGGAAAAAGAAATTCCACTGAATGAAGCGGAGGAGCTGATGAAGCTCTGTGAACCGGGAGTTATAGATAAGACCCGTTATCTGGTACGGAGCGGGCGGCATACGTTTGAGGTGGATGAGTTCTACGGTGAGAACGAAGGGCTGGTAGTTGCTGAAGTAGAATTGGCTTCGGAAGACGAGGCTTTCGAGAAACCGGACTTCATAGGTGAGGAGGTGACGGGTGATATTCGTTACTATAACTCACAATTGAGGAAGTGTCCCTATACGACCTGGTGAAGTGTAACAGCCTGTCGACAGGAAGTTAATGCCTTGTCCGCAAGAAGTTAAGTTCTTGTCAACAGAAAGTTAACTCTTTGCAACCGGCTGCTAATTAGATATATTTAGAGCAGGAAATGGAGAAACTTTATGAATATCTGCCGAGAGAATTGGTAACTTTTGTACTGGTAACCTTATTCTCTTTATTGATAGGTCTTTCACAGCGGAAAATCAGTTTGAAGCGTGAAGGTGAAACTACCTTGTTCGGTACGGACCGTACGTTCACTTTTATAGGTATTCTGGGTTATTTGCTTTATATTCTCGATCCGGTGGAATATCGCTTGTTTATGGGTGGGGGAGCGATATTAGGTCTGCTGCTCGGGCTGAATTATTACGTCAAGCAATCTCAATTCCATGTATTCGGAGTTACTACCATTATTATTGCACTGATCACTTATTGTATTGCTCCCATTGTGGACACGCAACCTTCTTGGTTTTATGTGATGGTGGTGGTGACGGTATTGCTTTTTACAGAATTGAAGCATACCTTTACGGAACTTGCGCAGCGTATGAAGAATGACGAAATGATCACTCTAGCCAAGTTCCTTGCCATCAGTGGTATTATCTTACCCATGTTGCCCAACGAAAATCTGATACCGGATATAAATCTCACTCCTTATACCGTCTGGCTGGCTACGGTGGTGGTATCCGGCATCTCTTATTTGTCTTACTTGCTGAGGCGGTATGTTTTCCATGAATCCGGTATTCTGGTATCCGGTATCATCGGTGGTTTATATAGTAGCACGGCAACCATTTCCGTGCTGGCACGCAAGAGCCGTAAGGCGCCTGCGCAGGAAGCGCCGGAATATGCAGCAGCCATGTTGTTGGCTGTAAGTATGATGTTTCTCCGTTTCCTTATATTAATAGGTATATTCAGTAAGGAAATTCTTGCCGCTATCTATCCATATTTGCTGATTATGTCTTTAGTGACAGCCGGAGTAGCCTGGTATCTGCATCGGAAACGTAAACAAGTTCCGTCAACAGATGAAGAGGCTGAAGAAGAAGATAGCAGCAACCCGTTGGAATTTAAGGTTGCACTTATTTTTGCCGTTCTGTTTGTGATATTCACTATTGTGACGCATTACACTTTACTTTATACGGGTACTGGTGGATTGAATGTGCTATCGTTTATTGCCGGGCTGAGTGATATTACTCCGTTTATTTTGAATTTATTGCAAGGTTCGGGAGTTGCTGTTATGGTGGTGACGGCTTGCTGTATGCAGGCTATTGTGAGCAATATTGCCGTAAATATGTGCTATGCGTTGTTTTTTGCAGGTGGGAAGAGTCCGTTGCGCCGGTGGGTATTGCGTGGGTTTGGTGGTGTGATTGCAATCAATGTCTGTTTGCTTCTTTTCTTCTATTTGCTATAGATTTTAGCAGGATACTTACAAGAATTCTCTATTATCCCCTCTTCTTTGTGCTTTTTTAACTCCGAAATTCTCGTAGATAAAGAAAAAGAGCCTATTTTTGCTGCATCCATGTGACAAAATGACTACATTATACGTCTAATACAAAAACAGTCAACTAAATATTCATCAAACAAACAAAAACAGAAATGAAAATTAAATGCTCTTTGCTGCTCATTATGTTGGTGGTATCCTCATTAGTAGCGGCACAGAATGCGGCGCCTACGTTCCAGATTAAAGGAGTCTTGCTCGACTCGCTGACGCAGGAGGGAGAACCTTACGCCACAATCAAAATCGTAAAAAAAGAAGCTCCTGCGAATGCTTTGAAAATGCTGGTTACGGACATGAAAGGTAAGTTTCAGGAGAAAGTGCCTGGAACAGGTAATTTTGTGATGACGATTTCTTCCATTGGTAGAAACACGATTGTGAAAGATTTCACAGTGAAAGCCGGAGAGAAACTTGTTGATTTCGGAACATTGTACATTACGGATGCTTCCAATGAATTGGGACAAGTAGAAGTGGTAGCCCAAAAACCACTGGTGAAAGCCGATATCGATAAAATAGAATATAATGTGCAGGATGATCCTGACTCAAAATCCAATTCTGTATTGGAGATGCTTCGTAAAGTACCCTTGGTTACGGTAGACGGTGAAGACAACATCAAGGTGAACGGTAGTAGTAGCTTTAAGGTATATGTGAATGGTAAACCTAACAATATGATGAGTAACAATCCGACAGAAGTACTGAAAAGTATGCCTGCCAACTCTATTAAGCATATTGAGGTAATTACGAACCCTGGTCCTAAGTATGATGCCGAAGGTGTGGGTGGTATCCTGAATATCGTTACTGTAGGTAGCGGATTGGAAGGTTATACAGCTACATTCAGTGGAAATGTTAGTAACATGGGAGCCGGAGGCGGTTTGTTCGGTACTGTGAAGAGTGGTAAACTGACGGTGAGTGCACGCTACAATTATAATTATAATGACCGTCCACGTAGTTATTCCGGTGGAAATCGCCGTACGGTAGGTGATGTTACTGAAGGCTCTTCAGACCTGGACTACGACGGTAGCAGCAAGGGACATGGTAATTTCCAGTCAGGTAGCATGGAAGCCAGTTATGAAATTGATACCTTGCGTCTGGTTTCTATGTCATTCGGACTCTGGGGCGGTGGAAACAATAGTACCAGTATCAACAATACTCTGGCTACTGCACCCGGTACAAGTAATGAGCTATATCGCTATGTCTCAGACGGCAGGAGCAAGAGCTCATGGTATTCTATCGACGGTGGCGTTGACTATCAACGTATGTTCCATGTGAAAGACCGTATGTTTACCTTATCTTATAAGATTAATACCAGCCCGCAGACCTCGGATTCATACTCCACTTATAATGACATGCATGCCGCTACTGATTGGGAAGACTTCCTGAAGCGTTTGTATGACCTGAATAACGATGGTTCTCAGAATACTACGGAGCATACTTTTCAGGCTGACTATACAACGCCTATCGGCAAGATACATACACTGGAAGCCGGAGCTAAATATATTCTCCGTGACAATTCTTCGGAAGACGACCGTTATGAACGTCAAATAGGGACTACGGGAGACTATGTACTGGATGAAGAGCATAGCTCGCATTATAAACATCAGAACGACATTCTGGCTGCATATATGGGTTATGGGCTGAGGGTGAAGAAGATCTCCGGAAGACTGGGTGTGCGCTATGAACATACCAAGCAGGAAGTGAAATACTTGTTGGGCAGAGGTGATGACTTCAATAAGAACTTTGACGATGTGGTACCTTCTGCAAGTATCGGCTATAAGTTGACGGATATGTCTAACCTGCGTTTCGGCTATAATATGCGTATTTACCGTCCGGGTATCTGGTATCTGAATCCTTATCTGAATGATAGCAATCCTACTAATATCAGTCAGGGTAACTCTCACCTCGACAGTGAAAAGAGTCATTCATTCAATCTGAGTTACAGTAACTTTACTCAGAAGTTCAACATCAATCTTTCAGCACGTTACAGCTTTACTAACAATAGTATTGAACAAGTAACCGAGCAGGTGAAGGATACGGAAATCGAAGGTTTGCAGAATCCTACTGGTAAAGAGGTACTTTATTCTACTTACCAGAATATTGGTAAGAGTAGAAATGCCAGTCTGAGTGGTTATGTAAACTGGAATGCTACTTCCAATACTCGTATTTATGCTAACCTTTACGGAAACTATACTTATATGGAAGGTGCCAATGGACTGAAGAATGACGGTTGGAATCTGTTTGCCTATGGTGGTGCTCAGCAATCTTTGCCCCATGACTGGCGTATCAGTTTGAATATTTATGGTCAGACACCTTGGATCATGCTGCAAGGAAAGGGTAGCAGCTTCTTTGACTATGGATTGAGTGTGAACAAGTCATTCCTGAATAAGCGTTTGACATTGTCAGCATTTGCCAGCAACTTCTTTAAGAAGTACACAAGTCCTACTTCAAGTATAGAAGGTGTAGGATTTACCCAGGACAGCTGGAATCGGTATACTCGTCAGCGCTTTGGTGTAAGCGTTAGCTATCGTATCGGTGAATTGAAAGCCAGCGTGAAGAAAGCTGCACGTACCATCAGTAATGATGATGTGAAAGGTGGCGGCGGCGAAGGCGGTGGCGGTGGAGAATAATCCATTACTGACATATTAAACAGATTAAAAAAGGGAGCTTAATAGCTCCTTTTTTTTAATAGTCTTTCTTTTTTTGCAAAAAAAATGTATATATTTGCAATTGTAGTCACAAATAAAACTCACAAGCTGCTATTGTCTATACTAACATGCAGTTTCTGTACATATCTTAGTATGCTGAAGTAAGCTGGAAGAAATCATTCTTTTAAAGTCCATATATTGTTAAACTTAAATTCAGATATTATGAAAACAAAACTGCTATTTTGGGCACTTGTTGCGATAGCATTGGGTGCATGTACTAATGAAAATGAGAACTTTCCTTCTGATTCTAACGAAGATGTTGTAGTGTTAAAAGAGCGTGTTCCAAATTCTCCTCTCATTCTGTTTCAGAGACAATACACTCCTTTAGATCCAACAACAAGAGCCACAAAGTTGACTTTTAGCGATTATTTGGGGCGTTCATTCAGGGCATAGCGTCATGAATTCATTCTCCTTCGCTTCCTTTGACAGATATCTGGAAAAGTCACAAGTTTCCAAGAAAGTGAATAGTGGATTTTCTATAAATCTTGGTTTATTTAGTATTGGACATAAAAAAAGATGACTGAGATTTTTAGTTCAACAGTAACCAATAATATGCAAGGTGTATTTGGAGAACTAAATGTTGCGATAGATCAAAACGTCTATGAAATGCAGTACAGCACTAATATCAGAGCAAAAATAATGGAGAATTATCTGACTACGACTTTTAAGGATGAATTGTATAATACACCGATGAGTGAGTTCTATAATAATTATGGTGCTTTTGTTCTAAAAAAGTTCATAACCGGTGGGCGGGCTACCGCTTTTTATGTAGGTCTTTATAAACAGGAGGCGACTACTGCTGTAAAGGAAAAAGCATTGGATAATGAAATTAGTGGGAGTTTCAGCTTTAAAAACGTGGGGGCTTCAGCAGACTTAAGTTTTGGTAAGAATTCTTCGGGTTCAGGATCAAGTACAGAAAATGGAGTGACAGAGTTGTCTATGGCTATAGAAACTGTTGGAGGTTCACCAGCATATCCCATATTTACTATTCCGCAGAAGTTGGAAGATGTGAATATTGACTTATCTCAATGGATGGCTTCTCTGACGGATAAAACGACTCATAGTATTGTAGATATAGCTGATGAAGGGCTAGTACCTATTTCTGAATTTATTTTGGAGAAGAATATGAAGGATAGAATAGGACTGTATATGAAGGGAGGCAATGGACTGAAGCCTTATTATGAAGAGCCACAAATCATACTTCAATGTGGTAAGGGTAGTTTCTGGGAACCGACGGTAAGATGCTATGCATATTTGTATACTAGAAATCATGAGTTTATTACGTTATCCCATGAGGTTGTTCCTGATGTGGATGTATGGATTAATACTAAATCGCAACAGCTTAGTCGGTTTTATCGTTTGAAAATAGTATCTAATAAAAATTCTTCAGACATGGTTGAGCGATATATGAAGGTGTTTGATTATGATGCCCCGCTCATGGAAAGTAGTGTTTGCTATAGGGATACAAATGGGATACTCTACATCTTAGATCGAGAAAAGAAAGTTGGTTATTCTGTGCATAGCGATTACCTTTTGGATACTTATGCTATCAGGAATGCAGTTTACACTCTTCCATCTATCAATATTTCTTAAGATGAACTGAGCCAATACACTCTCATTGCTCTCTGATGAAAATATTGATGTATTATTTATTGAAGGCAACTGGCTATGTAGTGGTTAGTTGTCTTCTTATAAAGTTTTTTGTATTCTATACAGATAGAAGAAATATCTAAAAATAATTTCTATAGAATATTGGTACTTTTGTAGAGATACTATATGGTTTTTGAAAGAGAAATAAACTTACCAAGTTCAAGAAGAACTTGGCGCTTTTTACTTTCTTTTTTATATTAAATGTATATATATGTGCATATATACAAAGAAAGTAAGCTGCCTCATCGCTTGTAACTGCTAAATGAACTTTTTAAGTTTCATTTAGCTTACGGTTACAAAGATATGCGTTTTTTTGTAAAAACAATACATTTATGATCTTTTTAACGTGATAAAAATGAACTTTGGAAGAATGTAATCAAACAAGTGAGTTTAGTACTATTAATGCTATCAAATAGAGAGTATTACTTGCGATGTAGACAATACTTATAATAAAGTGACTTTATTATATAATTCATTTATTTCCATATCTGGTTTTCTACCTATTTATTCTTAGGTTTGAGTCTAATCTTATTCAAGAGCATACAAATCGCTATTATTGAATGAAATTATCTTTTATATGTTATATTGGCACACTTTCTTTCTACCCCTTTTATTACTTATCAAAATATTGCCTCTGTAGAGTATATCGGCAAGATAAAAAGCGTTTTAAAAACGTTCTTCTTGAACTAGCTATTTCTAAGACTGAGATACTGTTTTTATTTACAAAATAAATGTAAGTGAGAAGTTGTATAAAATGTTTTGATGTGACTAATTGGAAGGATATATTTAATAGCTTATTCACATTATAAAATAACGAATATGCCAAATGCAAAAAAAACGCTTTCATTGGTGAATTATTGCATTGTATTTCTTGTATGTTGACGCTGCAAAGTTACTACAAAAAAGTGAAATGCGGAAAGATATAGTGATAGAATTGAGTTACAAGGGTTTTGGTTGAAGTGGCGATAATCCGTGAAGCCATTACAATCCCTGCCGAAGCCAAATCCTGACGCCGCTACGTTACTTGTTCGTAACCATGCCCGAAAATGCGACAAACGGGTACGAATAGCGAAACAAGGCTCTAAGGAATAGTGAGTTATCCATAACTCATGCGAAAAATCAGGTTACGGAAAAAGATTGCGCCGTTCCTCCCCGTTTTGCGTACCAACACCGGACTCTTCACCAACTAATTTTGAAACCCAAAAATTAAGGACAATGAAGAGTACATTTTCAGTAATCTACTACCTCAAGCGTCAGGTAGTGAAAAAGGACGGGACAGTTCCCGTCATGGGACGCATCACGGTGGACGGCAGCCAGACACAGTTCAGCTGCAAACTGACTGTCGATCCGAAACTGTGGGACACCAAAGGTGGACGTGTCACGGGCAGAAGCACGGCGGCACTCGAAACGAACCGTATGCTTGACAAGATGCGGGTACGCATCAACAGGCATTATCAGGAAATCATGGAGCGTGACAACTTCGTCACGGCGGAGAAGGTGAAGAACGCCTTTCTCGGACTGGAACACCGCTACCACACGCTGATGCAGGTGTTCCGCCAGCACAACGAGGACTACGAGAAGCAGGTGGAGGCAGGCATGAAAGCCAAAGGCACGCTGCTGAAGTACCGCACCGTTTACAAGCACATGCAAGAGTTCCTCGACATCCGCTACCATGTGAAGGACATCGCCCTAAAAGAGCTTACCCCGGCTTTCATCTCCGACTTCGAGATGTTCCTGCGCACGGACAAGCACTGCTGCACCAATACCGTGTGGCTGTACGTCTGCCCGTTACGGACGATGGTATTCATCGCCATCAACAACGAGTGGCTGACGCGCGACCCGTTCCGCGAGTATGAAATCAAGAAGGAGGAAACAACACGCAGTTTCCTGACCAAAGATGAGATCCGCCTGCTGATGGAGGGGAAACTGAAAAACGCCAAACAGGAATTGTACCGCGACCTCTACCTGTTCTGCGCCTTCACGGGGCTGTCGTTCGCGGATATGCGCAACCTTACGGAAGAGAATATCCGCACCTACTTCGACGAACACGAGTGGATAAACATCAACCGCCAGAAAACGGGCGTGGTGTCCAACATCCGCCTGCTCGACATCGCCAACCGCATAATCGGCAAATACCGGGGACTGTGCGGGGACGGCAGGATATTTCCCGTTCCGCATTATAACACGTGCCTTGCCGGTATCCGTGCCGTCGCCAAGCGTTGCGGCATCACCAAGCATATCACGTGGCATCAGAGCCGCCACACGGCAGCCACGACGATATTCCTCTCCAACGGTGTTCCCATCGAAACGGTCAGCTCCATGCTCGGACACAAGAGCATAAAGACGACGCAGATTTACGCAAAGATAACCAAAGAGAAGCTCAATCAGGACATGGAGAACCTTGCCGCAAGATTGAACGGCGTCGAGGAATTTGCAGGTTGCACCATCTAAAAAGAAAAGCCATGAAACGTGACACAATCATCATCGAGGACAAGGCAGTCAGCGTAACCGGTAACGACGTGTGGATGACCGCCACCGAAATAGCCGGATTGTTCCATACGACCGTCCCGGCAGTGAACGCCGCCATCAGAGCCGTCCGCAAGTCGGACGTGCTGAACGACTACGAGGTGTGCCGCTACATGCAGCTTGAAAACGGGCTGCACGCGGACGTGTACGCCCTTGAAATCATCATCCCGGTCGCTTTCAGGGTGAATACCTACAACACCCACCTGTTCCGCACATGGCTGGTGGGAAAGGCACTCTCACAAGAGAAACGGCAGACATACGTGATGTTCATACAGAACGGAAAAGCCGGGTATTGCTGATTGCACATACCCCATAAGACAAGTAAACGGGTAGCACCACAAAAGGTGTCACCCGTTTACTTTTTCATGAAACCGCCTCACTCCAGCGGCTTGCGGTAGTTCGCTTCCAGTACCCCGCGCAGCCCCGTTTCCGGGTAAAGCACCTTCCCTCCCAAAAGTATGAAGGGCAACACGCGGTTGTTGCGGTATTCCTGCAAGGTGCGCCGGCTCACACGGAGCAGTTCCGACACCTCGCCGTCCGTCAGGTAACGTTCCCCGTCCAGCGGAGGACGGTAGCTTTCCAGAAATGCGGACAGCCATTTCGAGCCTTTGCGCATATCCTGCACCACAGAGGCTATCGGCTCGTCTTCCATCGTAAAAACATCGTTGTTCTCGTTCATCATAACTTCGGATTCAGTGGGTGAATAAATCAAATCATCTGCCGTGCGGATAGAGCGTGCCGACAAGCGGTATCAGCCGCTTCACCTCCTCTGGCTTGTAATAGAACCTGCGGTTTATCTGCGAGTAGCCGATAAGCCGCCTGTCACGCAGCGTCTGCAACGTGCGCGGGCTTATTCTCAACTGCCCGCAGACCTCCTCGCCCGTGAGCCATCTTTCCATGCGCCCCGTGTCGCTTTTGCGCCTCAGGGCGGCGACCTTCTCCGAGAGTGCGCCGAATGCCGCCACCATCATCTCGAAAGTCTTTTTCTCGATAGATACTATTTCCATATTCATGTCATTTAGAGTTTGCCGCAAAGGTAACGAAACGGCATACAAGACGTATCGTTTTCCGCTGAAAGGCTGCCTGTTGCGCCGTTTGACCGGGTTACGGAGCCATCTTCCGCAAAAATCTTACGTGAGTCACGTAGTGAGTTGTTAAAGCCCCTTTTGTTTATTGCCGAATTTTGTCGCAGAAACAAAAAGAAAGGACTGAACATGAAAGTGATAACAATGGAAAGTTCCGCCTACAAGGAGATGATGGCGCAGATTGCGAACATCGCAGGGTACATCCGCGAGGCAAGGGACGAGAAGAAACGGAAGCGGGAAACCGAAGACAAGCTGCTTGACACGGCACAGGCGGCGAAGATGCTCAACGTGAGCAAGCGCACCATGCAGCGTATGCGCACCGACCACCGTATCGAGTATGTGGTGGTACGCGGAAGCTGCCGCTACCGCCTTTCCGAGATACTGCGGCTATTGGAGGACAACACAGTAAGGAACGAGGAAGGGACAATAGACACCCTGTTCCACAACCACACGCTGCGCACGGGCGGCAAACCAAAAGGAAGGAGGACATAGGTCATGGAACTGCTCACACGAAACAACTTCGAGGGCTGGATGCAGAAGCTGATGGAACGGCTCGACCGTCAGGACGAACTGCTGCTGGCGATGAAGGCTGAGGGGAAACAGCCCACTATCACGGAAAGCATCCGCCTTTTCGACAATCAGGATTTGTGCATGTTGCTCCAGATAAGCAAACGCACCCTCCAACGCTACCGCAGCGTAGGCGCATTGCCCTACAAGACGCTGGGCAAGAAGACCTATTACAGCGAGGAGGACGTGCTGACATTCCTTTCCAACCATATCAAGGACTTCAAAAAGGAAGATATAGCCTTCTACAAGGCTCGTATCCATAATTTCTTTCATAAATAACCCATTAAAACATTTTTCAGATGGCAAAGAAAAAAGACGAAAAGGACGTGCTGGTAGTCCGTGACGAGAAGACAGGCGAGATCAGCGTGGTAGCCGGGCTGAACGCGGACGGCACACCCAAGCGCACCCCCGCAAAAGCGGAGAACGCGCAGAGTTTCCTGCAATTCGACCGACATGGCGACGTGCTGGACAACTTCTTCAAGAACTTCTTCCGGCAGTGCAAGGAACCCAGCCGCTTCGGTTTCTACCGCATTGCGGCAGACCAAGCTGAAAATCTCTTAGAGGTGATGAAGCAACTGCTGAAAGACCCCGAAGCGAACAAGGAGCTGCTCGCCCCTCACAAGGTGGACACCTCCGACTATGAGAAGAAGGTGCAGGAAGAGATGGCAGCACAACAGACAGAGAAACAAGAACCTCAAAAACAGGAGAACATGGAACAACGGAAAGAACAGCAACAGGACAAATCCGAACAGATGCAGGGCAAACGTGGCTACCAGCCCATCGACGAGAGTAAAATCAACTGGCAGGAGCTGGAGGACAGATGGGGCGTAAAGCGGGACAACCTTGAAAAGTCCGGCGACCTTACGAAGATGCTCAACTATGGCAAGTCCGACTTGGTAAAGGTCAAACCGACCTTCGGCGGCGAATCATTCGAGCTGGACGCCCGCCTCTCCTTCAAGAAGGACGGTGAGGGAAACATCAGCCTCGTGCCGCACTTCATCCGCAAGGAGCAGAAGCTGGATGAGTACAAGGAACACAAATTCTCCGACAATGACCGGAAGAACCTCCGCGAAACGGGCAATCTCGGTAGGGTCGTGGACATTGTGGACAGGGAAACGGGCGAGATCATCCCCTCCTACATCAGCATCGACCGCAAGACGAATGAAATCACGGACATTCCGGCAAGCAGGGTGCGCATCCCGGAGCGCATCGGCAAGACGGAAATCACCACGCAGGAGCGGGACATGCTCCGCGCCGGACTGCCCGTACGCGACAAGCTCATCGAGCGCAACGACGGCAGAAAGTTCGTCACCACCCTGCAAGTGAACGTGGAGCAGCGCGGCGTGGAGTTCGTGCCGGGAACCGGCAAGTCGCCCCGTACCGCACAGACACAGGAAACCAAAGGCGACACATCGAAAAGTCAGGCGCAGGGCGGGGAAAATGCCGCACAGACCAAGAAGGAGCAACGCCGCAACACGTGGACGAACGAGGACGGCAGCATCCGCCCCATCAGCAAATGGAGCGGCGTGAGCTTCACCGACCAGCAGAAAGCCGACTATGTGGCGGGTAAAGCCGTGAAGCTGGAGAACGTGACCGACAAGCAGGGCTTCCATGCCACGATGTATATCAAGTTCAACCCGGAGAAGGGACGCCCGTACCGCTACGACACGAACCCTGACAATGCACAGCAGGTTGCTCCGTCCAACGAGAGCCGCACGCAGGTGGCGGTGAACAACGATGGCAAGACCAACGAGGCTACAAAGAATCTGAGAGAGCCGTTGCAGAAAGGTCAGACCAACCCGAAGGACGCCCGCCAGCAACAGCAGCAGGAGAAGCCGCAGAAGAAAACGGGCAAGGGCATGAAAATGTAATCCCGTGTCCGCCACTGAATCCAAAATAAAATCCAAAGTATCAACAAAAAAGAAGAAGACATGAAGACAATCATTGCAGAAAAGCCCTCCGTGGCACGTGAAATCGCCCGCATCGTGGGCGCGACAAAGAGAGAGGAAGGATATTTCGAGGGAGGCGGTTATGCCGTGACATGGGCATTCGGACACCTCGTTCAGCTTGCCATGCCCGACGGCTACGGCGTGCGCGGATTTGTCCGTGACAACCTCCCGATTATTCCCGACACATTCACGCTCGTCCCCCGTCAGGTCAGGACGGAGAAAGGTTACAAGCCCGACAGCGGCGTGGTGTCGCAGATAAAAGTCATCAAAAGACTGTTCGACACAAGCGAACATATCATCGTGGCGACCGATGCCGGACGCGAGGGAGAGCTTATCTTCCGCTACCTCTACCACTATACGGGTTGCACCACTCCTTTCGTGCGCCTGTGGATCAGCTCTCTCACCGACAAAGCTATCCGCGAGGGACTGCGGAAACTCGAAGACGGCAGCAAATACGACAACCTCTACCTCGCCGCCAAAGCGCGGAGCGAATCCGACTGGCTCGTGGGCATCAACGGCACACAGGCGTTATCCATCGCCGCCGGACACGGCACGTATTCCGTGGGGCGGGTGCAGACACCAACGTTGGCTATGGTATGTGAACGCTACTGGGAGAACCGCCGCTTTACGTCCGAAGCATTCTGGCAGCTCCATATCGCAACGGACGGTTGCGACGGCGAAGTCGTGAAATTCTCATCCTCCGAGAAATGGAAAGAGAAAGAACCGGCGATGGAACTATATAATAAGGTAAAGGCGGCAGGTTGCGCCACTGTCACGAAAGCCGAGCGCAAGGAGAAGACGGAGGAAACTCCCTTGCTCTACGACCTGACCACGCTCCAGAAAGAAGCCAACGCCAAGCACGGCTTCACGGCGGAACAGACGCTTGAAATCGCGCAGAAACTCTACGAAAAGAAGTTGATAACCTATCCGAGAACGGGAAGCCGCTACATCCCCGAAGACGTGTTTGCCGAAATTCCCAAACTGCTCGCTTTCATCGGCACACAGCCCGAATGGAAAGACAAGGTGCGGGCAAAAGCCGCCCCGACACGCCGCAGCGTGGACGACGGCAAGGTGACAGACCACCATGCCCTGCTCGTCACGGGTGAGAAACCGCTCTTCCTCTCCAAAGAGGACAATACCATCTATCAGATGATTGCCGGGCGCATGGTCGAGGCATTCTCTGAGAAATGCGTCAAGGATGTGACCACTGTCACGGCGGAATGTGCCGGAGTGGAGTTTACCGTAAAAGGCAGCGTCGTGAAGCAAACCGGATGGCGTGCCGTCTATGGCGAGGAAAAAGAGGAAATTACCATCCCCGGCTGGCAGGAAGGCGACACGCTGACACCGAAAGGCTCGTCCATTACCGAAGGAAAGACCAAACCCAAGCCGCTGCATACCGAAGCCACCCTGCTCTCGGCAATGGAAACGGCGGGCAAGGAAATTGAGGACGACGCACTGCGGCAGGCGATGAAGGACTGTGGCATCGGTACTCCCGCCACACGCGCCTCCATCATCGAAACGCTTTTCAAGCGCGGTTACATGGAACGCTGCAAGAAGTCGCTTGTTCCCACCGAAAAAGGACTTGCCCTCAATTCCGTCGTCAAGACGATGCGCATCGCCGATGTTGCCATGACGGGCGAATGGGAAAAGGAGCTGGCGCGTATCGAGCGCGGGGAACTGTCCGACGACACCTTCCGCAAGGAGATAGAGGCGTACACACGTGAGATAACCTCCGAACTGATCTCGTGCGACAAGCTCTTCGGCAGCCGTGACTCCGGCTGCGCGTGTCCCAAGTGTGGCACGGGCAGGATGCGGTTCTACGGCAAGGTGGTACGCTGCGACAACACGGAGTGCGGACTGCCCGTGTTCCGGCTGAAAGCGGGACGCACCCTGTCCGACGATGAAATCAAAGACCTGCTCACCGAAGGGCATACCAAGCTGCTCAAAGGGTTCAAGAGCAAACAGGGCAAGAGTTTCGATGCTGTTGTCGCCTTTGACGGGGAATATAACACGACTTTTGTGTTCCCGGAGGCTAAAAGGACAAGAAATTTTCAGGACGGAAGAAATAGTATTAACTTTGCCACTTGTTCAGAGTAATGAATTGTTCTTCGATACCGGATTACACTCATACTTTGGATTTAGTGGTGGCACTCGGAGGGATACCGAGTGCCTTTTTCTTCCTTTTTCCAACCGATTATCCCGTTAATTATCAATCCGCTAAATCCAAAGTAATGAACAACAAGAAGAAAAACGAGGGTCAGACCGACTTTTCCTATTACGGTCTGTACCTGCTGGACTATCTCCGCACGAACAAGTTTGAACAGGCTGACGACACCGCTTTCATACGGGAACGGGCCGACCGTGCCGCCGAAACGTATGAGAGGGCACGGCTTGAAGGCTATCCCGCCGATGGTGCGCAGGAACTGGCGATGGACACGCTGCTGCGCGGGCTGCATTATTCCCGTTACGCCATCCTCCGCGAAGTCGTGGAAAACGAGTTTGCCGATGAAGTGCCGGAAGAGAAGCGTGAAGCCTTTGTCCTGAAACTGCTGCCGCTTGTCGGCAACGTGTTCTCCGTCTATGACCTCTCGGATGACAATTTCGCCCTGTCTTCCGATTACGACCTGCTCTACACGGAGCTGACGGGAGCAACCGTCCTTTACTTAGACGAATATGGCGTTTAACCGCAAACAGAAACTGCGGGACAACATCGAGGCGATACGGACGGCATTCATCCTTGACAGGGAAAATAGGACAGCGACAACCGAAGAGCGTGCCATACTTCAAAGGTACTGCGGTTTCGGCGGTCTGAAATGTATCCTCAACCCTGCAAAGGAACTGACGGATGCCGTCCGGTGGGCGAAATCCGACCTCGAACTGTTCGCCCCGACGGTGGAGCTGCACAGGCTTATCCGTGAGAACAGCAAGGACGAAACAGAGTACAAGCGGTTTGTGGATTCGCTGAAAGCGTCCGTGCTGACCGCTTTCTACACCCCCAAAGAGATAACCGACACCATCGCGGACGTGCTGGCAGATTACAGCGTCCGCCCCGCCCGTATGCTCGAACCGTCGGCAGGTGTCGGCGTGTTCGTGGATTCCATGCTGCGGCACAGCCCCAATGCGGATGTGATGGCTTTCGAGAAGGATCTGCTCACGGGTACAATCTTGAGGCATCTCTATCCCGACCAGAAAATGCGCACCTGCGGTTTTGAGAAAATCGAAAGACCGTTCAACAATTATTTCGACTTGGCGGTGTCCAACATTCCGTTCGGTGACATTGCCGTGTTCGACGCGGAGTTTCAGCGGAGCGACTCTTTCGGCAGACGCTCCGCCCAGAAAACCATCCACAACTATTTCTTTCTCAAAGGACTGGATGCCGTGCGTGACGGCGGTATCGTGGCGTTCATCACCTCGCAAGGGGTATTGAATAGCACCAAGACCTCCGTGCGTAACGAGCTGTTCAGTCAGGCCAATCTGGTATCCGCGATACGCCTGCCCAACAACCTGTTCACGGACAACGCGGGCACGGAGGTGGGCAGTGACCTGATTGTCCTGCAAAAGAACCTCAGCAAGAAGGAAATGTCGCAGGACGAGCGGCTGATGACCGTGATACAGACGGACACGAAAACCGCCCTGACCGACAACGCCTATTTCATCCACCACCCGGAACGCATCGTGCATACGATGGCGAAACTTGACACAGACCCCTACGGGAAGCCCGCTATGGTTTATCTGCACGAGGGCAAGGCAGCAGGCATCGCCGGGGATTTGCGCCGTATGCTCGACGAGGATTTCCATTACAGGCTTGCCATGCGCTTGTATTCGGGTTCAATCCGGCAGGCAGGAACGGAAGAAAAAGTTGCCGTTCAAAATAAAGTAGAGCGTCCTGCCATAAAATTGGAAACAGTATCCTCGGCGCAGACGGTGGAAACTCCGACAGAAAAGCCGCAACCCGCAGATGAAAAGCCGGAGATAGAACCGCGCCCGCAATATTCCGCAGGCGTGCAGCTCACCCTGCTTGACCTCTGGGGGATGACGGAAGAGGTCAGCCAACCGAAAACCTCCAAAAAGAAAAAGACGGTGAAAAAGGCAGTTACGGCAAAGTCCACTCCGCCCAAACCGAAAGTCACGGTTACACCGACAGCTCCAACTGCAAAACCCGCAATGGAGAATAAGGAGGTGAAAGCGGAGAACACCGCCAAGCCTGCCGACCCGGACGACATCTATGCCACACTGGACTGGGATACCAATCCTCCCATCAACGGTTTCTATGAAATGATGATGGGTTTGACGCCGGAGCGTAGGAAAGAACTTCGGGAACTGGCAAGGCAGCATAACGAGAAACAAGTGGCGGAAAAGACGGAAGTGAAAGCCGTGCCGGAAACTTCCCGTGAGCAGCCACGACAGGAGGAAACACAGCCGGAGGCAGTCGCCGCACCTGCCGTTACAGATACCCCATCGGAAGCGGTGGGGACTTTCCTTTTCCCCGACATCGAAGCGGAAAAGCCGAAGGAGGAAGTCGTGGACCTTTCTCCGCGTGCCTACCACCGCACGCCGGAGATGCACCTGCGCGAAGGGTCGCTGGTGGCTGACCGGGGGCGTCATAACATCGGCTACCTGAAAGACATCACGCCATACGGGGCGACATTCCAGCCGCTCGACCTGAAAGGATACCAGAAGGAAAAGGCGTTGTTGTATGTGTCGCTGCGTGACGCCTACGAGCGTCTGTACCGTTATGAATCGCTCCGGCGCGAGGCAAATGTTCCGTGGCGAGAGCATCTGAATACCTGTTACGATGAGTTTGTCATGCGCTACGGCAACCTCAACGCCAAGCAGAACGTGAAGTTAGTGATGATGGATGCGGGCGGGCGCGACATCCTTTCGCTGGAACGGATGGAAAACGGAAAGTTCGTCAAGGCGGACATCTTCGAGCATCCTGTTTCCTTCGCGGTGGAGAGCCATGCCAACGTAGGCTCTCCCGAAGAAGCCCTGTCTGCGTCGCTCAACAAATATGGTACGGTCAATCTCGACTATATGCGGGAGATAACCGACAGCACGGCGGAGGATTTGCTCACTGCCCTGCAAGGGCGCATCTACTACAATCCGCTCGTGACCGGTTACGAAATCAAAGACCGTTTCATCGCCGGAAATGTCATAGAGAAAGCGGAACGCATAGAGGCATGGATGGGTGACAATCCCGAAAATGAGCGTATGCCGGAGGTGAAGCAGGCGTTGGAGGCTCTGAAAGATGCCGAGCCGCAGCGCATCGCCTTCGAGGATCTGGACTTCAATTTCGGGGAACGCTGGATTCCGACGGGTGTCTATGCCGCCTACATGAGCCGGCTGTTCGACACGGAGGTGAAAATCGCCTATTCCGCAAGCATGGACGAGTTTTCGGTGGTGTGCGGCTACCGCACCATGAAAATCACGGACGAGTTTCTGGTGAAGGGGTATTACCGGAACTATGACGGTATGCACCTCCTAAAACACGCCCTGCACAACACCTGCCCTGACATGATGAAGTCCATCGGCAAGGACGAGCATGGCAACGACATCAAGATGCGCGACAGCGAGGGAATACAACTCGCCAACGCCAAGATTGACGAGATACGAAACGGCTTCTCCGAATGGCTCGAAGAGCAGTCGCCGCAGTTCAAGGAGCGGCTTGTGACGATGTATAACCGCAAGTTCAACTGTTTCGTGCGCCCGCGCTACGACGGCTCCCATCAGACCTTTCCCGACCTCAACCTGAAAGGGCTGGCAAGCCGGGGTATCAAGAGCGTCTATCCCTCACAGATGGATTGCGTCTGGATGTTGAAACAGAACGGCGGCGGAATTTGCGACCACGAGGTGGGAACCGGTAAGACGCTGATAATGTGCATCGCCGCGCATGAGATGAAGCGTCTGAATTTGGCACACAAGCCGATGATTATCGGGCTGAAAGCCAACGTTGCGGAGATTGCAGCCACCTATCAGGCGGCATATCCCAACGCACGTATTCTGTACGCTTCGGAGAAGGACTTTTCGACCGCCAACCGTGTGCGCTTCTTCAATAATATAAAGAACAACGACTACGATTGCGTCATCATGTCGCACGACCAGTTCGGCAAGATACCGCAGTCGCCGGAATTGCAGCAGCGCATCCTGCAAGCAGAGCTTGACACGGTGGAGGAAAACCTCGAAGTGCTACGGCAGCAGGGAAAGAACGTGTCGCGGGCGATGCTGAAAGGATTGGAGAAGCGCAAGCACAACCTTGAAGCGAAGCTGGAGAAGGTGGAACACGCCATAAAGTCACGCACGGACGACGTGGTGGATTTCAAGCAGATGGGCATCGACCACATCTTCATAGATGAGAGCCACCAGTTCAAGAATCTGACTTTCAACACGCGCCACGACCGTGTGGCGGGATTGGGAAACAGCGAGGGAAGCCAGAAGGCACTTAACATGCTCTTTGCCATACGCACCATACAGGAGCGCACAGGAAAAGACTTGGGTGCGACCTTCCTCTCCGGCACGACTATCAGCAACTCACTGACTGAATTGTACCTGCTGTTCAAGTACCTGCGCCCGAAGGAGCTGGAACGGCAGGACATAAGGTGTTTCGACGCTTGGGCGGCGATATTTGCCAAGAAGACGACGGATTTTGAATTTAACGTGACGAACAATGTGGTCCAGAAGGAGCGTTTCCGCTACTTCATCAAAGTGCCGGAGCTTGCCGCCTTCTATAATGAAATCACGGACTACCGCACGGCGGAGGATGTGGGCGTTGACCGTCCTGCCAAGAACGAGATACTGCACCATATACCGCCCACGCCGGAACAGGAGGACTTCATACAGAAACTGATGCAGTTCGCCAAGACGGGCGATGCCACCTTGTTGGGCAGGCTGCCGCTTTCGGAAACGGAAGAAAAGGCGAAGATGCTCATCGCCACGGACTATGCCCGGAAAATGGCACTCGACATGCGCATGATAGACCCGAATTACGAAGATCATCCCGACAACAAAGCGAGTCACTGTGCCAAGATGATCGCGGAGTATTATCAAAAATACGACGCCCAGAAAGGCACGCAGTTCGTTTTCTCTGATTTGGGGACATACCAGCCGGGCGACGGGTGGAACGTCTATTCGGAAATCAAGCGCAAACTGACGGAGGACTACGGTATACCGCCAAGCGAGGTGCGCTTCATTCAGGAGTGCAAGACCGACAAGGCGCGGAAGGCGGTGATAGACGCCATGAACGCCGGGACGGTGCGTGTGCTGTTCGGCTCTACCTCTATGCTCGGAACGGGTGTGAACGCCCAGAAACGGTGTGTGGCTATCCATCATCTCGATACGCCGTGGCGACCGTCCGACTTGCAACAGCGTGACGGACGCGGAGTTAGGGCAGGTAATGAGATTGCCAAACATTTCGCCGGGAACAACGTGGATGTAATCATCTACGCGGTGGAGAAGTCACTGGACAGCTACAAGTTCAACCTCCTGCACTGCAAGCAGACTTTCATAAGCCAGCTCAAAAGCGGTGCGATGGGTGCGCGTACCATCGACGAGGGGGCAATGGACGAAAAATCGGGCATGAATTTCTCGGAATACATGGCGTTGCTCTCCGGCAATACCGACCTGTTGGACAAGGCGAAACTGGAAAAGCGGATCGCATCGCTCGAAGGGGAACGCAAGTCGTTCAACAAGGGCAAGCGTGATTCGGAGTTCAAGCTGGAGTCAAAGACCGGCGAGTTGCGCAACAACACGGCTTTCATAGATGCCATGACGGAGGACTGGAACCGCTTCCTGTCGGTGGTGCAGACCGACAAGGAGGGCAACCGCCTTAATATAATAAAGGTGGACGGAGTGGATTCCGCCGATGAGAAGGTCATCGGAAAGCGTTTGCAGGAGATAGCCAAGAATGCCACGACCGGAGGGTTGTACACGCAGGTCGGTGAACTTTACGGTTTTCCGATAAAGGTGGTGAGCGAAAGGATACTCAAAGAGGGATTGGAGTTCACCGACAACCGCTTCGTGGTCGAGGGGAACTACAAGTACACCTACAACAACGGGCATCTGGCGATGGCTGACCCGTTGGCCGCCGCCCGCAACTTCCTCAACGCGATGGAGAGGATACCCTCCATCATCGACCAGTACAAGGCGAAGAACGAGGTGCTGGAGATGGAGATACCGCAGTTACAGGAGATAGCGGGTAAGGTGTGGAAGAAGGAGGACGAGCTGAAGCAGTTGAAGTCCGAACTTGCCGCCCTTGACCGAAAAATTCAGCTGGAGCTTGCGCCACCCACGCCCGAAGTCGCAGAAAAGGAGAATGAAGGGCAACAGCTCAAGCCGGAAGCGGAAGATGTGAGGAACAGGCAGGCGCAATATCCCGAAAATGCACCGCCGCAGATACGCAGTCCGGCGGATAGTATCGTTGCCAACCATGTCATAATCGGGCGTCCGGGACTGTATGCCAAGGAGGAAACCCGGTCCAAAGGATTGAAAATATAACCTAAGGAATTTTATCTGAAGTATTAATAAGGGCTATCCCAAAAGGTCTAAAAGTAAATTTTATCCTTTCTGCAAGTATCTATAGGATGGCAACTGCATTTTTTTCTTTTTGGGCAGCCCTTATTAAAATTTATTCTTATTTTAGGTTATATACATTCATGTCCATTTATGTAAAAAATTCCTGCTGACCTTGTTTATGTCTTGTCAGTCACCATTTGCAAAACCATATTTGACCCTCAAAGAGGCTGAATTTGATAAGTAACTTGCTACATACTCATAATAAGGAGCTAAATAGAACACGAATGGGAAATACACAAATGCTAAACTAAAGAAGATATTGGCCAAAATAAACGCTATACCGAGAGAGAAACTTGATTTTTCAACTTCCTAAAACGGTGTTGTTCAAACATTTCTACTTATTTGTACTTGCCAGTTGAACCTACGCTTCCCTAATAAAATGTCTATGGTAAAAAGTTAAAAAATCCTCCCACTTTTGTTAGATATATTTTTTTGTGTAATTTTGTAATCGTTATGCGGCAGTAATAATATACATATTAATACGAGTTAGTAATCCTGTAGTTCTCATATGCTACGAGGAGGTATTAAAAGGTGCGTTTCGACAATGCATCTACTGTAGTATATTATTGCTTAATCCAAATGAATATTATAAATTTAGGAATTCTTGCTCACATTGATGCAGGAAAAACTTCCGTAACCGAGAATCTGCTGTTTGCCAGTGGAGCAACGGAAAAGTGCGGCCGTGTGGATAATGGTGACACCATAACGGACTCTATGGATATAGAGAAACGTAGAGGAATTACTGTCCGGGCTTCTACGACATCTATTATCTGGAATGGAGTGAAATGCAATATCATTGACACTCCGGGACACATGGATTTTATTGCGGAAGTGGAGCGGACATTCAAAATGCTTGATGGAGCAGTCCTCATCTTATCCGCAAAGGAAGGCATACAAGCGCAGACAAAGTTGCTGTTCAGTACTTTACAAAAGCTGCAAATCCCGACAATTATATTTATCAATAAGATTGACCGTGCCGGTGTGAATTTGGAGCGTTTGTATATGGATATAAAAACAAATCTGTCGCAAGATGTCCTGTTTATGCAAACTGTTGTCGATGGATCGGTTTATCCGGTTTGCTCCCAAACATATATAAAGGAAGAATACAAAGAATTTGTATGCAACCATGACGACGATATATTAGAACGATATTTGGCGGATAGCGAAATTTCACCGGCTGATTATTGGAATACGATAATCGCTCTTGTGGCAAAAGCCAAAGTCTATCCGGTGCTACATGGATCAGCAATGTTCAATATCGGTATCAATGAGTTGTTGGACGCCATTTCTTCTTTTATACTTCCTCCGGCATCAGTCTCAAACAGACTTTCAGCTTATCTCTATAAGATAGAGCATGACCCCAAAGGGCATAAAAGAAGTTTTCTTAAAATAATTGACGGAAGTCTGAGACTTCGAGACGTTGTAAGAATCAACGATTCGGAAAAATTCATCAAGATTAAAAATCTAAAGACTATTTATCAGGGCAGAGAGATAAATGTTGATGAAGTGGGTGCCAATGATATCGCGATTGTAGAAGATATAGAAGATTTTCGAATCGGAGATTATTTAGGTGCTAAACCTTGTTTGATTCAAGGATTATCTCATCAGCATCCCGCTCTCAAATCCTCCGTCCGGCCAAATAAGCCCGAAGAGAGAAGCAAGGTGATATCCGCTCTGAATACATTGTGGATTGAAGACCCGTCTTTGTCCTTTTCCATAAACTCATATAGTGATGAATTGGAAATCTCGTTATATGGTTTGACCCAAAAGGAAATCATACAGACATTGCTGGAAGAACGATTTTCCGTAAAGGTCCATTTTGATGAGATCAAGACTATCTACAAAGAACGACCTATAAAAAAGGTCAATAAGATTATTCAGATCGAAGTACCACCCAACCCTTACTGGGCCACAATAGGGCTGACTCTTGAACCCTTACCGTTAGGGGCAGGGTTGCAAATCGAAAGTGACATCTCCTATGGTTATCTGAACCATTCTTTTCAAAATGCCGTTTTTGAAGGGATTCGTATGTCTTGCCAATCTGGTTTACATGGATGGGAAGTGACAGATCTGAAAGTAACTTTTACTCAAGCCGAGTATTATAGCCCGGTAAGTACACCTGCTGATTTCAGACAGCTGACCCCTTATGTCTTCAGGCTGGCTTTGCAACAGTCAGGTGTGGACATTCTCGAACCGATGCTCTGTTTTGAGTTGCAGATACCCCAAGTAGCGAGTTCCAAAGCTATTACAGATTTGCAAAAACTGATGTCTGAGATTGAAGACATCAGTTGTAATAATGAGTGGTGTCATATTAAAGGGAAAGTTCCATTAAATACAAGTAAAGACTATGCCTCAGAAGTAAGTTCGTACACTAAGGGCTTAGGCATTTTTATGGTTAAGCCATGTGGGTATCAAATAACAAAAGACGGTTATTCTGATAATATCCGCATGAACGAAAAAGATAAACTTTTATTCATGTTCCAAAAATCAATGTCATTAAAATAATGGAGCGGTCAGGAAATTTCTATAAGGCAATACGGTTGGGATATATACTTATCTCCATTCTTATCGGATGTATGGCATATAATAGCCTCTATGAATGGCAGGAGATAGAAGCATTAGAACTTGGCAATAAAAAAATAGACGAGCTCCGAAAAGAAATAAACAATATCAATATTCAAATGATAAAATTTTCTCTATTGGGTGAAACAATACTGGAATGGAACGATAAAGATATCGAGCATTACCATGCACGGCGTATGGCAATGGACAGTATGCTCTGCCGTTTCAAGGCCACCTATCCAGCAGAGCGCATCGATAGTGTGCGCAGTCTTTTAGAGGATAAGGAACGACAGATGTTCCAGATAGTCCGGTTAATGGATGAACAACAATCTATTAACAAGAAGATAGCCAATCAAATTCCGGTTATTGTACAGAAAAGTGTGCAGGAACAGTCCAAAAAGCCAAAACGAAAAGGTTTCTTAGGCATATTCGGCAAAAAAAAGGAAGTAACTCCAGCAGTATCAACCACTATCCTTCATTCGGTCAATAGAAACGTAATCAGCGAACAGAAAGTGCAGGATCGCCAATTGTCGGAACAAGCCGACAGCCTTGCAGCTCGTAATGCAGAACTTAACAGACAACTGCAAGAATTGATTTGCCAAATAGAAGAAAAGGTACAAACCGAACTGCAAAGCCGGGAAAACGAAATAGTTGCCATGCGTGAAAAGTCATTTATGCAAGTAGGCGGTTTAATGGGATTCGTTCTTCTATTGTTGTTAATTTCCTACATCATCATACATCGTGATGCAAAAAGCATTAAACAATACAAGCACAAGACAACTGATTTGATAAGGCAACTGGAACAATCCGTACAACGGAACGAGGCACTGATAACGTCAAGGAAGAAGGCGGTACATACTATCACCCATGAACTGCGCACACCGCTGACAGCAATAACAGGCTATGCCGGACTGATACGGAAAGAACAGTGTGAGGATAAGTCCGGGCAGTATATCCAAAACATACTGCAATCCTCCGACCGTATGCGGGATATGCTTAACACTTTGCTTGACTTCTTCCGCCTGGACAACGGCAAGGAACAGCCCCGTCTGTCACCCTGCCGGATTTCAGCAATCACGCACACACTTGAAACGGAGTTCATGCCTGTTGCCGTGAACAAAGGGCTGTCCTTGTCCGTGAAGACTGGACACGATGCCATTGTATTGACCGACAAAGAGCGAATAATACAAATCGGGAATAACCTGCTGTCAAACGCTGTCAAGTTCACAGAAGAAGGCGGTGTTTCTTTGATTACTGAATATGATAATGGAGTTCTGACACTGGTCGTTGAAGATACAGGTACAGGCATGACAGAAGAGGAACAGAAACAAGCGTTCGGTGCGTTTGAACGTCTATCAAATGCCGCCGCAAAGGAGGGTTTCGGGCTTGGGCTTGCCATAATGCGTAATATTGTGTCGATGCTTGGCGGAACAATCCGTTTAGACAGCAAGAAAGGGAAAGGCAGTCGTTTCACAGTTGAAATTTCTATGCAGGAAGCTGAAGAACAGCTTGGATATACAAGCAATACACCTGTTTATCATAACAATAAATTCCATGATGTTGTCGCCATTGACAATGATGAGGTATTACTTCTGATGCTGAAAGAGATGTATTCCCAAGAAGGAATACACTGCGACACTTGCACCGATGCTGCGGCACTGATGGAAATGATACGCCAGAAAGAATACAGCCTGTTGCTGACAGACTTGAATATGCCCGATATAAACGGTTTCGAATTGCTGGAACTGTTGCGTTCGTCCAACGTGGGCAATTCACCAACAATCCCGGTGGTTGTGGCAACCGCTTCGGGCAGTTGTAACAAAGGGGAACTATTGGCAAAAGGCTTTGCCGGATGCCTGTTCAAACCGTTCTCCATATCGGAACTGATGGAGGTTTCCGACAGGTGTGCCATAAAAGCGACACCGGACGGGAAACCGGACTTTTCCGCCTTATTGTCCTATGGCAATGAAGCCGTCATGCTGGAAAAGTTGATAACTGAAACAGAAAAGGAAATGCAGGCGGTACGGGATGCAGCAAAAGAAAAAGACCTGCAAAAGCTGGATTCCCTGATCCACCACCTGCGCAGTTCGTGGGAGGTGCTCCGTGCCGACCAACCGCTGAATGTACTTTACGGATTGCTTCGTGGCGATGCTCTCCCGGATGGTGAAGCGTTAAGCCATGCCGTGACTGCCGTGCTGGATAAGGGAGTGGAAATAATACGGTTGGCAGAAGAGGAAAGGAGAAAATACGAAGATGAATAAGACAAAAATAATTGTGGTGGAAGACAACATCGTGTATTGCGAATATGTCTGCAATATGCTGTCACGGGAGGGCTACCGCAATATGAAGGCTTACCACCTCTCAACCGCGAAGAAACATCTGCAACAGGCAACAGATAATGATATCGTGGTTGCCGACCTGCGTCTGCCTGACGGCAGTGGCATAGACCTTTTGTGCTGGATGCGAAAGGAGGGAAAGATGCAGCCCTTCATCATTATGACCGACTACGCCGAAGTTAATACCGCCGTGGAAAGCATGAAACTCGGCTCGATAGACTATATTCCCAAACAGCTTGTGGAGGATAAACTTGTCCCCCTGATCCGTTCCATACTGAAAGAACGTCAGGCAGGACAACGCCGTATGCCTATATTCGCCCGTGAAGGTTCCGCCTTTCAGAAAATCATGCACCGCATAAGGCTGGTAGCCGCCACCGATATGAGCGTGATGATATTTGGTGAGAACGGCACGGGCAAGGAGCATATTGCCCACCTGTTGCATGACAAGAGCAAACGTGCAGGCAAGCCATTTGTGGCGGTGGACTGCGGTTCACTCTCCAAAGAGCTTGCACCGTCGGCTTTCTTCGGACACGTCAAAGGTGCATTTACAGGTGCGGACAATGCCAAGAAAGGATATTTCCATGAGGCGGAAGGCGGCACGTTGTTTCTGGACGAGGTAGGAAACCTCGCGTTGGAAACCCAACAGATGTTGCTCCGTGCCATACAGGAGAGGCGGTATCGCCCGGTCGGAGACAAGGCAGACCGGAATTTCAATGTCCGCATCATCGCTGCTACCAATGAAGATTTGGAGGTATCGGTGAATGAAAAGCGTTTTCGGCAGGATCTTCTGTACCGCCTGCACGACTTCGGGATAACCGTTCCTCCGTTGCGTGACTGTCAAGAAGACATTATGCCGCTGGCAGAGTTCTTCCGTGATATGGCAAACAGAGAGCTGGAGTGTAGCGTGAGCGGGTTCAGTTCCGAAGCACGTAAAGCGTTGCTGACACACGCATGGCCGGGCAACGTGCGGGAACTTCGGCAGAAAGTTATGGGTGCTGTATTGCAGGCGCAGGAAGGTGTTGTCATGAAAGAGCATCTGGAACTTGCCGTGACGAAACCGACCTCTACTGTCAGCTTCGCCTTGCGCAATGACGCGGAGGATAAGGAGCGGATATTGCGTGCGTTGAAACAGGCAAACGGCAACCGGAGTGTCGCCGCAGAACTGCTCGGCATAGGCAGGACAACACTATACAGCAAACTTGAAGAGTATGGACTTAAATATAAATTCAAGCAATCATAGCCCGTAATTCACTGAATTTGGCTATCTTTGCATAACATTTGAGAAAAACGGCGATTGGCAGGAGCTTTTCGCCGCCAACATATAGGATAAGACCGCAAGGCGTTTCAAGCGAAAATCTGGTAAATTGGAACTACGGAGACGATTGCGTGATGCTTATGCTATGCTTACGCATAGCGTGCATTCACGTACTCTCCGTAAAGGCTTTACCAGAGCCATCGCTTGAAGGTAGTGTGAATTGCACGCTACTTTTTTACCCTTGCCTAACGAAAGGAAACGATTATGGGTAAAGTTCAGATTCTCGCCGTACTGACGATGGACGGATGTCTTTCTTCAGAGTTATATGATAAAGCACATCAGGATTTGTGCCTTGACCGTTGCGGTCTTGATGAAATCAGGAAGAAAGCCTTTTACCGTGTGACACCGGACTATTCCATTTCAATGCTGCACGAATGGAGAAAAGACTGCACAAACATCCGTTACCTCGCGGAAGCCACACCGGACACGGCAGACTATATAAACGGACTGCTGCGGATGCACGCTGTGGATGAAATCATACTATACACCGTTCCTTTCATATCCGGAAGCGGACGACATTTTTTTAAGTCGGCTCTGCCAGAGCAACACTGGACGCTTTCCTCTTTGAAAAGCTATCCCAACGGTGTATGTCGCATTATCTATATCCTTGATAAAAAAGCAAGATAGCCAAAATGTGCGGCAAGCATACATTTCTATTTTCAGGAATAGAATAAATGTTCCGATTACAAACAATTTAAGTCGGAGATAATTTGTCCTTGTGAAAAAATACTGAATTTTATACCTCTGAAATCCAGCACTTTGTAAAATTGAGTGTTGGATTTTTTATTTTCTGCCGCGTTTTTTGCCAATTATATTCATGTGCGCACGCAGAAAACAAAGTGTAATTTTCAAAATTGACAGAACCATGAATTATTTCTTGCTGGCGGAAACCGACTTTTTCCGCCTGATAAACGAAGCCGGCGACTGCAATATGGAAACGGCATACACGGCTTTCGCCACCCAAGTGATCGAACTGTGCAACGGCGGCATGGACATGAACCTTACCGTCATCGCGCTTGCCTACATCGAAATCGAGTTGCAGCACCATCCCGTACGTAATCTGTCAGAAGAAAAAAGAGAGATTGCCGCCTACGTCAGCAAGGCTCTGTCTTTCGTAAGAAAGATGCAGAAATTCCTTGCCACGCCCCAAGTGCCACCACTAATATCCGCCAACAACGCAACAGAAACCACCGCCAGCCTTCTTCAATGGACGGGCAATGCCATCGACCTCGTGGAACTTATCTACGGCATAGACGTGATGGGCTGCATCAACAACGGCAATATGCCGCTCAAACAGCTCGCCCCACTTCTCTATAAGATATTCGGGGTTGATTCTAAAGACTGCTACCGCTTCTACACTGATATCAAACGCCGGAAGAACGAAAGCCGCACCTATTTCATTGACAGGATGCAGGAAAAACTGAACGAGAGAATGTTGCGTGATGAGGAGTTGGAGCGGATGAGAAAATAAAAAAATATCCATTACATATGAGAAGACAGGAATACTCGTATCCTGTCTTTTTATTTTCATTTAATTATATATTAATTAGCACAATATATGTGAGTTTTTCATTCCTATAAGGACAAATTTCAGAAACGTATGTCTGGTAAATTATTGAGTCATCATAGTATGAACATATATCATTACTAAAAACAATGAAACAACTTCCATAAGATTGTGGTTGTAAAAATCGCCATTTAATAGCCCGTTTTTTTTGTAAAATTCGCCAATTAAAAAAATATGATTATCTTTGCATTATATTTTATAAGGTATGGAAACAGTAAATAGAATACTTCAAGAGAAGATTACAGCACGAATCGCGCCCAATAAAGCAGTACTGATTTTTGGTGCTCGCCGTGTTGGTAAAACGGTAATGATGCGTAAAATTGTGGACAACTATTCAGGTAGGACGATGATGCTCAACGGCGAAGACTACGACACATTAGCACTATTGGAGAATCGCTCAATAGCCAATTATCGGCATTTATTGGATGGTATTGATTTGCTGGCTATTGATGAGGCACAGAACATACCACAAATCGGTAGTATTCTGAAGTTGATAGTTGATGAAATACCGGGAATAAGTGTCTTGGCAAGTGGTTCTTCGTCATTCGATTTGCTGAATAAGACTGGTGAACCGTTGGTCGGCCGCAGTACGCAATTTCTCCTTACACCATTCTCGCAACGGGAAATCGCACAGACGGAAACGGCACTTGAAACCCGCCAGAACCTCGAAGCGCGCTTGATTTACGGTTCCTATCCCGAAGTAGTAATGATGGAGAACTATGAACGTAAAACAGACTACCTACGTGATATTGTCGGTGCATACCTGCTTAAAGATATCTTAGCAATTGACGGCTTAAAAAATTCGAGCAAGATGCGCGATCTACTGCGATTGATAGCTTTTCAGTTGGGCAGCGAAGTTTCTTACGAAGAGTTAGGTAAACAACTCGGCATGAGCAAGACGACCGTTGAAAAATACCTCGACCTATTGGAAAAGGTCTTCGTTATCTATCGTCTGGGGGCTTATTCGCGTAACCTACGCAAGGAGGTTACAAAAGCTGGCAAGTGGTACTTCTACGACAACGGCATTCGCAATGCCATTATCGGGGCTTTCTCACCGCTGGCCATTCGGCAGGATGTCGGTGCGCTGTGGGAGAACTACATCATCGGAGAGCGGCGCAAAGCGAACTTCAATGAGGGACTGCACAGGGAGTTCTATTTCTGGCGCACCTACGACAAACAGGAAATCGACCTGATTGAGGAGAGTGCCGACAGTCTTACCGCCTTGGAGTTCAAGTGGGGAAATAAAATGCCGGCCGCACCGAAAGCCTTCCAAGAAGCCTATCCCTATGCCGAGTTTCATGTGGTAAATCGGGAGAATTATTTGGAGTTCGTATAATCAATAAATTACGTATATGGAAACAAAACTACAATCCAAACAGCAATATCCGCGGTTTATCCAAAATAAACCGTGTGGTATTGACAAATTCGATGGAGGTTCGCAAGAAAGGTTGGCAAAAACTATTGCTCGCCATTTTTGTCAGAATGATTCATTGGATGAGGAATGTACTTTACCTCGAATTATCGGCATCGAAGGTATTTGGGGATCTGGAAAATCCAACGTGGTTAAAATGTTGGAACGTGAATTATCAGACGACTATTACTTTTTTGAGTATGACGCATGGGGACATCAAGAGGACTTGCAACGCCGCTCTATATTGGAATTGCTTACAAGCAAACTTATTGATGATGGTATCCTATCTGGAAATGCAACAATAAAAGTCAAAGGTGGAGGTACGAAAACCGTATCATGGTCTGAAAAGCTGAAATATTTATTAGCCCGTAAAACGGAGACCGTAACCGAAAAATATCCCCTTATCAGTAATGGTATGGTTGCGGCATTTTTGGTTGCAGTTTTAACTCCGATATTTACATTTATTGCGTATGCAGTAAAACCTACACCCACAACATGGTGGTTTTCTTTATTGTCTATTATCATAGCTGCACTGCCAGTTCTTATTGCATTGTGCGTTTGGAAATGGGCATATAGCAAAGATCATAAATATGGATGGAGTTATATGTTAGCTATTTATCAAGATAAAGTCGAAAAGGACGTTTGCTATGAGACTTTGAGCGAAGACGAACCAACGGTTTACGAGTTCAAAACATGGATGCAAGACATTTCTGATTTTATCAAGGAAAAAGGACAACGTAAATTAGTCCTTGTTTTTGACAACATGGATCGTCTCCCCGCTGAAAAAGTAAAAGAATTATGGTCTTCTATCCATACGTTCTTCGCCGATAGCGGTTTTGAAAATGTTTGGGCTGTTATTCCTTTCGATGAAACACATTTAGCTTGTGCATTCGGAGATGAGACCGACGAACAAACGAAACAACTGACCAAGTATTTTATCAATAAAACTTTCCCTATTGTTTATCGTGTTGCTCCTCCTGTTATTACCGACTATCGAAGTATATTCAACAAACTGTTTGTTGAAGCATTTGGAGAAACAGAAAATGAAGCGAAAGAAACTATAAATCGGATATTCAGATTGGTAAATCCTAATGCCAATGTTAGGGAAATTATATCATATATCAATGAGATGGTCGCTCTTAAACAAGAGTGGTGTAACGAAATTTTGATGATAAACATAGCATTGTTCTGTTTGAAGAAGACGGATATTCTGGCAAATCCAGTAGAACAAATATTGTCCGGCGACTATCTGAATGGCATTCAAACAATAATTAACAATGATCTGCAAACACAACGCGAAATTGCAGCTTTGGTATATGGTGTCGATGTTGAAGATGCTCGACAAATTCCATTGAAAAAATATATTGAAGGCTGCATCAACGGAGAAGAAGACCACGACATAAATCAATATGCAGAGACTAATAAACAATTTGACACTGTATTAGAAGAAGTTATACAATGTATGGACAATGCGCTTATCGATAAGATTATACATTGTTTGCATAAATTAACTCGAAAGAGCGATGTTATTCTGCGTGTATGGCAAAGAATAGCACAATTGAAATTAAAAGAATCCATAGAGAAGCAGGTGTTCCCTGTCGAATACCAAGAACTGCTGTTGCATTTAGACACGGAAAGCCAAAACCATGTGATTGCTCAATTATATAAGAAGATAGTTCGGTTCAATGACTTCAATGGCGGCGACTATTTCAAAACGTTAGATGCAATAGACAGGTTTATTGCGCAAAATAAGTTGGCGTGCGATTTTACGTCATTGATTGAAGCAAAAACAGTCAAGCCAAATACATTTATCGATTATATTCAAGCTGCAAATGCAACAGATGCTGCCTATCGGGATAACGCGACAACTAAAGCATATAAATATTATCAAGTAGCAACAAATTCGGAGGCGCTCGATAATTATTTGGCAAACTTACTACCCGATAATTTCGACCATGCAGATATTGTAAAAACGTTAAAAGATAATTCTACCTATACGTTTCCAACGCTTTTGCAAGCGATCACGAATTGCATTGATGAACAGAATGTAAATAAAGATAATATAGGGGCTATATTTACAACCTATCGTTTATTGGCATCTGACGAAGAAAGACCTTTACCTGTAACGTTAGATTCAACCTACATAAATCAGTTGCATTCTGAATTAGAAACTGATGGCCGAAACATTAAAGAGTCTGGATATTACGATTTAGTCGCCATGCAATTGGCACATGGTCATTCCGTTTCCTTAATAGAGGGTGGAGATATAAAATATGTTGCAGAACTCATGGACTATTATGTGGATCATGGAGACTTATTAGTAAATAGTGTGGGATGGAATATACCGCTATTAAATGAAACACTACAATACATGGTAAATCATAAACTTGGCTATAAATTATTGCTCTCAGACATATTGCCCCAATTTGAAGATATTAAGAACAGAATAGGTGTAACGGATGAGGTATTTATCGAGCATTTAGCAGAGTGGAATACCGATTTGGATAAGTATATCACTAAGAACAATATTAAAGATGTAATTCCTGACGCATCTTTTTACGATTTGACCACTAAAATAAGCAATGTCCTGACCGATCATATCAATAAAATAGCGTTCGAAGCGTTGTCTGAAATAAGTGTTGATACATTATACGCCCAAAGAACAGCACATACATCATATTATTGGTTTGTCGCAATAAAACATTTACTGGCTAAAATCAAATCCTTGCCAGATAACTTGACTGAATTTGGCAAAAAGATTCTGATGGATATTGCTTCTGGAACTCAAAGTTTGAATCCTTTCCCTAATTGTTTCAAGAATATAGTTGAAAGATTGGATAAACGAAAAATTAAATCGACAGTTACCGATATAAGAAATGATTTCTGCATCGGTAAAAAGACTATCAATGCAATAAAGTTTCAATTTTTCGAAACATGGCTTAGATCGCATGGTAATTTGAAAAGTCAAGCTGGAGACGTTATTGATAAAATAGTGAAACCTGTAATTTCCGATGGGGCATGCCGTTCATTGATTCTGCAAAACAAAGATTTTTATATGGATTTAATAAATACAGCAGGGGATGATGCTTATGAATTGAAAAAGAGTCTCCGAAACCTCATACAAAAAGATTCAGATCCGCAATTGGTTAAATTTGTCAATTCGATAGATTCAGTACCTGAGGTTGAAACCGCGTAAGTATTTGTCTAACAAGTCCGAATTTTACGATTTTACCCGTCAGAACTGAAGTGCCCCCCAAAAAAATTGTATCCAACTTTTGGGGGTCACTTCAAACTTCGATAGGGATAATTTTCAATTTTGGGGACTTGTTAGACAGTCTCATTATCTGGTAGCAGTTTACACAGCACCGGATCGTTTTTGATACGCTCCAGTTCCTCCTGCACAATCTGCTTCACCTCTTCCTTGATGCGCCGGTAGTTCGCCTGCACCGTTTCCTTCATGCGGTCGTTGCCGTCCTCGTCCGTGAAGTTTGTAATGACGGGAATTTTCTTGTAGGCACTTTCTTCCCGTTTCACCTTTTCGGCATCCACCACAATCTCGCAATGAAAAATCTTCTGCTCGATACGCTCGTTGAAGTTGTCGGATACAGAACCGACAAACATTCCCTGCGTAAGCCCGGAAATCTTACTCGGTGGAATGAGCGCGTCCATCTGCGTGTTGATGGAGGTGGAAACATCCTGCCGGTTGATGGAGATGGACTGCCGTTTCTGCAACACCTTACCGAACCGCTCGGAGAGCGTCTTGGCTGTTTCCCCCACCACCTGACCGGAGAAAATATTGCCGACAGTGTTCATCACCACTTTCGCCTCTTTGTCCCCGTAGTCACGCACTAACTGGCTGAAATCCTGAAAGCCCAGACACACGGCAACCTTGTTGCTTCGGGCGGTAGCTATAAGATTGTCCAACCCTTTGAAGTATATTGTGGGCAACTCGTCGATGATGACCGATGACTTCAGCATCCCCTTCTTGTTGATGAGCTTCACGATACGGGAATTATACAGACCGAGTGCCGCACCGTAGATATTCTGACGGTCGGGATTGTTACCCACGCAGAGGATTTTCGGCTCTTCGGGATTGTTGATGTCCAGCGTAAACTCGCTGTCTGACATCACCCAGTAGAGCTGCGGTGAAATCATCCTCGAAAGCGGGATTTTTGCCGACGCTATCTGACCCATGAGCTGCTCCGCAGCCCCTCCAAGCCACGCATCCATGAACGGCGAAAGGTAGTTCTCCAGCTCCGGATAAGAGGTCAGTATCGGAAATATATCCTCGTAACGGCGGTTCAGAAACTCGATAGCATGGGGAAACGTGCAAAACTTCCCGTTCTGATAGATTTTGAGATACCAGATAATACTGGCAAACAGAATGATAGGTGACTCCACGAAGAAGTCGCCCTGCTTTTGCACCCACGTTTTATTGAGGTTGAGCATTATTGTGTAGGCACTCTCATAGGCATCCGTAATATCTTCCATAAAATCCGGGTGAATGGGATTGCACCGATGAGAGCGTCGCGGGTCGTCGAAGTTGATCACATAGAACTTCGGCTTTACCTTGTAGCCGTCCGGGTGGTTCAGCAAATGGTTGTAGGCAATAGTAGATAGGTCGGGATACTTGAAATCGTAGATGTATTGACTAAAGCCCTTTTCAATCTGTTGCTTGATAAAATTGTTTACCACGGCATAGGACTTGCCGCTGCCCGGCGTACCCAACACGATGGACGCACGGAAGGGATTAACTACATTGATCCAACCGTTGTTCCAGCGTTTCCTGTAATAGAAACGTGTCGGCAGATTGACCGAATACTCGCTTTCGATAAGCCTCGTTTCCTGCATGAAACTCTCGTTCTCGTTGTTGAAAACATCCTCCATCAAATTGTGTTTCAACAGGCGGCTCATCCACAGACCACCCATCAACAGGCAGACATAGCCCGTTCCAATGGTAAGGACATACAGTCCCGTCACCGCTTCAAGCGGCAGCGGCAGGGGCAGCAACCACCAGTTCAGGAAAAACAGCACGAACCCGACGGCAAATGCTGTCCAGATTCTCCCCCAAGTGATTTTCTCACCCTTGACACCCTTCGTACCCAGACAGGACAAGGCAAGCAAAAGGACGGAAAACAGCTTCGTGTAGAGAATGGAATGGAACAGCCCCGCCGTGCGGTCGAAGTTCAGAAGGATTTTGTCCACCACGCCGATGTTCACGCCCCACAGCCGGATGGCTTCGTAGCAGAACCAGTACACGTTCATGACCACTAAAATGATACTCACGGCACGCAGAAAATCCATGATTTTCGCCAATGCCCTCAAATCGTCTTCTTGTTGTGACATACATTGATTTTTTAATTGTTGATACTCTGATTACATACCCAAGCCCTTGCGTTTTTTCTTCTTTTTGCGCTTCATCGCCCGGATGAAAGCCTCTTCCTCGGCATCTACCGCCGGACCTTCGGGAGTGAGCAAGCCCATACCGCCCGATATATCTTCACTGTCGTAGGCGGTCTGCCCGTGTGCCTTGTCCGCAGCATCCACAGGGATGGATAGCGGTATCGGCGGTTGTCCGGCGTATGGCAGGGTGAAGTGTTCCTGCAAGGCATTCGCCGAAAGCTCCTTACCCATGCGCGAACCGTTCAGCACGCATCCCGTGCGGTGGTCGATGAAGGTAGCCCCATAGATGCGCCCTTCCTCTGTGTAGCGCAGTACGGTGTCGATGCCCTTCTCTTTGAGTTGGGATACAAATTTGTCCTTGTCATAAGTGCCTTGCAGCACGGAAAGGACGGTGCGTTTCGTCATGTCTGCCAGTTTCCTATCCTTGATTTCCGATTTGGAACGGACAAACTTCTTCTGTACGGCTTCATAGCCTGCGGACTTCCCGAAAAGCGAGGATTTGAACGGGTTGCCCACCTTGTTACCCTTGTCGTCCGTGACGGAATAGACCAGCCCGTGATACTCCCGTCCGCGCACGTTGCCCCTCGCTTCCTCCACCGTCATATTATATAAGGAAAGGAGCGCACGGTATTCGCCCATCGTCTGGAAACGGTACTGCCCATTCAGAGCCTTCACGGTGTTGCCTACCTGCTTCTTCACATCACCTGCCGATGCGGCCACCTTGCGCAACGGATTATCCAATCTCTGATTTTTACGTTCTGCCGGATGCAATCCGTACTTCTGTTCCAGTTCCCTGCGGATACGGTCGCTGCGGCGGTAGAGAAAATCCCGGTTGAGCCTTTTCCCGTTCTCGTCCACGTTGACCGTCACGATGTGCAGGTGGTGGCGGTCGATGTCCTCGTGCTTGAATACAAGATAAGGCTGGTTTCCGAAACCGAGTTTTTCCAGATACTCGCGGGCGATATTCTGCAACTCAATATCGGTCAGCACATCCTCCGGGTGCGGGTTGAGAGAGATATGCACCACCGGCTTCTCGATCTTCATCTGCGGTGGCAGGAAGGTGAGAAAACCCTCCATCGCCTTGCCTATGTCCACCGTTCCCGAACCGTCATTGTAGATGCGGTTGGTGGTGAGAAGCCGCCCCTGCGCCTCGTTAATCTTCTCCCCGTTGTAGGCAATCGCGCCGTACAACGAACTTCCTACACTGATTTTTGCGACCATTTTGCCTCCATTTCCCTTGAAAGTTCCACAATCCGGCGGCTCAGTTTCACGAGTTCGACGGTGTGTTGCTCTAATTTGTAGAGCAACGCCATCGCCTTTTTCTCTGAAAAATGCAGCCTCAGTTCCTTCACGACTTGGTTGTAATTCGTACCCACGGCACGGAATTGTGCATGAAAATCCGACAGTTTGGTGTAATAGTCCACCAACGTCTTGTCCACCTTCAGCACCTTGAACGGTTGCCCGAAGAAGTGCGCTTTGAGGAAAACAGACCGTGCATAGACACCCGATTTTCCGAACATGGCGAGGAAACGGTTGTGTTCCTCCTCGTTGAAACGGACGGTGTACCGGTACACCGCCGGATCAAGTTTGGGATTTCTCCCTGATTTGCTTTTCCTTTTCTCTTTCATATTACTTTGGATTTAGCGGATTGACGGCATAAGCCGCCGCTTCGGATTACAGCACCGCAGTTCTGAAAGGCTTCCCGACTTCGGAGGGAAAGCCCGCCCCCTGCAAGGGCAAGTGCTTTTCGTGGCTGCTCAAAATATTTTGAGCGGCTGAAAAGACATCTTGCTATGTTCAGGTGAACATAAAAATCCGTCAGGGGACGGATTGGGAAAATACCTTTCAGGACTCCGGGCCGCGCGTCATCGGCGAACCCTGCTGTCCGGGTGCAAAGTTACGCCCTTAAAGCGGTATCGGACAGATGCTTGACCCGGTCAATGACTGCCAACCGGCGCAACGTGCCGCCACTTGCCGGAGAAGTGATACAGGTTCCAAAATATACTTGTTTATTTGCAGCATGATTCAAGAAACGAACGATTTGAAGATATGATAAACGGAACATTCAAATACCCGGAAATCCGCTTCTTCGGATACTTGCCGAAACGGATACCCGAACCGTCGGAAACCCGGTTCTCCGACAATTCGGTGACGTATGGATTCAATGACTTCATGACGCAATGTCGTCAATCACCATTTGTCCGACGCACCGCTTCACCACAGAACCGGATACGCGACGACCCGCCTGCGTGTGTAGTCACGGAAGCGGATGGTGCGACAGCCAAATCCGTATGGAAACAGAAAAACAAATCATCAACAATTAAAATAAATGGAACTATGAGTAAGGAAATCTTCGTTGCATTCGCAACACAGAAAGGTGGCATCGGCAAATCCACTGTCACGGCACTTGCCGCCAGCTACCTGCACAACGTGAAAGGCTACAATGTCGCCGTCGTGGACTGCGACGACCCGCAGCACAGCATCCACGGGCTGCGCGAACACGAAATGGGGCTTATCGACAGCAGCACCTACTTCAAGGCTCTCGCTTGCGACCATTTCCGCCGGATCAAAAAGAACGCCTACACCATCGTCAAAAGCAATGCGGTGAACGCCCTCGACGATGCCGAGAGGATGATTGCCACTGAGGACGTGAAACCCGACGTGGTGTTCTTCGACATGCCCGGCACACTCCGAAGCAACGGCGTGATAAAGACGCTCTCGCAGATGGACTACATTTTCACTCCGCTGAGTGCCGACCGCTTTGTCGTGGAGAGTACCCTGAAATTCGTCACGATGTTCCGCGACAGGCTGATGACTACCGGACAGGCGAAAACAAAGGGGCTGCATCTGTTCTGGACGATGGTGGACGGCAGGGAGAGGAACGACTTGTACGGCATCTACGAGGAAGTGATAGCCGAAATGGGCTTTCCGGTACTTTCCACCCGCTTGCCCGACAGCAAGAAGTTCCGCCGTGACCTTTCGGAAGAGCGCAAGAGCGTTTTCCGCTCCACCATCTTCCCGATGGACACGGCACTGCTGAAAGGGAGTGGCATCCGGGAGTTTTCCGAAGAGATAAGCGACATCATCAGACCGCAGTGAGCATGGGCAGCAGGAAAGTGAACACGGAAGGCATCGACGAGGAACTGCTGTTAGCCTCCATCGGGCGGCGCACACAGGACGGGACACTGCGCCCCGCACAGGAAGTACCCGCAGCTGCACCGACCGAAGAGGACACCGCCGCACCGGAACCATCTCCTGTGCAACCCGTAACACGGGAAAAAGCGCAGAGGGAAAGTGGACGCCGGAAAAGGCAGGACGAGGACTACAACGAGCTATTCCTGCGCCGCAACGAGATAAAGACCCGCCAATGTGTCTATATCAGCCGTGACGTCCACGGCAAGATCCTCAGAATCGTGAACGACATCGCCGGAGGGGAAATCTCAGTAGGCGGATATGTGGATACCGTGCTGCGCCAGCATCTGGAACAGCACAAGGAGAGAATCAACGAACTGTACAAGAAACAACGTGAAGATCTGATTTGAAAATGGAAAAAGAAATGACACCGAATGAAAAAAGACCACAGCAAGACTGCGGAGGTATGTTTACCCAAGTGCAGGCGAGTGTGGAAATACTGTCGCCTGTCCCGGTAAGCGGCAAATGCAGTGAGAAGGACTATGAACGCCTGTTCATCCGCGACCCGGAAGTAAAGGCACGTGAGGGGAAGATGGCGTATGTGCGCCCGGAGTACCACGAGCGTATCATGCGTATCACCCGTGTAATCGGGCATGACCGGCTTACGCTGTCCGCTTACATCGACCATGTGCTGACGCACCACTTCAACCAGTGCGAAGATGCGATAAAGAGCCTTTATGCCCGAAATTACAATTCAGTATTCTAACCAAAAACGGAAGGATATGAATTACACAATCAGCATGACAGACATTCTGCTGGCGGTATCGGTCGGCTGCAACCTCTGGTTCCTGTTCCTGCTCCTTTACGAGCGCATCATGGACACGCGGATTGTCCGCTTCTTCAAGGGCATTGTCGGATTATGGCGGTCACTGGACGGGAATGAGGCTAAACGCATAGCGGCACACGAGGAAGTCCCTGCGGAAAAGGCGGACATCATCGGCAAGAGCCGTTTCAGGATGGCATCCACCCGGACAACCGCTGCCATACCGACGCAAGAAGCCGCCACTATTGAAAAAGGCATTGAGCTGTCGGAGGAAGAGGCTACTTTTGACGACGGAAAAACGGGAAACGCATCCCGCCCGGCACAAGTCCCGGAGGAAAAACTCGATGAGACCTTCACGAGCATACCGCCGGAGGAACTGGGATACGGGGACGACGAACCGGAAGAGGACGCCTCGGACACGCCACGGGCTTCGGGCAGCAGCTTTGACGAGATTGACGACGCCTGCAAGACCGCCAAAAACCCGGACGCGACACAGGCGGAACGTGAAAAGGCGGCTAAGGTGTTCACCGACATGGAGGGCACGGAGTTGTACGAGAAAATGATGGAAGGCTCTTCGGAGATAGGCATCCGCATCAAGGGGCTTATCGAGATTCGGCTGAAGAAATCTGAAAAGGAGTTCGTCGTGCCGGACAACATCGAGGAGTTCGACATTCGCAACTATGTATGACAACAATAAAAGAAATGAACATGAAAGAATGACATCAACCCACGCGGCGAGGAAACGCAAGGCGCATCCCCATCCGCAACGGACACGCCCACGTCCGTGGAAACAAACGGGCATCCACTAAAACCAAAGTAAAGAAACAAAGTATCAACCGCCCGACAAAGGACCATCCACCCTTTTGACGGCAAAAAACAAGAACAGTTTATGAACAAGAACATCTTGAAAAACAGAAAAGCAATCCTCTCCGCGGCACTTGTCATCGCCGCAACCGCCTCCGCTTTCGCGCAGGGAAACGGCATCGCGGGCATCAACGAAGCCACCTCTATGGTGAGTTCTTATTTCGACCCCGGAACTAAACTGATATACGCCATCGGTGCAGTCGTCGGGCTTATCGGGGGCGTAAAAGTGTACGGCAAGTTTTCATCGGGCGACCCCGACACCAGCAAGACAGCCGCCTCGTGGTTCGGCGCGTGCATCTTCCTGATTGTTGCCGCCACCATCCTGCGCTCATTCTTCCTTTAATAAATAATGTATGGCTGAATACCCAATCAACAAGGGTATCGGCCGTCCGGTAGAGTTCAAGGGCTTGAAGGCACAGTACCTCTTCATCTTCTGCGGAGGTCTGCTGGCTCTCTTCGTCCTGTTCGTCATCCTCTACATGGTCGGTATCGACCAGTGGATATGTATCGGCTTCGGCGCGGCATCGTCCTCCCTCCTTGTATGGCAGACCTTCGCGCTGAACGCCCGGTACGGTGAACACGGGCTGATGAAATTAGGAGCGGCACGGAGCCATCCCCGATACCTTATCAACCGGCGGCGGATAACCCGTCTGTTCAAACGACAACGAAAGGAAGAAAGACAATGAGGAATACATCGAAAATGACAACACTGGAAAACAGGTTCCCACTTTTAGCGGTGGAGCATGGCTGCATCATCTCAAAGGACGCCGACATCACGGTGGCTTTCGAGGTGGAACTACCGGAACTTTACACCGTGACGGGTGCGGAGTACGAGGCGATACACAGTTGCTGGTGCAAGGCTATCAAGGTGCTGCCGGACTACTCCGTCGTCCACAAACAGGACTGGTTCATCAAGGAACGCTACAAACCGGAGCTTCAGAAGGACGACATGAGCTTTTTAAGCCGCTCTTTCGAGCGTCACTTCAACGAGCGTCCGTACCTGAAACACACCTGCTACCTCTACCTGACCAAGACAACAAAGGAGCGTAACCGGATGCAGAGCAATTTCAGCACGCTGTGCCGGGGACATATCATCCCGAAGGAGCTGGACAGGGAAACCACGACCAAGTTCTTGGAAGCCTGCGAACAGTTCGAGCGCATCATGAACGACAGCGGGCTTGTCAGGCTGCGCCGCCTCTCCACCGATGAGATTGTGGGTACTGAGGGAAAGACGGGACTTATTGAACGCTACTTCTCGCTCATGCCGGAAGGTGACACCACCTTGCAGGACATCGAGCTTTCGGCAAGGGAGATGCGCATCGGCGACAACCGCCTGTGTCTGCACACCCTCTCCGACGCGGAAGACCTGCCGGGCAAGGTGGCTACCGACACCCGTTACGAGAAGCTCTCCACCGACCGGAGTGACTGCCGACTGTCATTCGCCTCCCCGGTGGGGCTTCTGCTCTCCTGCAACCATATCTACAACCAGTATGTGCTGATAGACAACAGTGAGGAAACCTTGCAGAAGTTCGAGAAGTCCGCCCGTAACATGCAGTCGCTATCTCGCTATTCAAGGAGCAACAGCATCAACCGCGAGTGGATAGACCAATACCTGAACGAAGCCCATTCCTACGGACTGACCTCGGTACGGGCACACTTCAACGTCATGGCGTGGAGCGACGATGCGGAGGAACTGAAGCATATCAAGAACGACGTGGGCAGCCAGTTGGCAAGCATGGAATGCGTGCCGCGCCACAACACCATCGACTGCCCGACACTCTACTGGGCGGCGATACCCGGCAATGCGGCGGACTTCCCGGCGGAAGAGAGTTTCCACACCTTCATCGAACAGGCGGTGTGCCTGTTCACAGAGGAAACCAACTACCGCAGCTCGCTCTCGCCCTTCGGCATCAAGATGGTGGACAGGCTCACGGGAAAACCGCTGCACCTTGACATCTCCGACCTGCCCATGAAGCGAGGTATCACGACCAACCGCAACAAGTTCGTGCTGGGTCCTTCGGGCAGCGGCAAGTCTTTCTTCATGAACCACCTCGTGCGCCAATATTATGAGCAAGGCGCACATGTGGTATTGGTGGACACGGGAAACTCCTATCAGGGCTTGTGCGGCATGATCCGACGCAAGACAGGCGGAGCGGACGGTGTGTATTTCACCTACACGGAAGATAAGCCCATCAGCTTCAACCCGTTCTACACCGACGATTACATCTTCGACGTGGAGAAGAAGGACAGCATCAAGACCCTGTTGCTGACGCTCTGGAAGTCGGAGGACGACAAGGTGACAAAGACGGAGAGCGGCGAGCTGGGCAGTGCCGTGAGTGCCTATATTGAGCGCATCCAATCCGACCGTAGCATCGTGCCGTCGTTCAACACCTTCTACGAGTATATGCGTGACGACTACCGCAAGGAACTGGCACAGCGTGACATCAAGGTGGAGAAGTCCGACTTCAACATCGACAACATGCTCACCACCATGCGGCAGTATTACCGGGGCGGGCGTTACGATTTCCTGCTCAACTCCACGGAGAACATCGACCTGCTCGGCAAGCGGTTCATCGTCTTCGAGATAGATTCGATTAAAGAAAACCGCGAACTGTTCCCCGTCGTGACCATCATCATCATGGAAGCCTTCATCAACAAGATGCGGCGGCTGAAAGGCGTGCGGAAACAGCTTATCGTGGAAGAGGCTTGGAAGGCCCTCTCATCGGCGAACATGGCTGAATATCTGCGCTATATGTATAAGACGGTCAGAAAATATTACGGCGAGGCAATCGTGGTGACGCAGGAGGTGGACGACATTATCAGTTCTCCGGTGGTCAAAGAGAGCATTATCAACAACTCGGATTGTAAAATCCTGCTTGACCAAAGGAAATATATGAACAAGTTCGACCAGATACAGGCGTTGCTCGGACTGACGGAAAAGGAGAAGTCGCAGATACTCTCCATCAACATGGCGAACAACCCTTCACGGCTCTACAAGGAGGTGTGGATAGGCTTGGGCGGCACGCAGTCGGCGGTCTATGCCACGGAGGTCAGCGCGGAAGAGTATCTGGCGTACACCACCGAGGAAACGGAAAAAGTGGAGGTTTACCGTCTGGCGGAGAAGCTGGGCGACGACATCGAAGCCGCCATCCGGCAGCTTGCCGAAAGGCGGAGAAACAAGGAATAACTAAAAAACAGAATGTATCAACCAAAAAAGAAAAACGCGTATGAATTTACCAAAAGTGAAAATGCTGCAAGTCAGCAAGTGCCTTATCGGATTGGCGGTCATGATGCTGCAATCCTGCGACGTGGCCGACAACCGCCGCGACATGCTGTGCGGGAACTGGGAGAGCGTGGAGGGAAAACCTGACGTGCTTATCTACAAGGAGGGCGAAGCCTACAAAGTGACGGTGTTCCGTCGTAGCGGTCTGCGCCGCAAGCTCAAGCCGGAAACCTATCTCTTGCAGGAGGAGAACGGCAACCTGTTCATGAACACCGGCTTCCGCATCGACGTGTCCTACAACGAGGCCACGGATGTGCTGACTTTCTCGCCAAACGGGGACTATGTGCGGGTGAAGCCGCAGCCGGGACATCCGACCGAAGAATAACAACCACTAAAATCCAAAGTAACATGAGAACAAGAATAACAATGATTATCTGCCTGTGCCTGCTTTTCGCGGGCAGGGCAAGCGCACAGTGGGTCGTAAGCGATCCGGGCAATCTAGCGCAGGGCATCATCAATGCCTCCAAAAACATCATCCATACCTCCAAGACCGCCACGAACATGGTGAGCAACTTTCAGGAGACGGTGAAAATCTATCAGCAGGGCAAGAAGTATTACGATGCCCTCAAATCGGTGAACAATCTGGTCAAGGACGCCCGCAAGGTGCAGCAGACCATCCTGATGGTGGGCGACATCACAGACATCTATGTGAACAGTTTCCAACGGATGCTCCGTGACGGGAATTTCAGACCCGAAGAGCTTTCCGCAATCGCTTTCGGCTACACGAAACTGCTGGAGGAAAGCAACGAAGTGTTGACGGAACTCAGGAACGTGGTGAACATCACCACGCTCTCCATGACCGACAAGGAGCGCATGGACGTGGTGGAACGCTGCCACTCGAAGATGAAGCGTTACCGCAACCTCGTGAGCTACTACACGAACAAGAACATCTCCGTGAGTTACCTGCGTGCGAAAAAGAAGAACGACCTCGACCGCATCATGGGGCTGTACGGGAACATGAACGAAAGATACTGGTAGCCTATGAAGTTCGACAACCTTCATCAGATTTTACGTTCACTTTATGAGCAGATGATGCCGCTGTGTGGGGACATGGCTGGTGTGGCGAAAGGCATCGCCGGGCTGGGTGCGCTGTTCTACGTCGCCTACCGGGTATGGCAGTCGCTGGCGAGAGCTGAACCGATAGACGTATTCCCGATGCTCCGTCCTTTTGCCATCGGTCTGTGCATCATGTTCTTCCCGACTGTGGTGCTGGGCACGATAAACAGCATCCTCTCACCCGTCGTACAGGGCACGGCAAAGATGCTGGAGGCGGAAACGCTGGACATGAACCGATACCGGGAGCAGAAGGACAAACTGGAATACGAGGCGATGGTACGCAACCCCGAAACCGCCTACCTCGTGTCCAACGAGGAATTTGACAAGCAACTGGAGGAACTCGGCTGGTCGCCCTCCGACATGGTGACGATGGCGGGAATGTATATCGACCGGGGAATGTACAACATGAAGAAGAGCATCCGCGACTTCTTCCGCGAGATACTCGAACTGCTGTTCCAAGCCGCCGCCCTCGTGATAGACACCGTCCGCACCTTCTTTCTCGTGGTGCTGGCGATTCTCGGTCCGATAGCCTTCGCCCTGTCGGTATGGGACGGTTTCCAAAACACGCTCACGCAGTGGATATGCCGCTATATACAGGTCTATCTGTGGCTACCGGTATCGGACATGTTCAGCACCATACTGGCGAAGATACAGGTTCTGATGCTGCAAAACGACATCGAGCGGATGCAGGCAGACCCGAACTTCTCGCTGGATTCGAGCGACGGGGTGTATATCGTATTCCTCTGCATCGGCATCATCGGCTACTTTACCATTCCCACCGTTGCGGGCTGGATTATCCAAGCCGGAGGCATGGGCGGTTACGGTCGCAACGTGAACCAGATGGCGGGACGAGCCGGAAGCATGGCGGGCAGCGTGGCGGGTGCAGCCGCAGGAAACGCAGTCGGACGTGTCGGCAAATTGCTGAAATAATCAATGTGCAATCATAAATTGGAAAATATAAATGGAATTCAAATCACTTAGAAACATCGAATCGTCGTTCAGGCAGATACGCCTGTTCGGTATCGTCTTCCTCTCGCTGTGCGCCGTGGTGACGGTGTGGAGCGTGTGGAACTCCTACCGTTTCGCAGAGAAGCAACGGGAGAAAATCTATGTGCTGGACAACGGCAAGAGCCTGATGCTCGCCTTGTCTCAGGATTTGTCGCAGAACCGCCCGGCGGAGGCACGGGAACATGTGCGCCGTTTCCACGAGATGTTCTTCACGCTATCACCTGAAAAAAGCGCGATTGAACACAACGTGAAACGTGCCTTGCTGCTGGCGGACAAGAGCGTGTACCACTATTATTCGGACTTCGCGGAGAAGGGGTACTACAACCGCATCATCGCCGGGAACATCAACCAAGTGCTGAAGGTGGACAGCGTGGTGTGCGACTTCAACGCCTATCCCTACCGTGCCGTGACCTACGCCACACAGAAAATCATCCGGCAGAGCAACGTCACCGAGCGCAGCCTCGTGACCACCTGCCGCCTGCTGAACGCATCGCGGTCGGATGACAACCCGAACGGTTTTACCATCGAGGGTTTCACCATCATTGAGAACAAGGATTTACAGACTATCAAACGGTAACAGGACATGAAAAGTATCAGAAAATCAATGTGGGGCATGTATTGGAAACTCCACGACAAACGGAAACGCTTGGCGGCAAGTCTCAAAGGGTATCTGGACGGCTTGCCGCCGGAAACACGCCGCCGCATCGTGCTGGGGATGTTCGCCGCCTTCGCGGTGCTTGCCCTTTACACCTTCGGCAGAGCCGTCTATGACATCGGCAGGAACGACGGCTCACATATGGAAACGGGACACGCCGGACGGGTGGAACTGCCGACCCCGGCGGAAACAGGCAATCACTTAACACCTTATTTATATGGAACAGACAAAGAATGAACCGACGAAAGAGAACAAAGCTGCTCCCGAAACGGGGAAACCGAAAAAGGAGCGCGAACCGCTGACAGAGGCGCAACGGCTGAAACGGCAGAAGATGATCGTGCTGCCCGCTATGGTGTTGGTGTTCATCGGGGCGATGTGGCTGATATTCGCCCCGTCCTCCGGCAAGGAGCAACCGCCGGGAACGGACGGATACAACACCGAGATGCCCGACGCTGACAAGGCGAACCGGCAGATTATCGGCGACAAGCTGAAAGCCTACGAGCATGGGGAGATGGAAGAGCGTCAGGAGAGCCGCAACCGTGCCATCGGGCAGCTGGGCGACATGTTCGACCGCGAGATAGCGGGAACGGAGAACGGAGTGGACTTCGACCTCGCCAATCCGGGCGGCAAGGAAGAAAGGGCAAAGCCAGCCACGCCGCAGACCATCCAGTCCTCCGCAGCCGCCTACCGTGACCTGAACGCCACGCTCGGAAACTTCTACGACCAGCCGAAAAACGACAATGCGGAGATGGACGAATTGTTGGAGCGCATCGCATCGCTGGAGTCGGAACTGGAAAGCGAGAGGGGCAAGGCTTCCTCTATGGACGAGCAGGTGGCTCTTATGGAGAAGTCCTACGAGCTGGCGGCAAAGTACATGGGCGGTCAGAACGGAGGACAGCCATCGGCGGAACAGAGGGCAGAGCCAACTACCGTGCAGAAAGGGAAGAAGAACAAGGCAATGCCTATCAGACAGGTGGAGCATCAAGTAGTTTCTTCACTCTCACAGCCTATGAGTAACGCGGAGTTTGTCGCCGCCTTATCGCAGGAACGCAACCGGGGTTTCAACACGGCTGTCGGCACGGCGGAGGTATTGGACAGGAACACCATACCGGCGTGCGTGCATGGGGCGCAGAGCGTGACGGACGGGCAGACGGTAAGGCTGCGCCTGCTGGAGCCTATGGCGGTGGCAGGCAGGACAATACCCCGGGGTGCGGTGGTGGTCGGCACGGGCAAGATACAGGGTGAGCGGCTCGACATCGAGATTACCTCGCTGGAATACGACGGCACGATTATCCCCGTGGAGCTTGCGGTCTATGACACGGACGGACAGCCCGGCATCTTCATCCCGAACTCGATGGAGATGAACGCCGTCCGGGAGGTCGCCGCCAACATGGGCGGCTCGCTGGGAAGCAGCATCAACATCTCCACCAATGCCGGGGCGCAGCTCGCCTCCGACTTGGGCAAGGGGCTGATACAAGGCACGAGCCAGTACATCGCCAAAAAGATGCGAACCGTCAAGGTGCATCTGAAAGCCGGGTACAGGGTCATGCTTTACCAAGAAAAATATTGAAAACAATAAAAATTACCACTAAAATCCAAAAGTAATGAGAAAAGTAATCATCATGTTTGCCCTCGCTATGGGCATCATAACTGCCAACGCGCAGGAGAATGTAACCGTTGAAACGACCAACGGAAGTGAACAACCGACCTTGACGAAGGAGGTCTATCCGCAGAAGGAGGCGGACGGCGACCTATATCACGGGCTGTCACGCAAGCTGACCTTCGACCGCATGATACCGCCGCACGGTCTGGAAGTGACCTACGACAAGACCGTCCACGTCATTTTTCCGGCGGAGGTGCGCTATGTCGATTTAGGCTCGCCCGACCTGATTGCCGGGAAAGCCGACGGAGCGGAGAACATCATCCGTGTGAAGGCTACCGTAAGGAATTTTCCCAACGAAACGAATATGTCCGTCATCACGGAGGACGGCAGTTTCTACACCTTCAACGTGAAGTACGCCGCCGAACCGCTGTTGCTCAACGTGGAGATGTGCGACTTCATCCATGACGGCAGCACGGTGAACCGCCCGAACAACGCGCAGGAAATCTATCTGAAAGAGCTGGGCAGCGAAAGCCCGATGCTGGTGCGCCTTATCATGAAGTCCATCCACAAACAGAACAAGCGCGAGGTGAAGCATATCGGCTGCAAGCGTTTCGGCATCCAATACCTGTTGAAAGGCATCTACACGCACAACGGCTTGCTTTATTTCCACACGGAGATAAAGAACCAGAGCAACGTGCCTTTCGATGTGGACTACATCACTTGGAAAATCGTGGACAAGAAGGTTGCGAAGCGTACTGCCGTGCAGGAGCAGATTATTCTGCCGCTCCGCGCGCAGAACTACGCCACCCTCGTGCCGGGCAAAAAGAGCGAGCGCACGGTCTTCACGATGGCGAAGTTCACCATCCCCGATGACAAGTGCCTCGTGGTGGAATTGAACGAGAAGAACGGCGGCCGTCACCAGTCCTTCGTGATTGAGAACGAGGATTTGGTACGCGCGGGTACCATCAACGAACTTCAAGTACGCTGACCATGAGAAAGTACATCGCAATAATCATCGCGTCGCTTGCCCTTTTTACAGGGCAGGCGCACGCCCAGCGGTGTCTGCCGAAGATGCAGGGCATCGAGGTGAGGGCGGACATGGCGGACGGCTTCAATCTCGGCGGCAAGGACGGCGGGTACAGCTTCGGGGCGGCTCTCTCCACCTACACGAAGAAGGGGAACAAGTGGGTGTTCGGTGGCGAATACCTGTTGAAGAACAATCCCTACAAGGACACCAAGATACCCGTGGCGCAGTTCACGGCGGAGGGCGGCTATTACTTCAAGATACTGTCGGACGCCCGAAAGATTGTTTTCGTCTATGCCGGGGCTTCGGCTCTCGCCGGATATGAGGCGGTAAATTGGGGGAAGAAGGTGCTGCATGACGGCTCCACGCTGCACGACCGGGACGCCTTCATCTACGGCGGTGCGCTGACGCTCGATGTGGAGTGTTACGTGGCAGACCGTATCGCCCTGCTTGCCAACCTGCGGGAGCGTTGCCTTTGGGGTGGCGACACACGGAAGTTCCACACGCAGTTCGGGGTCGGTATCAAGTTCATCATCAACTGACACGGGCATGGAAAGGACGGAAATAGATGCTGTCAGAAGGATGCCGCTTGCGGATTTTCTCGCACGGCTGGGGCATGAGCCTGTCAGAAGGAGCGGTAACGAGCTGTGGTATCTTGCCCCGTACAGGGGCGAGCGCACATCCTCTTTCCGTGTGAACGTGGCGAAACAGCTCTGGTACGACTTCGGTTTGGGCAAGGGCGGCGACATCTTCACGCTTGCCGGGGAGTTTCTGCAAAGCGATGACTTCATGAAGCAAGCGAAGTTCATAGCGGAAGCCGCCAATATGACGGTTGCCGGATGGGAAAAGCCCGTCTATCTCTCGAAGCCGACCGAATCCGTTTTTGAGGATGTGGAGGTCGCTCCGCTGCTCCGCTCACTGCTGACGGAGTATTTAGAGGAACGGGGCATCCCTTACGCCATCGCATCCCGTCACTGCTGCCGCTTGAACTACGGTGTGCGTGGGAAACGGTATTTTGCCGTTGGCTTTCCGAACATGGCAGGTGGCTATGAAGTCAGAAGCCGATATTTCAAGGGTTGCATACCTCCGAAGTCTGTATCACTGGTAAAGGCGAATGACATCCCGGCTGACGAGTGCCTCGTGTTCGAGGGCTTCATGGACTTTCTCTCTGCCGTGACGCTTGGTGTAACCGGTAACGCTGACTGTCTTGTGCTGAACTCAGTCGCCAACGTGGAGAAGGCGGCGGGATTGCTGGACGGATACGGGCGCATCGGCTGCTTCCTCGACCGTGACGAAGCCGGACGGCGGACGCTTGCCGCACTTACCATGCGATACGGGGAACGTGTCACCGACCGTTCCTCCCTCTATGACGGTTGCAAGGACTTGAACGAGTACCTGCAACTGACAACGAAAAAACAGAAAAACAACCATCTAAAAATCGAAGAACAATGAACATACTGAACAACAGAAACAAGAGAACATCAATATTCAAGGCAGTGGCGTTATGCCTGATAGCCGCCATGTCATTCACCCTCGTGTCATGTGACGATGACATGGACATCCAGCAGTCCTATCCCTTCACGGTGGAGGTCATGCCCGTGCCGAACAAGGTAGTAAAGGGGCAGACAGTGGAAATCCGCTGTGAACTGAAAAAGGAGGGCGACTTTTCGGGTACGCTCTATACCATCCGCTATTTCCAGTTCGAGGGGGAAGGCTCGCTCAAAATGGATAACGGCATCACCTTCCTGCCTAACGACCGCTACCTGCTGGAGAACGAAAAATTCCGCCTGTACTACACGGCGGCGGGTGATGAGGCGCATAATTTCATCGTGGTGGTGGAGGATAACTTTAGCAACTCCTACGAACTGGAATTTGACTTCAACAACAGGAATGTAAAGGACGACGATCTTACCATCGTTCCCATCGGCAACTTCAGCCCCTTGTTGAAATGATGCGTGTATTCATGACAATGCTCTGTTCACTTCTGACGGTCTGTTCTGTGTCCGCGCAGATCAGCCGCCAAGAGGGAACGGACGGGCAGGCGGCAATCTACCGACTGCCGCTTATGGAACGTGCTTTTTTATGCTGCCGCTACTTTGAAGGCTGGCACTCAGAAAAACACTACCCATACGTCGGTTGGGGTCACAAACTTTTGCCAAACGAGAAGTATTCGGCACGAACCATGACAAAACGGGATGCGGATGAACTTTTGCGGAAAGACCTGCGCAAATTTGTCGCCATGTTCCGTAAATTCGGGGTTGATTCGATTTTGCTTGGCACGTTAGCTTACAATGTGGGACCGGCGAAGCTGTTAGGCAGCAAAACAATCCCCAAAAGCACCTTAATCAAGAAGCTGGAAGCTGGTGACAGGAACATCTACCGTGAGTATATAGCCTTCTGCAACTACAAAGGAAAACGCCACGCCATGCTGCTCAAACGGAGAAAGGCGGAGTTTGCGCTGTTGTATATCCCATAAAAGGACTGACAAAACTGGCAAAAGACGTGCCATATTTAACTTGGCACGTCTTTTGCTCTATCACTTGATAGATTATCGTAGGATTTTCTCGTTAATTGACATCGTTGAGCCATTTTTGCCTATCGGTTTCCAAATAACACTTCAAGTTGTAAGTGTTGTGAGAGCAATACAAAACATAGTTATTAACCATAAAAAGTATAGCGAAATTATGAAGAAAGTATTTAGGAAAATTCAGAAAGGAACAACAAAAATGATTGAACGTATCAAATCGTTGGGGGAAATGGAGACGAAGCAGAAATGTGTAGTTCAACGGTTCGAGATTATCATTCCCCTCCACCAAAAAATAACGACCCAATATATAGCCTCCGCAAGTTTTACTTGCGGATTTTTTAGTTATCGCAGATTGGACAAAGGTTTCTTTGCTACTTTCTTTGTCCGCCATCATGCTCACTGAAAGAAAGTAGGGCGGCTCTCGCCGCCCCGCCACTCAAAAGCGTGTGTAAAGTCCCGTCACCATCGTGAACATTTCCTCCAGCATATCAAAATAGATACCCTCGTGTACGGCAATGTCCTTTGTCTTGCACTCAAAGGTCTTTTTGCTGAACGTCCTGCGGTAGAAGCGCATATTGTAGAGGTCTGCCCCTTCGTCATAGATGATGTCAAGGCGGTTGGCACTTGTTTTGTTCCTTGCAAGGCTCATCCGTAAGCCGTTGCCCATATCTATGAAATCACGGCTACCTGTCATGGCGGTGAAGCGTTTTCCGCCTATCTGCTGTAATATCGTCTTGGCTATCATATCTTTTGTTTTTAGGGTTTTAAGTATTGGCGGTGCGGACACCGCCATCCCGTTCAAAATTCTCGCATTTCGGAAATGGGGGTCTGCCGTTGTAGCCACTCTTTCACACATTCCATATTGTACTCGCTCGTGATGACTGCCGTATGGCTGTCGGTGGCGGTGAAACGTGTGCTTTCGTAATCATCTATCCACCCCTTGAGGGTGTCCGTTCCCCACGCTCCGGTATCGTCAAAGATACCGTCCAATGCCGTGATAGGTTCGCTGAACTTGACTATCAGCGTTTGATAGGTCGTGTTCATAGTCTGTCCTCCTTTCCCTTCTTTGCGTTCAGCCACTTGTCCCGTGCGGCTCGGCACTCGTCCAACGTGGGTTTGACACAAGAGAACAATTCTCTGTCTATGGGGTGGCGGTAGTCGTACTGCACAAGTGTCCGCCTGCGTCTTCCGATACCCGATTGGAAACGCTCGTATTTCTCCGTACCTGCTTCCGCGCAGGTGCTTACTCCGTTGATGGTCATTCGTGTTGTCATAATGTTGCTTTTTAGATGGTTAAAAATGTACTGACAGAACTCTGTTCTTCATCACCATTTCGGGGTTGCTTGTGTAGCGTTGGTGCAGGTAGAAATGGTGTGAGCCGAAGCCGTAAAGGAAAAACTTGTCAAGTTCGTGCTTCTCGGCAAACTCCTTTACGCTCTTTCTCAATTCCCCCTCACTCGTTGTGAGAGTGAGGAGGTTCACAAATTCAAGGAACATCGTGGGGATTGCATCATCCCACACACAAATCATACTTTCAATTCTTACTTCCATATCAATGTTGTTTTAGGGGTTATGCTATGCCGCTTTCATCCGCTCACGGATAAGGTTGGCGTTCTTGTTCACAAGGTCTATGATGCGCTCGTGATATTCGGTGTCCTGGTTGTGCTTGCCGTGGCACTGCACCACTTCGAGGGTTCGCAAGTCCACCTCTACGGTTTCAATAATCTCATCGCCAATCCTTGCCGATAGTATGAGGGTGTCGGCTTTCTTGTAGTATCCACTGCCAAACACGCAGATGCCCTGCGTCTTGCCCTCGTTGTAATACTCGTCTATGCTTTCAAGCACCTTGACGATTATTTCCTCGTCCGTGATTACCAAGCCGAAGAATTTGGATTTGTTGGCGATGAAATCCTCCGCATCTTTCTTTCGTTGGAGTTGTCGCTGTTGCTCACGCTCACGCCTTTCAATCTCCCAACGGCGTTGCTCTGCGGCTCTTTCCTTCTCGTGTATGGCTTCAATTTTTCGGGTTGCGTTGTCGTGTGCCGCCATGAAATCTTCGGGACAGATGTTCTTCGGGTTACGGAGGTCTTGACCGAGTTTTTTGAGCATACGCAGATAGTCGCACCACATTGAGAGGTTGTCTATCTGATACTTGTGACGCTTGGCAATCAGATATGATGCCCAACATTCATCGGCAGTACGGGTATTGAAAAGAAAGTGTTTCATGACCTCAATCTCACCGCCTTTCATAAGGGTTTCAATTCTTGGGTCTGAAAGCAAGGCTTTGAAAAGACGCACGGGGGAGATGCCGTGGAAATCGCCCTTGAAGCCGTTACGTCTGAGTTGGGGCAATATCCTCATCTTTGGATATGCACAGCTTCTTGCCACCACATCATCGTATAGGCTGTTGTGCGGTCTTACCTCCATATCGCTGCCTAATGCCCACACATCGCAATAGCAGAAAAGGAAGCCACGGAGCAACGCCATGTCCGTAACCTTGCCGTCGGGTGAAATCCAACGCTGCACGACCTCGTGGCAGTAGAAACGCATCGGTTCGCCTTTCCTGCTCTCGCATCTGACCTGCGCCACGCGGATTACCTGATACCCTTTGCAGGTGGTTATCACGCTGAAATTCTGCGTTTCCTTGTAGATGCGTCTGCGTGTGTCCTGCACTTTGAGTTCGGCATGGCATTTGGGGCAGGTGCAGCCTTCAAGGGTGTCGCATAGTCCGCTGTCGCTGTGCCACTCGTGACCGCAGTCGGAACAGGTGATGTTCCCTTTCTTGGTGCGGTAGCCGATATGCTCAACGCAGTGGCGGTATGCCCAATCTATTTGTGTCGCTGATATGGGGCGAAGGTTGGCGGAAAGTCTTGCCACCTCTTTCTGTATCTTGGTCTTCGGTTTCATAAGCCTAAATCAAATAATGAGGGTTGGGGTTGGTTTTCTTTTCTCGCTGACGGTCTGTGGCGGTTCTGCAACTTGCGGAGTTCCTCCTCTTGGTATTTGCGGACAGCGTTCTGACGTGCCTCCGCCTTTTCCTCTGCCGTGAGTTTCACAACGTGGTTCACAACCACTTGGCAGTCCATCGGTTTGCCCACCTCTATCTCGTTTTCCTCATAGTAGTGGATGGCTTGCCCGAATATCTCTCCGTCCGTGAAACCGTTGCAACCGCTTTTCTGCACATAGTTCAGAATGTGGGTCACGCACTCGTCCATGTTCTTGGCAGGGTTGCGGTACTTCTTTGCAAATAGCGCATCTTCCTCCGCACGCTGTTCCAAGTACATATATATCGTTCTCTTGAAATGGTCTGTTCCTTTCATATCGCTGTCATTTTTAGATTATCTGTTTCAGTATCTCTCTCCAATAGGTCGGCTCTACCTCGCTGAGAAGGAAGTCCATGAAATCCCTCCGTGCGTCCTTGTTCAGTTCGTGGTACAATCTTCGGAAAGTTTCAAAATTGCCGTTGATGTACGTTTCCACCATATACACGAAGATGTTGTCCACCTCGTAATATCTGCACTGCTGCGCTGCCGTCTTGCTGTTTCTTTTTGCCATGTCGGTAAGGGTTAAAGGGTGAATAACCAAAGGATGAAGCCAAAGAAGGCAATGGTGGAAAGGATAGCCACGATTACACCTATCGCCACTCGGAACACTCCGTTTACAATCTCTCTGATGATGCCCCAAAGGATGCCGAACACCCCGAAGGCGGTGCGCATCATCAAGCCGCATATCGCCAACCCGATGTGTTGCGCCATTTGTCTGAAATTTGCCGTTGCCGTCATATCTTCGCTGTTTTTGATTTTTTTGTTTTTAATGCGGATTCAAGAGCTGAGGGAGTTGAGTTTCAAACTATCTTATCTGCCTCTCGTTTATCCGACATTTTTTTTATGCGTCTTTCTGTCGCATCGGTCGTTTTCGTTTCGGGTGCTTGAAAAGGTAGGGATTAGGGAATGCAAGGTTTTTCGGTCAAAATACTACCCGCAGGGCTGGAGATTTTTACCGAAAACAGGAGGCTTGACCTTGCTTTCCCGTCCAATCCCGGAATTACCTTTGCGCCCAGAACGAAAATGACTGACTGATGCGGCTTACTGAAAGGCGCAAAATGGAGGTAAACGAAAACAGAGGCAGATTGTGTAGAAAAAAACTTCAGGGGAAAATCCGTAAAAAAAAGAATCACCAAAAGGAAAAAGACATCACCGGAAGCGTGAAAAGGGCAAACCACAACAAAGGAAGTATGATTGTTTCCGATCCGACGGAACTTGTTCAGCCGGGTGGCAACAATCATTCTTCCCGGTTTGTCCGGCTGTGTGTGGGCGCCTGTTTCATTCATGGGGCAGGCTGACACACTCTGCATTCACTTTCCGCTTCCGGCAAAAGAGACAGCGAAAAAAGAAAAATCATTTGAAAACCCGTAAAAGCACCTCTTGGCATAGGCGCAAAAGAAAGGGGCATTGCTTCATCTGTCTAAACATCGTTTAGGCGTGAGGCAATGCCCTTTTCTCCAGCTATGCGGTAGTCGGCACACGTTTGTTCCAAACTCGTTTTGGGCAATGGTGTGCCGACGGACAATACCGCTTTTACGGAAAATTCTTATGAATGAGGGGATAAAAAACGGGAGTTTATATCAAAATCTCGAATTAAATAGCTACTTTTGCATACGAAGAGTTCTTTGAAGGTTACGCAACGCGCAGAAGGATAATGCAGTAGATAACTAACTAAATCGTAACCTATTACTATCAAGAGCAATTAACCTACGCTCATTTCCAATAAATTACACTCTTTTCGTAACTTCCTTTTGCAATAGTTCAAAGTTGGAGGGTACTATCAGAGTATCAATCCTCTATAATGATGCCACTTTTAATGATAATTTCATGCTATCACCTGTTCCTCCCTTTTGAAAATGTTCGAAAGGAGAGAGAATATCATTTTTACTCTTCTATTTGAAAGATACAATTGCTGGTTGTAAATTCTGAAATGTAGAAATTATGAGGCTGCTGGTATCTGTTATGTCTCAACTATGGACTGTATATTTATGATTCCCGGGACAATTTATGAAAAGAATAATTGATTACGTATAGAGGTCTTGTTTTGGCGAATTGGAAAATATGATGGATTGCTGATTCGTGTATTTATTAATTTAATTTGTTTGATTTATGAGAAAATTGTATCGATGTCTATTCCTGCTAAGTACACTTGTCTTAGCTGGGGGAATGTGGAGTTGTTCTGACGACGATGACGAAACTGAAAGTGTTGTTATAACACAAACAAGTACGGATGAAACGAGCGAAGTGTATGCAACTTCTGCTACGTTTAAACTGGCTACTCGAGGGGTGGAGTCTTTTGCCTATCAGGTAGTGGAAGGTGCTGATGCTACTGCTCCCGCAGGAGAAGTGATTTATGCTGAAGCACAGGAAAATAATATAGTTATTTCTGCGGAAGATGGTGATAATGAGGTTACGGTATATGGCTTGGAGGGGAATAAAACTTATACTGTATTTTTTGCCTTGAAAAAGGGTGCGGAGTATATTGTAAAGTCGCAGACGATTACTACGCCTGCTTATACACGCCTTATAACAGTTATAGACACAAAACCTTATAGTATAAAATTACATATTGAGATGCCGGAAAATACTTACTATAAGTTATCTTTTGGAGCTCGTGATATGTATCAGGCACAAAAAGATCAATTTGGAATGACTGATGGTGACTATGTGTCATATGGACAATTGTATAAAGGTGCTAAGACTATAAACTTGGTTGATGGTGAATATTTGGAGGAAAATCCGGTACCGGATGAAGATTTTCCTATTCAGGTGTTACCTGGCTATCCTTATGTGATATTGGTTGCAGAATGTGATGCAGATGGCAATGTATTGTGTGAATATGATTATGGTGATGGCGGAGATGATTGGGAACCGATGAAAACTACCCGGTCGGCTACTGCTCCGATGACAGATGGCTATACGGAAGAGTGCTCTGACGCGGCAGTTACGTTTAATGGTAAGTATGCAAAGCAATATGTCTACGGTGGTTCAACATTGGTTGAGAGTAAGATTACCGTTGAAAAAACAAAAATAACGGAACGTTCGGCTACTTTCACGATTACTCCGGATGAAAATGTTGTCACCTATGTTGTAGACGCAATGACAAAGGAAGATTATGATTATTATGTTACGATATGTGGTGAAAGAGGTATACCTACTTTTGAACTCACTAATAATGAAATGTATACAGGCTCTCAGGTTATGTCTACCAATCCAGCTTATCTTCCTTTTGAAAAGGGGAAAACATATAAACTGATTGTTGTAGGCACATACAGTGAAGATTATAGTGTACAAAGTATTCAGATTATAGATTTCACCCCGTTTGAATCTACAAAGCCGGAAGCAAAACTGGAGATTACTGCTAAAGAAGACCCGGATAAAAATCCCTGGATGGTATGGTTTAACATCAAAGCTCCGGATAAGAATTGTTCATATATCAGATATCTGATGAATTATATGAAAGAGTGGACTCCTATGTTGAACTCGGGTACCACTAAAGAGCAACTGATGCAATCATATGGTAATTATGTTACAGAGGTCGAAATCATGAATGCAATTAATAGTAATGATGGTTATGACATCGGCTTCACTTCTTGGGAGCATACAGAGTCAATGCTTATGGTAGCTTCCTTTAATGAAGATGAAAAAATGGCGGTGTATGAAGGGAAGTCTACTTCTTTGCCTGAACCGGATAAAGAACGTGTGGATTCTCCACTTTTCGATGATTTGAAAGGGGATTGGACTGCGACATGTCAGGCCCAATGGCAAGATTATACCGGAACGTATGACCAAAAAGTCTCATTTAAGGTCACTCTTGCTGGCGGACCCGAACAGGGACCTTCTTCTGTGAGTGCAATGGACTCGAAAGATTATGATGCACTCTTCAGTTATTTCAAGGAAAGTGCCATGAAGAATGGCCAGGATGAAGCTACTGCTGAAGCTTATGCGAAAACCAAAGTGGCAGAACTCTTTGATGAGTATAAATCGGAAGCTACACGCTATGCCGGAAAATACAGAGGACAGAACCGTTTGGTTGGTTTGAGATTTGATGCAGCACATGAATATATGAGTGCTTGGGATTTATTCTGTGATCTCGATTATTCGGCTTATGACACTGAAGAGCTATTCTACGATTATGGTCCGAAGCTATTCCTGGAAATCAGTAAGGGTGAGAACGGTAAAGATAAACTTGAGCTGACAGCCGACCAGAGTTGTGTTGCTCCTGTTTCTGTATGGAAAAATTATGAAGTATTGTTCGTGGGATATAACTCTGCTGTTTATGATAATGCTCCTTTGGGACATTTCCCAGTAACGGTTTCTTCTGATAAGAATACGATTACAATCGGAGGTGTTGAAGCTGACGATGTGATGTGCTATCCTTCTCCGGCTTACTATTCATTTGTTAATCAACCTGTTTTCATTTCAAAGATTACGTCACCAATCACTCTGACAAGAGGTTGGACAGAACCGGAGAAGAAGATGGCTCCTATTGCGAAAGCACTTGAGCAAACAACTGTTAGAGCTGAAATGGTTGCATCTCATAAAGGAAATCGCTTTATGCGTACTAGTTTGCCTTGGACAAAGGATGGATTATTGCCACTGATGCCGGAGACTACTATAAAGTCCATTTCTCTGAAAGAGAATATTCAGAAGAAAGCAGCTGAATTACATACTAAGATGCCTAAGAAATAATCGTAGGCAATTAAAAACTATTTAAAGGATACACCGGAATTATTCCGGTGTACCTTTTCAGTAATTAATTAAGAAATACTCGATATGATGAAGAAAATCAGTTTCTTAATGGGGGTATTCTTCGTTTTTTCTACCCTTGTGGCTTATGCTCAAGTATTGCCTGATGTAAAAGTCGAAAACACTCGAGGTGAAATAATTTCTACTAAAACATTGGTTGACGGAAAACCTTTCATCCTTTCTTTTTGGGGAGTGACTTGCAAGCCTTGTATCACTGAACTTAACACGCTGAATGAACTCTTGGAAGAATGGCGTGAAGAAGTGGATTTTAATATTGTTGCTGTATCTATTGATGATAGCCGTTTTACGGCTCGTGCCCGGTCTATGGCCAAAGGGTTTGGGTGGGATTTTATCTGTTTGTTCGATAAGAACCAGAACCTGAAGCGGGTTATGAACGTATCTCTTACTCCACAAACTTATATTGTGGATGGAAATGGCAAAATTGTATATTCACATTCAGGCTATACTCCCGGTAGTGAACTGGAATTATTGGAGAAGCTTAAAGAACTACAAAAGAAATGAGAAAATTATATGCAATGTGGATGTTGGTCTGTTTTTCTGTGGCACAGCTCAATGCCCAGGAATCTAATAAAGGCCAGTTGACCGGAAGCCTGGAGAGCAACAGTATCTATTATGTGGAAGATACAGGTCTGGATGCCGGTTCTTCTGTAAACCCTGATGATCATTTTGGTTCAAATAACTATTTGAAACTGGACTATAGCTATGGTAAATTCTCTGCTGGTATTCAGTTGGAAGGATTCTTACCTGCTTTGCAAGGATATGATTATGCTGTTTACGGTAATGGCAAGCGTACGCTTTTAGGGGCTAAATATGTGAGCTGGCAAGATGAGAATTTTGGTTTTCGTGCTGGTGATATTTACGATCAATATGGTAGTGGACTTGTGTTTCGCAGTTACGAAGATCGGGCTTTAGGCTTTAATAATTCTATTGAAGGTGTGCAGGGGCGTTATGAGTATAAAGAGTATGTCCGTTTGAGCGGGCTGTATGGACGCCCCCGCCTTTATCTGGATTATGCAGACAGTTACGTTCGCGGATTTGATGCCAGTGTTTCACTTTCTTCACTTCTGGGTTTACAGAATATGAATCTGAACGTAGAAGGTAGTTATGTGAATCGTTATGAAGATTTGAAGGAGAATGCCGATTTAATCGATATTCTTACCACCTCCAATCTTGATATGTTTTCCGGTCGCATTAATTGGGACTGGAATGATTGGACTGTACGTGCTGAGTATGTGAGTAAAGGGAAAGACCTGCCTACTTCTGTCAGTGCAAATATGGTGGATGGGAATGCAATCCTGGTGGAACTGGGGTATAGTCATAAACGTTTTAGTGTATTGGGCACATTTCGCCAATTGGAACACATGAATACGATGCTTACGTTGATAGGCGAAGGTGCCGGTAATGTATTGAATTACCTGCCTGCCCTGACTCGTCAATACACCTATATGCTGGCAAACCTTAATCCTTATCAGGTGAATGCCGACGGTGATGCCGGGGGGCAGATTGATGCCTATTACTCTATCCGTGGTGACAAGCAGCGCAACGATTACTGGAATTTCCATGCTAATTTCTCCACATTCTATTCGGATAAGGATTTGACCGGGGAAAGCCGTCTTTTGTGGCGTGATATCAATGCGGATGTAGAACACCAGTGGAATAAACGGTGGAAAACTGCTTTTCTGGTATCCGTGCAGGAATGGAGTCCCAGCCATGGTATGCAGGATGTAACTTACGCTTCAAATATCTTTGTACTGGATAATACGTATAAGTTTAATAAGAAGACGGCCTTGCGTGCAGAAGTACAATATCTCTACTCTACAGATTATGAGAAGGACTGGGTGGCTGCTTTAGTGGAATTGAGTCTGGCTCCCCGCTGGAGTTTCGCCGTAAGTGATATGTGGAACCATGGCACTACGGATAAGCATTATTATAATGCTTCTGTCAGCTATACGCAACATCGCACCCGCTTGCAACTGAGTTATGGGCGTAACCGTGCCGGATTTGTTTGTTCGGGTGGAGTATGTCGTTACCAACCTGCCTATACCGGTGCTAACCTGACGTTAACAACCAGTTTCTGATAACAATATGTAATATTAAAAGAATAATAGAAGAAATGATACATTTAAGTAAATACTTATATTTGGCAGCTATCATTGTAATAGTTGTCTTTTCCGCTTGTAGTGGAAATTCCAATGACGAACCGGAGAACGGTGGAGGTAACGAAACTGGTACTTTGGTATTGCGTACTTCGGCCACTGTAATTGAAGCAAACGGACAGGATGCGGCTGTCTTTACTGTAATGAAGGGCAACTCCGATGTAACGGACAAAGCTGTTATTTATAAGGCTTCGGCTGTTTATGGCAATACTTCCTTTTCTTCCGTTACAGAAGGAAGTTTTCAATTTTTTGCCAGCTATAACGGCGAGATTTCTGATAAAATCACAGTGCAAGCTGTAAGTGGCATACCTTCTTTGCCATCTGATCCGAGTGCGAACACTTTTGAAGGATTTAAGCAACGCGTATTGGCTGTGCAGGGCACCAGTACAGGATGTGCTTATTGTCCTTATATGATTTCCGGTATCAATATCTTCTCCGAAACAGAACGGGCAGCCAGCACTGTGTTTGTTGCAGTACATACTAATATTAATGAAACAGATCCGATGACTAATGAGGCTTCTCTGGCCATTATCAGTGCTGCGGGAATGAACAGTTTCCCGGCTATGGTGATAAATATGGATAAGAATATGTCTATCGGTTCCAATTACCCCCAGCAGATATCTAATACTATTTCTACAAATGTGAGGCTGGCTTTGGAAGATCCTGCCACTTGTGGAGTTTCAGCAGCCGTAAGCGGAACAGAAGCTTCCGGTAAAGTGAAAGTGCAGGCTAAAATAAAAGTAGGGGTAAATGCCGATTACCGTATTGCTGCTTGGCTGCTGGAAGATGGTATTCAACATGCACAAGCTAATTCTACTGATGTTACTTTGGATTCTCCGATGATCCATAATAAAGCTTTGCGTGCTGCTAATTCTACTTCTCCTGTAGCTGGTGTTTTACTGGGTGGACGCACCGGATGGACAAAGGGTGAAAAAGCGGATTTTTTCTGTGAGTTTAATATTGCACAGGCAGGCATCAATAATTTGAGTAAATGCCATGTTGTGATTGTTGTTTCCAAACCGAATTCAGCGAACCGTTTTATTGTTGACAATGTTATTGATTGCCCTATCAACGGGAGTGTTGCCTTTGAATACAAATAAAAACTTAATTCACCAGATATGACTAAAATGAAAAATCTCAAATTACTTTTCCTGTTCGCTTTATGCTTGCCTTTCGTGGCAGGCTGTAGCGATGGTGATGACGAAGCTCCTTACGTGGAAGTTTCGCAATCTTCGTTTACGGATCTGGATGCTACGGCTACTACATTAACCTTGAAGATAACATCGAACGCTTCTTGGACAGTGACTTCGGATGCTTCTTGGTGTGTACCTTTAAAAGCTGGTGGTGAAGGAACTGCCGATGTTCAGTTGAACATTGCCGAGAATATAGATAGAGGTACACGTACAGCCAGAATAACCGTTGTAGTAGCAGGGGGTGTGTCGTCTCAAACTGTTACGGTTAGTCAGAAAGTTGTTGTGCCTGATGATAATTATCACTATAAGTTACCTGTTGTTTTTCATGTCATCTATTCCAGTAAAAGTAATACGAAACAGTATGTGAAGACTGGCTGGCTGGAAACGATACTTGCTGATGTGAATAAACTTTATAAAAGTAGTGGTGTGGACTTGAATCTGGAATTTGTGCTGGCTACCGAAGATCCTGACGGCAATAAGATGGAGGAACCTGGTGTACATCGCATACAATGGGCCAATGCTCGGATCAGTTGCAGGGAATTTATGGGATACACTGCCAATACGCCTCAGAAGTATATTGACTTGATGTGGGATCAGGACCGTTATATTAATGTCTGTCTCTATACCTTCACTGAAGAAGGTATATTGGGAATCTCTACTTTCCCTTACACAATTCAACCGGATCATTTAGAAGGCCTAAGTGTGCTAGCGTATGAGGTTGATTATACTAATATCCCTTACCCGCATTGTGTCAGTATCAATAACGATTATATTTATGACCATGATGCGTATTATAGCAGTTCTGATATTGTTGCTACGTTGACACATGAATTGGGACATTATTTAGGACTGCGCCATGCGTTCTCGGAAAATGACGAGGATCAGACGGGAAGTTCAGACTGGTGCATTGACAGTGACTTCTGTGAAGATACTCCGACATATAATAAGGCAGAGTATGATGACTACCTCCTGAAATATTTGGGAAATAGTGGCACAATGACCCAGGCAGACTATGAGGTTCTGGTGATGCGTAATGACTGTAAACATCCGGGTGTGACTTTTCGCTCGACTAATGTCATGGATTATGCCATTTCTGATGCAGACCGGTTTACGGCAGATCAGGCAACGCGTATGCGTTATGTGATGTTACGCAGTCCGTTCATTCCGGGACCGAAGATTCGCACTCCGGAACAGCAACAACCATCCAGTCGTACTCCGATTCATTTTGAAATGAAAGCTTATGAGTAAATGAAAGGGTAGTATCCTTATCAACTGATTCTTGATAATATAGGGGTTGTGTCACACATTTGAACACAATCCCTTCTTTTTATCAGTTATCTGATAAGTGGATATTCCAGACACATAATTGTTCCATCCATCGTCATCACAATTACCCTTCCTTTCCCTGCATTGATCAGAGAAGTGATTGCCGAATGAGAAATTTTATGAGACCACGCAATGCCGCTTCCATCTGTCTTCACAGCATGGAGCACGCCAAATTCGGTAGGAATAAAGACTAATTGTCTGGTCGTTTCCATTCGGGTGGGAATGAAATTACCCTTGTATGGCATCGAAGTACTCCAAAGTGTGGTGTACTTCCCGTGAGAGATATCTACGGCAGTTATGTTATCCTTAATTCCTTTCACATACATTGTTTTTCCGTCCGGTGAGAATCCGAGGGACTCCCGCCCTTTTGCTTTGTCGGAAGCCCAAAGAATTTCTCCATTATCGGGCTGGAAGGCACGTATGAAATAATCTGAACTGAGGACAATGACTTGTTCGGCCTTCTTGCTTTGATCGGTATAAGGTAGCACTATCGGCCAGCAGGCGCCCGGTGAAAAATATCTGCCCCGCTTGGTGTCGAACTCCCATACCTTTTTTCCCGTCTTTCGGTCGATGGCATAGAACATGGCTCCCCAGGTTCCTATATATACATGTTCTTTGTTTACGGCAGGGCGCGATTCTATGTATCCCTGCAAACCTTCGCAAACCCAGTTCAATGTGCCGTCGGCCAGTTTCAGTGAGTAGAACTTGCCGTTGCTGCTACCGATGTAAATGGTTTCGTTGGCAACCACCGGACAAGCCACAATAGGATAGTTGGTATTGTATTTCCAGTGCACAGTACCTTTCTTCTTGTCCAGCGCATAGACGAAACCGTCGCACGAAGAAACGATGACGAGTTTCGGGGTAATGAAAGGGGCGGAGAAGATTTTGTTTCCCGTAGTGTAGGTCCACAAGGTTTCTCCGTTGGTGGTATTGAGGGCATGAACCACACCCGCGGTATTAGTATAAACGTATAGGCTACCATCGATGCCGGCTTGTGAGGCCACGTCCGTCACATCTTTGAGTTTCCAAACCTCACGGATGGAAGGGTAGGTAGCATTGATAGAAAAGTCCGGGCGATAGTAAATCGTATCCTTCTTTTCGGCAGGAGATTGCAGTTGAATAGTGTTCCAAGCCGGACGGGTTTCGACCTTGATGATCCGTTCGTTGAACTCCAGTGTATTACCACGCAGGTGTACCAGATTATATCCGCCTATGGTATCTTCCCTTCTTAAGGAAGAACGACCTATAACGGCAGGAATACCTTCGGCATCGTAAGCATGGTTCACGTGAAGGTGACCGCCGAGTACAGCTTGTATATTACGCGTCTTAAGAATGTCGATAACTTCGTACCAGTTACTCAGGTCCTGATTGAGAGGAAAGTGATTGATGAAGATAATGGGTTGCTTTGCCGGAGTAGCACGGACGATGGAATCGAGCCACAGAATCTCTTCGCGGGGGATGTGAGGCGGTCCCATACGTAGGCTTGGTCCGGCGCCACAGCCGATGAAACGAACTCCCTGCCAGTCATAACAAAAATGGGAAGCCTGGAAAATCTTGTCGAACATCGTGCATCCGTTTTCACTCCAGTTTACATCATGGTTGCCAGGAATGAGGAAATAAGGCTTCCTGAAATCTTTCAGAATGTCTTGCAGCAAATAGAATTCTTTGGTATCACCGAATTCGGTGACATCGCCGCTGAGAATAGTGAAGTCAACATCTGGATTAGCATTGATGTCTTCAATGGATTGCCGCAGATCATCTTCGGCATAGGCGAAAGAATTGAGGTGTACATCGCTGAGCCAGGCGAAAGTGAAGGCTCGTTGGTTACTGTCTTGCCCGTAGGAGAGGACGGACAGCGCTATCACGCAGATAGCCAATAAAATTCTTTTCATGATTTTTGGGGGTATTAGTAAGTGTTCCCCCAAAGATAAAAAGTTTCTGCGGTAAAACATTACTTTTACCGTAAAAACAAATAAGTTTAAGGGAAAGACGGATCATTTGTGCCCCACCATTTACACCAGTGCTCATCAATGTTTCCACTTCACCCAGCGTTTCAGAAACTCGCCATGCAGCAGCACCGTCACCACAGGATTCCTGAGCAATAGTCAGTGTAATGTGCTCGTCGAATACTCCGGCGAAAAGAGCCATCTTTTTGAAGAGGTTTACATCTGCCGACAAAGATAGATGATGTTTTTATTGCCTGGTCAGGATGATGTTACAGATACTTTTCATCACGTTACATCTTTAGGATGAAATCTTTAAAGATGAGAGATAATACCTGATCTATTTAGTCAATATTCAAAAAATATTCATTTAGGTTTTGTGTAGGCTTCAAATCAAGCTTCTTTCTCAATCTGTACCGGTTATTCTCTACCGCACGGACTGAAAGGTTCATCAGTGAAGCGATGTCCTTGGTCTCCATATTCAATCTGAGGCAGGCGCAGAGGCGGAGGTCGTTGTTGGTGAGTTGCGGATGCATCTCTTTCAGTCGCTTGAAGAAGTTACGATGCTTTTGCTCAAACTTGATAAGGAACATTTTCCAGTCATCTTCGGTGTCGAGATTGTTGGCGAGCAGATTGTTTATCTTCTGATAAAAGGGGATCAATCCTTTCTGTGTATTCCGGGCACAGATATCATCTACCATTTCTTTGAGTTTCAGAATGAGTTCGTTCTTGTGGATGATAAATGAAGTCTGAGTGAAGATCTCAGCATCTTTTTCTTCGATTTCATTCTGGAGTTGCTCGTTCATCAAACGCAAGTGTGCTGCTTCCTGGGCTTTCATACGGCGCAGATGTTTGGTTTGCAGGCGCCGTTTCATCAGGTAGAAGGTACCGAATAAGGCAGCAATGATGAGGGCACAGCAGGTCAGATACCACCAAACGGTATTGTACCAGGGGGGAAGTACATTAAATTCCAGAAGGGTATCCGGTGAGTAATTATTCAGTCCATCTGTAGTTCGCAGGCGCAATGTATACTTGCCTTGTGGTAGACGGGCATAGGAAATGCTATTCAGTTGTTTCGGGGCACTCCAGGTGCTATCCATTTCCTCCAGTTGGTATTGTACAGAGAGATTTCCGGCAAATGCGGCATTGACAGAGAAACCGACAGTAACTGTATTGTCTTGAAAAGGGATGTGGATGCTCTGGTTAATATCTATAAAACCTGCATTCAACTCTTTTCCGGCATGAATAAACTCCAGATTAGGAGCGGAAAGCTCTACGGTCTGCCGCTTACTGAGGTGGGAGTTATGGAGAATGAAGCCTGCATCCAGACAAATAAGTGAAAGTGAGTCGTTGAGGACGGCGATGTTCTCGTAGGCAGTGATGAGCGAGAGATTATCAGCTTCTACTTTATAGGCTTCGCGGATACGTGCAATGTAACCGTCGTAAAAGAAACGATAGACTGATGAACCGGTAATGGCCCAACTCTCTTCGCTATCAATGGGGACGATACGTTTAAGATCATGTATGGTTTCGAAGCAGCGGTTCAGGTGCTGTTCAAGTTGCAAGTTGTCGTTGACCTCGTCATAGATATAAAACAGGTCATTGCCTAAGAAGAGGATACGTCCGCCCGATTTGAATAGTTGCAGCCGGGCAGGGAGCGAACTGTCTTTTTCATTACCATAATAAGTATAATAGCGGAAGGCATTTTGTTCATCATTCAGCCGACATTTATATACGCCCCGACTGGCGGTTTCCAACCATATATTTCCAAGATGGTCTACTTCGGCATTATATATCGGGTCGGATATCTGTCGCATGGAATTTAATTCTCCGGTAGTTCTGTTCAGTATCAGCAAGTTATCGTAGGTAATAATGATTTGTATCTGTTTCCCATTGATGGTTGCCTCCAGTGTACGGAAGACTCCGGTATTGACACGGTAAGGGTGGCGGATGCGGAAGTCGGGAAGGATTTCCAGTAATCCGTTGGTGTGTGCACAGAATAATCGTCCATCTATTTTTCGAAAAGACCATACTTGTCCCTGTGTACCTTCTATTAATTTGAGAGAGGAGAATACATCCAGCTCATTGAGTTTGTTATACTGGGTATAGTAGATTCCCTGATTTGTACCGATAAGCAGGTTGTCATGCCAGATAGTAGCATCATATATACCCCCGAATCCACCATCGGTAGAACGGTAGTAACTCAATCCGTCAGTATAGCGAATGTAGGCGAGACCGCGATCCAGGGCTGCCCAGATGTTATTCTGATTATCTTCGTAGAGAGACAGAACGGTATTGTTCTGAAGAATGTTGGTGGTAGAGAAATGGTTGAGGATGTTTCCGTGGGTATCGACCTCATATACACCGCTAAGTTGCGTACCCAGATAATAAGTGTTCCGTTTGGCGGAATAGATAGCACAGTTTAATTCCTGGCCTCTTAACTGTCGGGAAAGAGATAGGTTCCAAGGAATAAAGTTCTTTTGGTCATAGATGTAAATTTCTCCGGTGGAAGTACCTATCAAATAGCGGTCAGTGTCGTAAGGCAGGATGACGCGAGTGGTAGTACCGTTCAGGAATTCGCTTCCGGGAATTTTGCCGAGTATTCCATTATTCAGTTGATAAAGGGCACCGTACATTTCCTGTACCCAGTATTCACTTCGTACTTTCAGCAGTAGTAGAAAAGCGCTTGGCCCGTCGATGGGAGTGATTGTTTGATGGTCGTATACATAGATGTGGCTGAAGGATTGGAAATATACTTTATTACCATCTATCCAAATGCGCCAGAAACTTTGATTGTCGAGTGGATTGTCTCCTTTAATTAATCCTTTGAGGGAAGTGTATTTCAACTCTCCCGATTGGTCGCGATCCCAGCGACCCAGGTCCTCGGAACCACCACTATATATGGTCTGATGCGATTCTACGGCAATGGCACGCACGATGCTGGCATTCGGCGTTTGATAAAGTTTCCATTCCATACCGTCGGATGCCAGTAACCCGATGCTGTTTCCGAAGTACATGATGCCTTTTTCATCTTGCCCGATAGACCAATTTTTATTGGCAGCGTGATATTTGTCACGTGAGAGGTTGGTGACATAAGGTTTTTGATTGGCAAATAGGGTAGCGCAGACAAAAAGGGACACACAGGTTATGATGATGTTCTTTCGGATGTCCATAAATAGGTTGAATAAAGGTTAGAAAAGGCCATGACCTTATTGTTATTCTTGGGACAAAGATAGTTAATTTAAGGTAAGGGCAAAAAATATGGGAAGATTCTTCTTAATATGAAAGTCTCTCCCCATGTTTCTATTTAAATCCCAGTTTTTTTAATCCTGTCTGTACATCGGGATGACTCATGAAGAGTTTCCATAATAATCCTGTACGATAGTTTTCTATCATTACGACTATAGGTCCTTGGTCTATAGCAAGATAGCGCTTAGGATACCAATCTTCTGTTTCACTGAAGGCATCATAGAAACCATAAGGTCCGAGCACTCTATCCTCCATTTTATAAAGATGGCGCATTACTTCCAATGAATATTCAGGAGTATAGACAATGGAAGAAAGAGCGGCAGTGGGAGAGATGACGCCATGGTCTGCAAGCTCATTAGGGGCATGGGCAGCGTATCCGTTAACGGAATAACTGGCTGTCAGTCCCCAACAGTCAGGTCCAAAACCCTTCCATTGCTTGGGGTTACGGATACAATAGGCGCGATTGATAAGGGTGAGATTGCGCATCTCATCGAGATAACCGGGACAGTATTTGTCGGATAGATTTGTCGGATCTAATCCGAGGAATGAATAGTGTGCCCAGAAAAGGGGACCGGCTTCGCACCCTTGGTAACGCAGGTGAAGTTCGATATCTTCTACTTTATGGGGATCGACAATAGCACCTTGCTCTGCCCAACCATCGTGATAGACCTCGGCGGGAATACTGTGTGTAGGAGAGGCGGCGGCAAGGATGTACATGATGAGGCACTCGTTGTAACCATATACCGGAAAATTCATTTCCCAACCGTATTCGGGACTCCAATGCCAGTAAAGCACGTTCTGATCGTTTTGTCGATAGAAGTTCCAGTCTACTTCACGCCAAAGGGTGTCGATACGTACGGCTAGGGCTTGCTCTTCGGTCGAACCGCTGACGTAATATTGGTGTACGGCTAGTAAGCCCTGCATAAGGAATGCTGTTTCTACGAGATCGCCTCCATTATCTTTCTGACCGAAAGGTTTCACTTTGCCGGTATCTCCATACCACCAGTGAGGATAAGCACCATGAAACCGATCGGCAGTCTCGAGGAAAGAAACAATCTTTTCCATACGGGCCAGTCCTTCTTCACGGGTGATGTATCCGCGGTCGATACCTGCCAATATAGCCATAATTCCGAAACCACTGCCACCGGTAGTTACTACGTGCTGGTCATCTTCGGGATAGATGCCGTCCATATGGATGCGCTCACATGCCAGTCCGCTGTTAGGTTCGGCACCTTCCCAGAAATAGTTGAAGGTGCGGCGTTGTATGGTATCCATCAGTGCTTCGTCGCTTATGGAACCGGATTTTACTGTCGGGCTTTTACATTGTGTAAAGCCTGATAGTAATAAGAGCAGTAATAAGCTATATTGTATCTTCATATCTACTTTTATTGAAGGGTTATATTAACAAGTACGGGATTGTGGTCGGAAAGAAAACCGTTCTCCGGGGTGTCTTGAATGACTCGGTAGCGGTCTGTTTTTGTTCCGTTCGTCACAAATACATAGTCCAGCAACACACGCTTTTCCATTGGCAAACGACCGAAGTCATGGAAAGACCAGGACGGGCCATACATGACGGTTGCTACTTTGGATGTATTTTTCATTCCTCCTTTTTCAAGTGTTTGCAGGGGAGCTTCGCCGGGTGTACAATTGAAGTCGCCGGTGATGATTGCAGGCATGTGAGGGGCGGTTTCCTTGATTTTATTCAAGATAAGTTGTACACCTTCTTTGCGGGCTGTTTTCCCGTCATTGTCCAGATGGGTATTGAAGAAAACCAGCTTTTTTCCATCGCTTTTTTTCTGTAATATAGCCCATGTGGTGATGCGGTTATAAGATGCATCCCAGCCTCTGACGCCTATAGTTTCAGGCTGTTCACTGAGAGAAAAATTGCCATGTTCCACAAGTGTGAACCGGTCGGTCTTGAAAAATACCGGACAATATTCACCGGCTTCTTTGCCATCGTCACGTCCTACACCCAAAGCGGTATATTGCGGAAGACCTAGTTTTAGGTCTTCCATCTGATTGTGACATACTTCCTGCATTCCCAGCAAGTCAGGCTGATAGTAGGCAATCATCTTGCAAACGTTGTCCTTACGATATTTCCAATTGTTGGCACTATCTGAAGGGGCGTCTAGGCGGATATTGAAAGTCATAACTTCCAATGGCTGCTCATTTTGTGTAGGTTGGTCTTTACAACTGCCAAAGAGTATCAGACCACACATGCAGGTCAGTAAAGTTCTGTGTTTCATGTTCCTTCGTTTTAAAATACTATTATTTCAAACTCAGATGAGTCGTTTTTACACTTTGGCTGTTCCCCCCGATCATTATGTCGAAGTCTCCCGGTTCGGCTACGTAGTTGAGTTCATAGTCGTAGAAGCGCAGTAATTCCGGAGTGATTTTGAAAGATACAGTCTTACTTTCACCCGCTTTGAGGAAAATTTTATCAAACCCTTTCAGTTCTTTTACCGGACGGGTGATGCTTCCTACAAGGTCACGGATATAAAGTTGCACTACTTCTGCACCATCGTACTTACCGGTATTGGTTACCGTGACCATAGCAGTAACAGAACCATCCTGTCCCATAGTCGGGGCGCTCAGAGTTATGTCGCTGTATTGAAAGTTGGTATACGACAAACCATAGCCGAATGGATACAATGGATCGTTGTCTACATCCAGGTAATTACTACGGAATTTTTCGAACCATTTGCCTTCAAGTAAAGGACGACCGGTATTTTTATGATTGTAAAACAAAGGTATTTGGCCTACGTTTTTGGGGAATGTCATCGTTAGTTTGCCGCTGGGATTTACATCGCCGAACAATACATCGCCAATGGCGTATGCTGCCTCACTTCCACCGAACCATACATTCAGGATGGCGGGCACATGCTCCTGTTCCCAAGTCAACGTTAGTGGGCGACCTGTAAAGAGCGTCAGTACAACAGGCTTTCCAGTTTTCAGCAAAGCTTCCAATAGAGTGCGCTGTACATCGGGAAGAGCCAGGTTAGTGCGGCTTGAACTTTCACCACTCATTTCAGATGATTCTCCCAATGCGGCTATTATTACATCTGCATTAGCGGCCACTTTCAGCGCCTCATCCAGCATCTCTTTGTCTGTACGATTATCACGATTTAATGAACGGCCGAACATTGTGGCACGTTCTTCGTAGGCTGCATCACTGATGAGGTTACTACCTTTGGCATAAGTGATGTTTACCTTGCCTTTCATCATCTCTTTCAATCCTTCGTACACAGAAGGATAGTCGTTGAGGCGTGCGGCTACACTCCAGGTACCCGGCATGTTACTGCGGGTATTTGCCAGTGGGCCGATGACAGCCACCGTACCTTCTTTTTTCAAAGGAAGTGTTGGGTTTGCAGAGGAACCTGACTTGTCGTTTTTCAGGAGTACAAAGCTCTCTCCCGCAATCTTACGAGCAGCGTCGCGATGTTCCTTGGTGAAGATGTCACGCTTCGGGCGTTTCAGGTCGCAGTACTTATAAGGATTGTCGAATAATCCCAGTTTGTATTTGGCTTCAAGGATGCGGCGACAGGCTTTGTCCAGGGTTTCCATACTGATCTTGCCTTCGTCTATGGATTTCTTGATTGTACCCGTGAAGCCTTCACTTACCATGTCCATATCCACGCCTGCATTGAGTGCACGTGCGGAAACAGTCTGCAAGTCACCGATGCCGTGCGCTATCATTTCGGAGATACCGGTAAAGTCTGTCACCACAAAGCCGTCGAAGCCCCATTGCTTGCGCAGTACGTCGGTCATCAGCCATTTATTGGCCGTGGCTGGTATGCCGTCTATTTCGTTGAAAGACGCCATTACGCTGCCTACACCTGCATCTACGGCAGCTTGGTAGGGATACATGTATTCGTTGAACATACGGTTACGACTCATATCTACGGTATTGTAATCACGTCCGGCTTCTCCGGCACCATACAGTGCGAAGTGCTTTACACATGCCATAATTTCATCGTTGCGCTTCAGTTGGTTGTTGAGGTCGATACCCTGATAACCCGATACCATTGCTTTAGCGATGGCTCCACCCAAGAATGGGTCTTCGCCGTTACCCTCGCTGACGCGTCCCCAGCGCGGATCACGGCTGATGTCTACCATCGGGCTGAATGTCCAGGAAATACCATCAGCACTGGCCTCGATGGCTGCAACGCGGGCAGATTTCCTGATGGCTTCCATATCCCAGGAACAGGAGAGGCCTAATGGAATAGGGAAAATGGTTTCGTAACCATGCACTACGTCCATGCCGAATATCAGGGGGATGCCCAGGCGTGACTTCTCTATGGCCAGTTTTTGTACATCGCGTATCTTCTCCACCCCTTTCAGGTTGAGGAGTCCGCCCACGAGCCCTTGTTCAATCTTTTTTGCCACATCGCTGTTTTGTGCCTGCCCGGTGACGATCTCGCCGGAAACGGGTAGGTTCAGCTGACCGATCTTTTCCTCTACAGTCATCTTCTTCATCAATGCATCGATGAAGCGATCCATGTCCTGCGGAGACTTTTGTGCCTGTATGGCAGCAGTGCTAAGAAACGCTGCTGCTAACAGGACACTTGTTCTTCTGAAAACTTTCTTCATACACTTTGTTTTTTATAAGAACTATCCCCAATCCTCTTCATCTTGGAATGAAGAGAATTGGGATAGCATTGTTTATTAGTAGTTCGGATTCTGTACCAGTACTCCCTTCGATTTATCTATCTCCGTTTGCGGAATAGGCAGGTAAGCGTTTTTATCCTGATACGTTTTACCGGCAGCGGCCAGTACTTCTTTTGCAGTACCCCAACGTACAAGATCGTAGAAGCGTCCTGGTTCGAGAGCCAACTCTACACGGCGTTCGTGCATAATAGCTTTGCGCAGTTCAACCTTATCATTGGTAGTAACTTCGGGCAGGATTTCCTTGTCCAGACCACGGGCATGTGAACGTACCATCTCCAGATATGTTTTGGCTTCGCCCGGCAGATTCTTTTCATTGGCAGCTTCGGCAGCCATCAGTAATACGTCCGTGTAGCGGATAAGGCGGATATTCACCCAGAAACCACCCTTGGTATACTTCTTGCGCAATGATGGTTCAGTGTATGCCTTTTTGTTGAAGTAAGCACCCATGGCTGTGGAAACGGGAGATTCGCCGTAAGGCTTATTGGTATTGGCTTCCGTGATAGGTTCATCGATGCTGCGGCGGAAGTAGAGTAAAGTGGCATCTTTACGCGGGTCACCCGGTTCAAAAGCTTTGCCCAATTCTGTGGTAGCCATGTGCCATCCCCAGCCTAAGTTCCAGTCGCCGGAGCCGCGTACACCTTGTACTTCGCAGAACTGGCTACCTATGGTAAGGCTGTTCTTCAATGCATCTGTAGATTCACACTGCAACTCGAAAATACTGGAACCACAGTTCTCGCCTTCTACGGTGAAGATCTTATCTACCGGAGTGTCGAGGTTGTAAAGGCCTTTACCAATCACTTCGGTAGAGAGTTTATACATGTTATCCCAGTCGTTACGCATCATATAGGTACGTGCATGCAGTGATCGTACGGCACCCCAGGTAACGCGACCTGTATAGTTTGAATCCCATTGCAAGGGCAGAAGTTTTTCTGCTTCAGTCAGATCGTTATCAATCTGTGTATAGATTTTATTAATACCGCTTTTTGCTACATTTGCGTCGGCAGAATCTACAACCTTGAAGGTGATCAGAGGCACTTCTCCCCAGGCACGTACCAGGTTGAAATAACAGTAGGCGCGGAAGAAAAGGGCTTCTCCCTTGTTGCGCATGGTTTCCGTATCTGTCTTTCCTTCTTTCTCGATGTCATCCAGCACTTCATTACACTGAAAGATGATCTTATAGTTCTGAGTCCAGTAAGCTCCCATAGTTCCATTGGAGGCTGTGTATTCGAAATCGTCGTACATGGCTGCCACATCGGCGCCGTCGCCTGCCGAACTACCCTTCTCGGAGTCTTCGCTGCGTGCCATTTCTATCATGAAAGAGGGAATACCGGCAGTGATGTTATAGCTGCGCATCAGGTAATATACATTATAAATCTTTCCACCTAAAAGAGCGTTGGGGGCATCGTCTTCCGTGAATTGTCCCAGCGGGTCGCGGTCCAGGAAATCATTACAAGAACTGAATGAGATGGCTGCAGAGCCAATCAACAGTGATAGGATATATTTTTGTATCTTCATGTTTTCAATGTTTAATGATTAATGTTTAGTATTTCATTCTTCATTTTAGAAAGTAAGGTTGAAACCAAATGTATAAACTACCGGCATCGGATAGCTACCGTTGTCCACACCAAATGCAATAGCTGTACCGCCCAGCTCGGGTGTGTAACCGGTATTATGTTTCCAAGTCTTTAGGTTCTGAATATTGGCATAGAGCTTGAGCGCTTGTACTCCAATCCTGGAGAGTAATGTCTTATCAAAGTTGTAAGCCAACTGTACGTTACGTATCCGGAAGAAACTACCGTCTTCAATGTAGTATTCAGAGTTCAGGTTATTGATCGTATGCTTCATGTTGAGCAACGGCTGGCTGTTGCTGGTACCTTCACCATGCCAGCGGTTCAGACGCTGTTTCATGAAGTTGAACTGGCTCCAATTGTAGTTGTCCCATGTACGGTAGATTTCGTTACCGGCTTGTCCCATCATGTCAACACCCAGTTCCCAGTTTTTGTAACCTACACTGAAGTTGATGCCGTAAGTCACGTCCGGAGTCGGATCGCCGATCATGGTACGGTCGGCAGGAGTGATTTCACCGTTGCCATCCACGTCTACGAACTTCAGGTCACCCGGTGTAACGGTTGCCAGTGTATTCTTGGGTGAGTTGTCTATTTCAGCTTGGTTTTGGTAAACACCTTCTACCTTGTAACCATAGAAGTAACCGATAGGGAATCCGGCCATTGTATAACTCTGGCTCTTGTCACCTGAGATGATAGAATAACCTTCTTGTACAAGACTCAGCACTTTATTTTTGATAGTAGTCAGGTTGCCACCAATGCTGTAGTTCCAGTCACCGATCTGGTCGCGCCAGTTAATGGCAAGTTCAATACCCTTGTTTTCGATAGATCCCAGATTACCAATACCCGGTACTGTTCCTGAAATGCCCGGTACTTCGGCAAGCAGATCTTTCGTGGTTTTCTTGTAATATACACCTTCCAGGTGCAAGCGGTTACGGAAGAAGTTAGCTTCTGCACCGACTTCCCATGCTTCTACCTTTTCCCATCTCAGGGTAGCATTAGGCAGGTAAGAAAGCTGATAGCCCGGATAGATGGCGGACGGAGTACCGAATACGGCAGAGTATGCGTTGCTCAACAAAGGTTCTGCAGGATAAGCTTTGTCCAAATTTTGGTTACCAAGTGTACCCCATGAACCTTTCAGCTTCAACATATCCAGCCAAGTGATATCTTTCATAAATTCTTCTTCGCTGATTAGCCAGCCTGCACCTACAGAGTAGAAATTCTGCCATTGGTTTCCTGTGTACGAGAAAGCGGAAGAACCGTCACGACGGAACGAACCGTTGAATAAATATCTGCCTTTATAGTTGTAAAGGATACGTCCCAGCATTGATACGGTAGCACGTTCCCATTGTGTACTTTCATTGGTGGAAGTACCGGCATCACCGATGCTTACGTACCATTTGTCAGGATTATCAGGAATCACCAGACCTACACCTTGTGCACGGGCAGCTCCCAGATTCTCCAGTTTGTTGTAATAAGTGGTGAAACCGGCAGTAGCTGTCAGGCTATGATCACCCCATGTATTCGTGTAAGTCAACAGATAGTCACTCTGTGTTTTCATCTCTGTCTGTTTGGCTTGGCTGACACCTGTCTTACCATCGCCCAGTGTAACTATGTTTCCTTCGGCACTGGCATCATATACCTGAATGATAGGAGTGAACTTGCGGCTATTGTTAGAAGCATAATCCATAGAGAACATAGCCTTGAACTGGAAATGTTTCAGGAAATCCCATTCAGCATATACGTTCCCCGAACCACGATAGTTCTCGGCACGTGTTGTGTTGGCTTTCAGGTCAACGTCTACCATTGGATTATTCATTTGTGCCTTCTGGAATTCAGGCAAAGTTGTATAAAGGCCGTATTGGTCATTGAATACCGTAGCTACCGGAGTAGCGCGAACAGCAGTGGTTACAGTCTTAGTGTCGGCTGGTAAGATGCGTGCACCGTTGAACTGGAAACCTACTCTGAAGTTATCTGTCAGTTTATACTCATTGCTGACGCTCAGCGTTATTTTGCTGTACTTTTCGTTCTTGATGTTACCTTGTTCATAAGCATACCCGGCACCAAGATAGAAACTATGCTTTTCGGAAGCTCCTGTGATGCTGACATTATTATTGGTGATGAAACCGGTCTGGAAGATTTCGTCCTGCCAGTTAGTGTTACCGTTCCAACCCGTGAAGTCGAATTCGGGATTACCTTCATTTCTTAGCTGTTCGTTATACAGTTCTTTGAATCCGGCTGCATCTACCATTTCAATCTGATTGGGTACGCTCTTAAAGCCAAAAGAGCCGTTAATGTTTACGCGAGTCTGGCCTACTTTAGCTTTCTTCGTAGTGATAATGATAACACCGTTGGCACCACGTACACCGAAGATGGCGAGCGAGGACGGGTCTTTCAGGATTTCCATAGATTCAATATCCTGTGGATTCAGGAAGTTGATGTTGTCGTTAAACAATCCGTCAACTACATACAAAGGTTTGTAACCATTGATAGAGTTGGTACCGCGTACGCGGATTTCAGGGTCTTCACCTGCCCTGCCGGAGTTGATAACCTGTACACCGGCCACTTTACCTTGCAGAGCCGATAATGGATTGGCAACCGGTTTGTTGGCAATCTCGTCACCTTTGATATTGGTGATAGAACCTGTCAGGTCGCGTTTCTTTGCACTACCATAACCGATAACTACTGTTTCGGCAAGCATTTGGGAATCATCTTTCAACTGAACGTTGATAATACTCTGATTGCCTACTTTGATACTTTGTTTCTCCATACCTACGTATGAAAATTGGAGAGTAGCACCCGGAGTAACTTTAATGGAATACTTACCATCAAGGTCGGTTATTACACCGTTAGTGGTACCTTGTACTACAATAGATGCGCCAATCAACGGCTCATTGAATGAATCGGTTACTACACCGGTTACTGTTTTTTCCTGAGCGAATACAGTGGTGCCGGAAAGTACGAGGCACACTAATAGAAATAAACTTTTAAGCCATGAGGCTTTCTCCAAGGGAAGAAGTGTTTTTTTCTTCATTGCATTAAATTTTTTAGTGGATAACTAGGTTGGACCTCATTTCTCGCTTCTTTTGTTTTTGGCGAGAATTAAGTCTGGGGCAAAAGTATGAATAGAAATAAGCCGTGCACAAAAAACACATTCACCACCAATACATATCCCTGATTTTTAACAATTCAAAGACTACTCATTTACTACTCAAATTAATTTAATACCTTGTTTCTTAGTGAAATAAGGAAAGTGTATAATGAAACTTATCTGATAAAAAATAAAAGCCGGAAACAAGTATTGTGTACTGCTTCCGGCTTTTCTATCTATTTATTTATTGAGAATCCCAGTTTCTGCAATCCGTTTTGTACATCCGGATGGCTCATAAAGAGGTTCCATAGCAATCCAGTGCGATAGTTCTCTATCATGACGGCTATCGGGCCTTGGTCAATGGCGAGATATCGCTTGGGATACCAGTTATCAGTTTCGCTAAAGGCATCGTAGAAACCGTAAGGCCCGAATAGCTTATCGCCCATTCCGTAGAGGTGCCGCATCACAGCCAGCGACTGCTCCGGTGTATAGACAATGGATGAAAGGGCGGCAGTAGGGGATATAACTCCCTGGTCGTCCCGTTCGTTCGGCATGTGGGCGGCATATCCGCCCACGGAGTAGCTAGCGGTCAGTCCCCAGCAGTCCGGGCCGAAACCTTTGTAGTGCTTCGGATTGCGGATGCAATAAGCACGGTTCACAAGCGTCAGGTTGCGCATTTCGTCGAAGTAGCTGGCGCAATATTCATCTTTCAGGTTTGTCGGATCCAATCCGAGGAAAGAATAATGTGCCCAAAAGAGAGGTCCGGCTTCACAACCTTGATAGCGCAAATGAAGTTCGATGCCTTCTACTTTATGGGGATCGACGATGGCACCGTTCTGTGCCCAACCGTCATGATAGACAGCGGCAGGAACACCATGCGTAGGAGAGGCTGCAGCAAGCAGGTACATGATGAGGCATTCATTATAACCATGTACAGGGAAATCCATTGCCCAGCCATATTCGGGGCTCCAATGCCAGTAGAGTACATTCTGGTCGCCTTGGCGATAGAAATTCCAATCGACATCGCGCCAGAGGATATCGATGCGTTTGGCAAGTGCCTGCTCTTCCGGCGAACCATTGATGTAATATTGGTGTACAGCCAGTAATCCTTGTATCAGGAAGGCTGTTTCCACAAGATCTCCACCATTGTCTTTTTGTCCGAAAGGTTTCACTTTACCGGTATCTCCATACCACCAATGTGGGTAGGCTCCATGAAAACGGTCAGCTTTCTCGAGGAAAGAGGCAATCTTTTCCATACGTGCCAGACCTTCTTCACGGGTGACGTAGCCGCGGTCGATACCTGAAAGTATGGTCATAATACCGAAGCCACTGCCACCGGAAGTGACAACGTTCTGGTCTTTCTCGGGATAGATGCCGTCCATGTGGATACGTTCGGGGGCAAGACCACTGTTAGGCTCTGCGCCTTCCCAGAAGTAATTGAAGGTTCGCCGTTGAACAGTGTCCATCAAAGCATCGTCCGTAAGTCGGGCAGTGTTGCCGGGGTTCGAATTCTTACAAGCTCCGAGAAGGAGCAGGAAGAGAAGGGGAAAGTAGGTTGTTAGTTGTTTCATAATTAATATAGAGGGGAAGTTTAGTGATTAGGGTTTAGTGATAAGTGATTAGTGGGCTGCGCTATTATTCCGCATGGCATTAATCACTTATCACTAAACCCTAATCACTTTATTTAAGTGTTAATTTTGCCGTCTTCACCGTCTGGCTGTTTCCACCGATCATAATATTGAAATCACCGGGTTCGGCTACGTAATTCATATCATAATCATAGAACCGGAGCAGGTCGCGCGTGATGGTGAATGATACTGTTTTACTTTCTCCGGCACGAAGGAAGATCTTATTGAACCCCTTCAGCTCGCGCACCGGACGGGTGATGCTTCCTACAAGATCACGGATATAGAGTTGTACTACTTCCGCACCATCGTATTTACCCGTATTGGTTACAGTAACTACGGCGGTAACAGAACCGTCTTTTCCCAGTGTAGGCGTGCTCAGTGCAATGTCACTATACTGGAAGTTGGTATATGATAATCCATAACCGAAGGGGTACAATGGTTCATTATCCACATCCAGATAATTTGAACGGAACTTTTCGAACCATTTACCTTCTGCCAACGGGCGACCGGTATTCTTATGATTGTAGAACAAAGGTATCTGGCCTACATTCTTCGGGAACGTCATCGTCAGCTTTCCACTTGGATTTACGTCGCCGAACAATACATCGCCAATGGCATAAGCTGCCTCGCTACCTCCGAACCATACATTGAGGATAGCAGGTACATGTTCCTGTTCCCAGTTCAGTGTCAACGGGCGACCGGTAAACAGAGTAAGTACTACAGGCTTGCCTGTTTTTAGTAAGGCTTCCAGTAAAGTATGCTGCACATCGGGTAAGCCGAGTTCTGTGCGGCTTGAACTTTCACCACTCATTTCAGAAGATTCCCCCAGTGCGGCTACGATGACATCGGCTCCGGCTGCCACTTTCAGCGCTTCGTCCAATAATTCCTGATCCGTACGGTTGTCGCGGTTCAGTGAGCGACCGAACATGGTGGCACGTTCTTCGTAAGCAGCATCACCGATAAGGTTGCTGCCCTTGGCGTAGGTGATGTTGACTTTGCCTGCCATCATCTCTTTCAGTCCTTCGTACAAAGAAGGATAATCGTTGAGGCGTGCAGCTACACTCCAAGTGCCCGGCATATTGCTACGCGTATTGCCGAGAGGACCGATTACTGCAACGGTGCCTTGCTTCTTTAATGGAAGCACGGGGGCGGCATTTTTCTGTGCTGCTAAGGGAGCGTTCTTTAAAAGTACAAAACTTTCACTGGCAATCTTACGGGCGGCATCCCGATGTTCTTTTGTAAAGATGTCCCGCTTCGGACGGTTCACATCACAATATTTATAAGGATTGTCGAACAGGCCCAATTTATATTTTGCTTCCAATATCCGGCGGCAAGCCGTATTTAGCGTACCCATTCTCACTTTTCCTTCTTTAATGGATTTCATCAGCGTGCCGACAAAACCTTCACTTACCATATCCATATCCACACCTGCATTCAGGGCAAGTGCACTGACGGTTTGTAAGTCGCCGACACCATGTTCTATCATCTCCGCAATACCTGTAAAGTCTGTTACCACAAACCCTTCAAACCCCCATTGGCCACGCAGCAAGTCGCTCAATAGCCATTTGTTCCCGGTAGCCGGTATCCCGTCTATTTCATTGAATGAAGCCATTACGCTACCTACACCTGCCTCTACGGCAGCTTCGTACGGATACATAAATTCATTGAACATCCGGTTGCGGCTCATGTCCACTGTGTTATAATCGCGTCCGGCCTCTCCGGCTCCATACAGGGCGAAATGTTTAACGCAGGCCATGATTTCATCATTACGGCGCAACTGGTCTTGCAGATTGGCACCCTGGTATCCGTATACCATTGCCTGTGCGATAGCTCCACCCAGGAAAGGGTCTTCTCCCGAACCTTCGCTGACACGTCCCCAACGTGGATCACGGCTGATGTCTACCATCGGACTGAATGTCCAGGAGATGCCATCGGCACTTGCTTCGATGGCTGCGATACGGGCAGACTTCTCGATGGCGGCCATATCCCAAGTGCAGGACAGCCCCAATGGGATGGGGAAGATGGTTTCGTATCCATGTATCACGTCCATGCCGAATAACAGGGGAATACCGAGACGTGATTTCTCTACTGCCAGCTTTTGCACTTCAAGAATGCGGTCTACCCCTTTCAGGTTGAAGAGTCCGCCTACCAATCCTTTTTCAATCTTTGCGGCTACGTCGCTGCTCTTGGCCTGTCCTGTGGTGATGTCTCCCGTGACGGGTAGGTTCAACTGTCCGATTTTCTCTTCCACAGTCATTTTCTTCATCAGCGCATCGATGAAGCGGTCCATGTCTTGGGGGGACTTTTGTGCCTGTACGGTTGATATGCCTATCAGGGCGCCCATCAACAACAGGCTTGTTCTTTTGAATATTGCTTTCATATATTTCTATATTTTAAGATAATAAAATGAGCATGGGTTGTCATAAGCAATCTGACTGCGATATTTAAGGATTTTCTTCCCTATTGCTAAGCCGCGCGGTAGTATTTGCTTATTCTTTCCACCATGGGGTTTCTTTCTTTCCACCGTGGAGGTTTTTTCTTTCCACCATGGTGGAAAGAAAAAACCTCCACGGTGGAAAGAATAGAATCTTGCCTCTTGACGCCTTAGCCTCCGCAGGCTTTTCTGATAAACTCTGCGGTTGCATGGCTTGCCGATACTTGCGGAGTTCGATTTGATTAATAATCGGGATTTTGCACCAATACACCGTTTGATTTATCTATTTCTGTCTGTGGCAATGGTAACAGTGCATTCTTGGGCTGGTAGTTCTTACCGGCAGCCTGAAGCACTTCTTGTGCGATGCCCCAACGTACGAGGTCATAGAAGCGGTCGGGCTCTAATCCCAGTTCTACACGGCGTTCATGGCGGATAGCCTCACGCAATACACTCTGATCCAAAGATTCAACTTTAGGCAGTACATTGGTCAGCGTGCCGCGAGCGTGTGCACGTACCTGTTCCAGATAACCGCTTGCTTCACCCATTAAACCTTTCTCATTGGCAGATTCAGCAGCCATCAACAAGACATCCGGATAGCGGATCAAACGGATATTTACCCAAAATCCCATGCGGGTATACTTGCGGCGTAGGGTTGGGTCGGTGTACGCTTTCTTATTGAAGTAAGCACCCATGGCGGTGGATACGGGCGATTCACCATAAGGCTTGTTCGTATTCTCCGGAGTGATGGGCTCTTCATCGCTACGGCGGAAATAGAGTAGCGTCGCATCTTTACGCGGATCGCCCGGTTCGTAAGCTTTACCCATCAGGGTGGTGGCCATGTGCCAACCCCAGCCCAAGTCCCAGTTGCCTGCTCCGCGTACACCCTGTACCTGGCAGAACTGGCTGCCGATGCTGCCGTCTTCCTTCATAGCGTCGGTAGATTCGCATTGCAGTTCGAAGATACTTTCGCCGCAATTCTCACCTTCTACGGTGAAGACTTTATCTACCGGAGTATTCAGGTTATAGATTCCGGAATTAACGACATCCGTAGAAGCAGTGTACATATTTTCCCAGTCGTTACGCATCATGTAGGTACGTGCGTGCAGGGAACGTGCGGCACCCCAGGTGAGCCGTCCCGTGTAGTCGCTGTCCCATCTCAAGGGCAGGCACTTTTCGGCTTCGGTCAGGTCTTTGTCAATCTGTTCGTATATCTTCTCGGCAGTGGTTTTGGGGACGTTGGCATCGGAGGCTTCCACTACTTTGATGGTCACCAGAGGCACTTCACCAAAGGCACGTACCAGGTTGAAGTAGCAGTAAGCACGGAAGAAGAGGGCTTCACCACGGTTGCGGATGGATTCGGTGTCGTCCTTATGGTCGCTGTTGGCGATGTCGTCCAGAATCTCATTACATTGGTAGATGATTTTGTAGTTCTGCCCCCAGTAAGCGGCTAACGGGCCGTTGGAGGCTGTGTACTCAAAATCATCCCACATGGCAGCTTCGTTACCGCCGTCGCCGGCATCACTGCCCTTTTCTGAATCCTCGCTGCGAACCATGTGTACCATGAAAGCGGGGATACCTGCGGTGATGTCATACGAACGCATCAGGTAGTAAACGTTGAATATTTTTCCGCCTACAAGGGCGTTGGGGGCGTCGTCTTCCGTGAACTGGCCTAACGGGTCGCGGTCCAGAAAGTCATTGCAGGAACTGAATGAGAGGGCGGTCGCGCCAATCAGCAGGGATAGGATATATTTCTTTATCTTCATAATCTTTAGTTGTTATGGTTATTATAATATGGAGTTACTCTTGTACGCCGCAAGGAAATCTTGCCGGGGCGCTACGCCCCTTTAGAACGTCAGATTAAACCCGAACGTATAAATCGCCGGCATCGGATAACTTCCGTCATCCACCCCGAAGGCAATGGCCGAGCCACCCAGTTCAGGTGTATATCCGGTGTTATGTTTCCACGTTTTCAGATTCTGAATATTCACATAGAGTTTCAGTGCCTGCATACCGATCTTGGAAATCAACGCCTTGTCAAAGTTGTAAGCCAATGATACGTTGCGGATGCGGAAGAACGAGCCGTCTTCTATATAGTATTCAGAATTCATATTGTTGATGCTGTGTTTCGTATTCAGCAACGGCTGGGTATTGCTGGTACCCTCTCCATGCCAACGGTCCATGCGTTGTGCCATGAAGTTGAACTGGCTCCAGTTATAGTTATCCCAGGTACGGTAAATCTGATTGCCGCCTTGTCCCATCATGTCTACTGCCAACTCCCAGTTTTTGTAACCTACTCCGAGAGTAATACCATAAGTAATATCCGGTGTCGGATTACCGATCATGGTACGGTCGGCTGTGGTGATTTCACCGTCACCGTTCACATCCTTGAACTTCAAGTCACCCGGAGTGACCGTTGCAAGCTTATTCTTCGGTGAATTATCAATCTCTTCCTGAGTCTGGTAAACACCTTCTACTTTGTAACCATAGAAGTAACCGATAGGATAACCTGCCATTGTATAACTTTGGCTCTTATCTCCGGCAATGATGGAGTATCCATCTTGTACAAGGCTCAATACCTTATTCTTAATGGTAGTCAGGTTGGCTCCGACGTTATAATTCCAGTCGCCGATCTGGTCGCGCCAACTCAGTGCAAGTTCCACACCCAGGTTTTCGATAGACCCCAGGTTACCGATGCCCGGCACGGTTCCTGAAATACCGGGAACTTCTGCCAGCAGGTCTTTTGTTTTCTTCTTGTAATATACACCTTCAAAGTGCAGGCGGTTGCGGAAGAAGTTGGCTTCGGCACCTACTTCCCATGCTTCTACTTTTTCCCAACGCAGGTTCGGGTTAGGCAGATAGGCAAGCTGATAGCCCGGATAAATGGCGGACGGAGTACCGAATACTGCGGAGTAGGCATTGGTCAGCAAAGGCTCCGCCGGATAGGCTCTATCCAGGTTCTGGTTACCCAGCGTACCCCATGATCCTTTCAGTTTCAACATATCCAGCCATTCGATACCTTTCATCCATTCCTCTTCGCTCATCAGCCAACCCAGACCTACGGAATAGAAATTCTGCCATTGGTTTCCTGTATAAGAGAAAGCGGAAGAACCGTCGCGGCGGTAGGAACCGTTGAACAGGTACTTGCCTTTATAATTATAGAGAATACGTGCCAGTACAGATACTGTAGAACGTTCCCATTGTGTACTACCATTGGTAGCAGTGGCGGCATCGCCGATACTTACATACCATTTGTCGGGATTGTCCGGAATGATCAGACCTACGCCTTGCGTGCGTCCGGCATTCAGGTTTTCAAGTTTATTGTAATAGGTTGTGAAACCGGCGGTGGCTGTCAGGCTGTGATCACCCCATGAATTGGTGTAGGTCAACAGATAGTCGCTCTGCACTTTCATTTCCGTTTCTTTGGCCTGGGTGACTCCGGTCTTGCCGGTGCCCAGTGTAGCTATATCACCTTCGGCACTGGCATCATACACTTTAATAATCGGCGTATAAGTCCGTGTGCTGTTCGATGCATAATCCAGTGAGAACATGGCTTTGAACTGGAAATGTTTCAGGAAGTCCCATTGCCCGTATATATTGCCCGAACCACGGTAGTTCTCCGCTTTTGTAGTGTTCGCTTTCAAGTCAACGTCCACCATCGGGTTATTCATTTGTGCTTTCTGGAATCCGGGAAGGGAGGTATATAAACCATATTCCTTATTATATACCTCTGCCACCGGAGCTGCACGCAAGGCAGTGGCAACACTCTTTGAATCGGCCGGTAACATACGTGCACCGTTGAATTGGAAACCTACTTTAAAGTTGTCTGTTACTTTATAATCATTGCTGATGTTCAGTGTGATTTTGCTATACTTCTCATGCTTGATGTTTCCTTGTTCGTAAGCATAGCCCGCACCGAGGTAGAAGCTATGTTTGTCGGAAGCACCTGTGATGCTGATGTTGTTGTTAGTGATGAATCCGGTCTGGAATATTTCATCCTGCCAGTTGGTGTTGCCTGTCCAGTCGGAAAAATCGTATTCCGGATTACCTTCATTTCTTAATTGTTCGTTATACAGCAACTTGAAGCCATCTGCATCCACCATTGCAATCTTGTTGGTAATGGCTTTAAAGCCAAATGAACCATTGATGTTTACACGGGTCTGTCCTTCTTTAGCTTTCTTGGTGGTGATGATGATGACACCGTTAGCACCACGCACACCGAAGATGGCAAGTGAAGACGGGTCTTTCAGAATTTCCATAGACTCAATGTCCTGTGGATTCAAGAAGTTGATGTTGTCATTGAACAGGCCGTCTACTACGTACAATGGCTTGTAACCATTGATGGAGTTTGTACCGCGTACACGGATTTCCGGGTCGGCACCAGCCTTGCCGGAGTTGATGATTTGTACTCCGGCCACTTTACCTTGCAGGGCGGACAGTGGGTTGGCAACCGGTTTGTTGGCAATCTCATCCCCTTTGATATTGGTGATAGATCCTGTCAGGTCGCGTTTTTTTGCGCTACCATAGCCGATGACGACTGTTTCGGCGAGCATTTGCGAGTCTTCTTTCATTTGTACATTGATGACATTGCGGTTGCCTACCTTGATGCTTTGCTTCTCCATACCTACGTATGAGAATTCGAGGGTAGCATCTGCAGGAACTTGGATCGAGTAATCGCCATCCAGTCCGGTCACTACACCGGTGTTGGTTCCTTGTACCACTATGGATACACCAATCAACGGTTCTTTAAATGAATCGGTAACAACACCTGTTACAGTGTGTTCCTGGGAGAATGCGGCAGTGCCTATCAACAGGAAACATGCCGTCAAGAATAGATTTTTAAGCCTTAGGGCTCTCTTCATAGGAGGGTTCAGGTTTCTCTTCATTGCATTAAATTTTTATGTGAATGATATATTGCATCAAAACAATGCAAATGAAAAAAAGATTTCGAGGTCATTCAAATCCCGGTTTTTTAACACAATTCCTTTGGGTGACAGGGCTTGGAAAGATGCTGGTATTTCTTTGATAGTAAGCGTAAAAATAATATCTTTGTATTATCGTAATGGCTGTTACCGTAATGTCTGTTACGATAATAATATCAATAAGTGTGTGCTTACTTGCTAAAGGATAGTATATTATGAAGTTTTATGATCGTGAAGAAGAACAAGAATTATTAGAGAATATCCGTGCGGCTTCTCTACAAGAATCTCAAATGACAGTTTTGTTTGGGCGGAGGCGTATTGGCAAAACCCAATTGGCATTGCAATGTACCGCAGGAAGTTTGACTCTTTATTTCTTTGTTGCACGTAAGGCGGAGGCCTTGCTTTGTCAGGACTTTGTGGATGAGGCGGAAAGTAAATTAGAGTTGCCTATCGGTAACTATACATCTTTTGCCAAATTATTCCGTCATCTGTTAATCATCTCTCGCGAACGTCCCTTTAATCTTATCATTGATGAATTTCAAGACTTTCAACGTACTAATCCTTCTATTTTCAGTGAAATACAAAGGGAGTGGGATTTAAATAAAGGGACTTCAAAGATGAATCTCATAGTTAGTGGGTCTATTTATTCGTTGATGCACCAGATTTTTGAAGATCGGAAAGAGCCTCTTTTTTCCCGTGCCGGACAAATGATACACCTGAAACCATTCGAGGTAGAGGTGCTGAAAGAGATATTAGCCGATCATAATCCATCTTACCGGCCGGATGATCTTTTGGCACTCTATGCATTTACAGGGGGAGTGGCTTGGTATGTTAATCTGTTTATGACGAACAAGGCATATACCAAAGATAAAATGATTAGTCTGTTGACTCGTCCCAATTCTCCTTTCCTGAATGAAGGGAAGAACCTGCTCATTGAAGAGTTCGGGCCTGATTACTCTATTTATTTTTCTATATTAGAATGCATAGCGGGGGGAGATTATACTCGTGGAGAAATAGAGAGTCGTCTGGGGAAAGCTGAAATTGGCGGTTATTTAGCTAAGTTAGAGAAATATTATTCCCTGATAAGTAAGAAGCGTCCTATCTTCTCTAAAGAGAATTCTAAACAAGTGAGATACTGTATAGCCGATAACTTCCTTACTTTCTGGTTCCGTTTCATTTATCGCTATCAAGGATATATTGAATCGGGGGCGTTGAAACTGGTGGAAAATATAGTTCGTCGGGATTATGATGTTTTTTCAGGTAATATGTTGGAGCGTTATTTTCGTGATAAATTTATGCAGAGTGGTTTGTATACAGATATTGGTATGTATTGGAATCGGAAGGGTGAGAATGAGATTGACCTTATTACACTGAACGATTTGGATAAAACGGCCGATATTTATGAGATAAAGAGAGATGAATCCCGGTATAGTATTACTAAGTTGGAAGAAAAAGTAGCCAATCTGTTGGAGGCAGAAAGAGAACTGAAGAAATATAGTCTCAATCTGGGGAAATTGTCGCTGCAGGATATGTAGATAAGTGAGTTGACGGAAAGCAAGTCATGTCACCGAAATTGTCACCGAATGCTGTGTGCTTTTTTTGAGGTGACAGCTTGAAAACAACAAAAAACCCACTAAAATTGCAGTTTTAGTGGGTTTTTGACTATAAATACCTTGTTGGTAGTGCGGGTGATAGGACTCGAACCTACACGCCTCTCGGCACCAGATCCTAAGTCTGGCGCGGCTGCCAATTACGCCACACCCGCAGTGGCTTTCTTGTTAAGCGACGGCAAAGATAGAAAGATTTTTCTTTTCAGCAAATAGTTTGGTGCAGAAAGTATTTATTGAACCACTTTTAAGAGTTCCCGTGCCCTTTCAATGATCGTATCTATCCCTTTGTCTTCATCTTCTTTTGCCATATCTACTTCCTCATCCGGATCAATGCCGAATTCGATATGTTGCTTTTTGGCATCCAAATGTGGACTGGCAGAAAAACGTACTCCCCAGCCGTTAGGAAGTTCCGAAGAAAAAGGCAAACCTGAACCACCACCGGTTTTGTCACCTACTAAAGTGACATTAGGAAAATAGCGCATAGCGTTCACGAAATCATTCGTCGCACTGTAAGAGTGGCGATTGGTGAGAAGCATTACCTTCTTCTGCCAACGAATGCTGTTGGACGGTTCCAGATAAATAGGTTCAGGATCAGAGAAATCACTGTGTCCCTTTCCTGTCTTATGCTGGATGTATCCCGTCAATACCTTTTCATTAGTGAAGCGGGAGGCAATACGTTCAGAGTAAGTAAGATTACCTCCGCCGTTATTTCGTACATCGAAAATCAGTCCGCTACATGGAGCAAGGTAGGAGAGAACTTCGTCCAGATTACCGTTGCCGACGCCATTGGAGAATGATTCGTAATAGATATACCCAATGTTGTCTTCAAGGATTTTATATTTGAGGCCACCGGCAATGCGGTAATTCTTTCCAAGATACTGCCGTTCGATGATACCCTCGTTGAAGTTGCGTGGATAATCCAGGTACCAATCCCAATAGCGACCCATATTCGAAGAACTGTACAGATTGACGTGACCATCCTTCAGTTCCGCCAGCATACTGTCAAGGACTTGAAATAACCCATCGTTGGGCATATTAGAAGTTATGAGAGGTTGGTATTTGTCATGAATGGCATTCCAGTCTATCTGTTTATAGTCAAGGAAACAATATTGCTCGTCGATGATTTTCCACAAGGCTTCGAAATTACCTTGCGGAGAGTTGTTGAACTCTTCTTCCCGAATGCAACTTGTAAACAATGGCAGCAACATGAAAAGTATTCCAAGCCACCTTAATTTAATATGATATATTTCTTTTATTTTCATTATTCTATCACCTTAACACGCTGTCGTTTTATCACTCTATTTTCTTTTCTTATCACGAATGAGAAACAACTCTTTTACAAAACCTACCATAAATACGTGCGAGTAGGTATGCATCCTTATGTCATTTACTTTTGCCTGTTGTGCATCCCAAAGATAAGCTAGGCGCATTTTTGCCCTTCCTACCGGAAAATCAACAGTTAGCATTTGCCGCAGGGATGGCTGATTGTGCAGGGAGGTGAAGTTTATCACTCCGCCCCAGTTGCCCAGCGTAAATATCTCGTAGTACGATTGTCCGTAATTCGGGCAGAACATAACGCCTGCAAAAGGAAGATTGACCTGATAGCGCAGACTGATGGGATAGTTTTTGATCCGTAAATCCCATATTGCCATTCCGGATGCATCCAGATTGATATAAGCGCGTACCTGTGCCGGATTATTGCCATTGCGCAGATTGTAGACAAAGCCACCGTTGAGGTCGATTAACCCTCCGGCAAGCAACTTGAAGTTGGAAGTAATCGGGAAGTTGTAATGCAACCCGTAATTCCAGTTGGCAAGCCCGGAGAATGTATTGTTGTTATCCACACGGTTGTGGGTATAACCCAAATCAGCCTGAAAAAAGCTTTGCAGGGATATATTGCCATTCATCCACTTGGTCATGCGCATACTTTCGCGTGAAATGCGGAAGTCTATACCTTTGTATTCCTGCGGTGACAGGTAAGTGTCGTACACATTGGTGTAACCGACGCCATACATGGTGGCACGGGTTACAAAACGTGTCCGGGCCGAAGAGTCCGCTCTTAATTCTTGTAGCGCCCTGTCTTCCACACTTTGCGCCTGTATACTTCCGCCTGCCAGAAGCAGGCATCCCATTAGTATTACACCAATCTTATTTAGCTTCATTGATAGAGTTGCTTATCACTAATCATTAGCCGTTAATCACTTAGAACAGTTTCATCTGTCCTGTTATCTCGTCCCGGATATCGTCTTCACTTTTGCCGTGATCCGGGTCCAGTATTTCCGGTTCTTCTTCATTCTGGTCTTCCGTTTCCTCAGGAACTTCGGGTTGCCGTGTTGGTTCCAGTTCATTGACGGTTTCCATCGTGAACGTGGTGAGGCGTTTCCCTTTTGCCTTGAAACCTTTTACGGCAATAAATTCATCTGCTTCTATAATCATCGGTTCGCGGAAACTGTCATGTCCGCCGAATATAATTTCCAGGCGGGGATAACATTCGTCCGTCAGCAGGATAAGGCGATTATTCTTGTTCTCTCCCAGATAGTTCTGCTTGCGGTTGGTTGCTTCCATGCAGAAACGTTTGATATATGGGAAATTCTGCTGGTCTGCATCGTAGAGCACAGCGGTCCATATCTTGTTCGGGTCAAATTTCTCCAATATCCGGATGTTGGCCTCGTAATGATTGCTAAGGTCGAAGTTGGTGATGTAGAAATCTCCGTTATCATGTACTACGAGGATGCTGTCTTCACTCTGGAATTCTCCCAGATATTCACCTCGTCCGTCATAGTTGAGTCGGAGCACGTCGCGGTCGAACCATACTTTCCGTCCGCCCAGTGTTGATCCGCCACGCTGTTTCAGGGCAATCTTGTGCACCGGAAGCTTGGTTAGTATATTACCTCTTGCCTGGCGTCCCTTGATGCTGATGTCGCTGAAATCTTCTTCAAAGATAATACGGCGCACGCGCGGATTGGGCTTCAGGGTTACTTTGATGACTTCCGCTTCACCGTTAGGATTGGCCGTGAAGTACGTGATGCGTGAATCGGGAGTACCTTGAGTTACGTCATATTCACGGTCGCGGATGATGCTTGTTACGGCAAACCGCTTGATATACTGTGTACCCTCTTTCCCGTCGCGATAAACAACGTTGTAGATTGTACGCTTGTCGTTCTTCTTGAAAACGTTGGCATAGAGAATATTCTTGCCTACGAACTTCTTGTCGGATACGGGAGTAACCAGATAGCGTCCGTCCCGGAAGAAGATGATGACATCATCAAGACTTGAGCAGTTACACAGGAATTCATCCTTCTTCAGACCTGTGCCGATGAAGCCTTCTTCACGGTTGATATATAGTTTTTCGTTGGCTTCCACCACTTTACTTGCTTCGATGGTGTCGAAGTTTCGCAATTCTGTGCGGCGTGGGAAATTCTTGCCGTATTTGTTTTTCAGCATTAAGTACCAGTCTACCGTATATTCCACGATATTTGCCAAATGATGGTCTATTTCCTCTATGTCCGCTTTCATACGAGCAATGAGTTCTTCCGCTTTGTCAGAGTTGAACTTGAGGATACGTCCCATCTTTATCTCCATCAATTTGAGGATATCCTCCTTAGTTACTTCGCGTATGAATCGTGGATAATAAGGCGTCAGACGTTCGTCGATATGTGCGCAAGCAGCATCCATATCCTTGGCTTGCTCAAATTCCTTGTCTTTATAAATGCGTTCTTCGATGAAGATCTTTTCCAGTGAAGCAAAGTGCAGACTTTCCAGTATTTCGTCTTTGCGTATTTCCAGTTCCTGGCGTAGCAAGGATAGGGTATTGTCTACCGATTTTCTCAGTACATCGCTTACGGTGAGGAAGTGGGGTTTCTGATCGTCGATGACGCAACAGTTAGGTGATATGCTTACCTCGCAGTCCGTGAAAGCATACAGGGCATCGATTGTTTTGTCCGAAGAAACGCCGGGAGCAAGATGAACAAGTATCTCCACATTCCCGGACGTGAGGTCTTCTACTTTCTTTATCTTGATCTTGCCTTTCTCGCTTGCTTTCACAATGGAATCGCAAACATTGGCTACGGTCTTACCGTAAGGAATTTCTTTGATGGCAAGTGTCTTGTTGTCGATTTTCTCGATTTTAGCACGTACACGCACTGCACCTCCGCGCTCACCGTCGTTGTATTTAGAAACGTCGATGCTACCGCCAGTCTGAAAGTCCGGATAGAGCTTGAACTCTTCCTCGTGCAGATAGCGGATGGATGCATCGCAAAGTTCATTGAAGTTATGGGGAAGTATTTTGGAAGAAAGACCTACGGCAATACCTTCTACCCCTTGTGCCAGGAGCAAAGGGAACTTCACTGGTAGAGTTACCGGTTCCTTGTTTCGTCCGTCGTAGGAGAGTTTCCATTCGGTTGTTTTAGGGTTGAAGACCACATCGAGGGCGAACTTAGACAGACGTGCCTCGATGTAACGGGGAGCAGCCGCACCGTCGCCGGTGAGTATATTACCCCAGTTTCCTTGGCAATCTACGAGCAAATCTTTTTGTCCCAACTGCACCAATGCATCACCGATGGAAGCATCACCGTGTGGGTGAAACTGCATGGTATGTCCTACGATGTTTGCCACTTTATTGTAGCGTCCATCTTCCATACGCCTCATGGAGTGCAAGATGCGTCGTTGCACAGGCTTTAAACCATCATTGATGTGGGGTACGGCACGTTCCAGAATAACGTATGAAGCATAATCCAGAAACCAATTCTGGTACATACCGCTAAGTTGGTATTTTGCTTTTACGTCTTTCGTGTCAGCGGGTTTATAATCCGAATGTCCTTCGTTCCCTTCCGGGAGGTTCTTTTCCAAGTCGTCTTTCGGTGCTTCAAAGTCTTCGCTCATATCTATTTCGGGAATATCTATTCTGAATAATCACTGAATTTTTCAGTCGAACGCAAAAATACGAAATTTCTTGGGAAAATCTGCAAATGAAGACTTTTTAATTATCTGGAAAAGAAAGGTACATCTTGGATGTACATAAGCTACAATCTGCGGATGAATAATAAATTATCATTTATCAGATGTTGCATGTGTGATTTTCTCTTTTGTATTCAATGTGTTATTATATCATAAATAAACGCTTTTCAAATAAGACATTTATGGCCGAAAACGCACTATTTGAAATGTGAGTTTTTTCTCTAATATGTGGCGTTTGGCTGCTTGTGGGCGGCATTTCGTTCTTTTGTCAATTTTCCGAATCTACTTGTAGAATTTATGAATGAGAATGGAAATAAGAAGGTGTTGGTTGTAAGATGTTGATTATTAGTGTGATGTCTTGTCGCTTTTCGTCCAGTTAACAAGCCGTTTCCTATCTCATTTCCTGCATTTCAAATAGTAAGAAAACGGCCCTTTTCGTGAAAAACCGTTTTTGGTGTAGTGGAATAATAATCGGATCTTTGTAAAAGCAAAAAGATAAATTATTTGAAACAGAATTAAGCAGAATATGAATAAGCACTTTTACCTTAAGCATGAGATTATGTCTTTCAATGATTCCCGTATTCAGAATATGATTTCCCGTGAGGGCGGTAAGGCCTATGGTACTTATTGGTATATTTTGGAGAAACTGAGCTTTCTGCCCGATATGGAAGCGGACATGAAATACCTGAAACCTTTTGCCACCCGTAATTTCACTTATCCTTATATGATGAAGATCGTTATGGATTTCCAGTTGTTCACTATTGTCGGCGATCATTTTTCACCCGTGCAGCTAAATACGAAATACGTTGAAGGGCCGCAAAAAAAAGAAGAGGATGTGGAGGTGAAACCGACAAAAAACACTGCGAAAAACAGTGGGCAAAATGGCAAAAAGTACCCGGACAATGATGTAAAATCGGGCAAAAATGACGGAATTTCGACGAAAAACAGGCAGGCAATGGATAAAAATCGCGATGAAAATGAATCTGAAATAAATTGCAATAGTCAGAATAACAGCTTTTTATCAGATAATTCCATACAGCATAAAGAGAATATAAGAGATATAATAACAACAGCAGCAAAAGAAAAAGAAATATCTGCTGTTGCTGTTACTGTTAATCACAGTGATATCTATGTTGCTGCCAATACTGTCATTTTTCCCTTTTCCGGCAGTAGTTTCTTTCCTGCCATCTGTCTCAGGCAGCCGTCCTATGAGCTGCCTTATCGCCGACGAAGCACTTCTCCACTCGGTGGGCAATGCTGTCTGGAACAATCTCACGAGGCAATGGATTCTTCTCCAACTTCGGGTAAGACTGTCTCGCGAGATGACGAAATTCGTTTCGTGATGCGACGAAATCCGCCTCGTGAGATGGGACAACCTTGCTTCGTGGGACGGTAAGAATCATTCCATGAGACGGATTTTGGCCTCATATATCCATCGTATCCTCAATTTGTTTGATGGACAGATTGGGCCGGAAGTGCAAAGTGAGAGTTTGTTACGATAAGATAAATTAATACCCCACCTGCCCGACTTATGATATAAATCCCTATCTTTGTGGCGCTTTTTAATAAAGAACAGGATTAAAATTAATAGATATAACAAAAAAATGGCACAAGAAGACGTTTTTAAGAAACTCGTATCACACTGTAAGGAATACGGTTTCGTATTCCCCTCCAGCGACATCTACGATGGATTGGGAGCAGTGTATGACTACGGTCAGATGGGTGTGGAACTGAAAAACAACATTAAACAATACTGGTGGCAGAGCATGGTGTTGCTGCACGAAAATATTGTCGGCATCGACTCCGCTATCTTTATGCACCCCACCATCTGGAAGGCTTCCGGACACGTAGACGCATTCAATGACCCTTTGATTGACAACCGTGATTCCAAGAAGCGTTATCGTGCCGATGTATTGATTGAAGACCAACTTGCAAAGTACGACGATAAGATCAATAAAGAAGTTGCCAAAGCTGCCAAGCGTTTCGGAGAGTCTTTTGATGAAGCACAGTTCCGTAGCACAAACGGTCGCGTACTGGAACACCAGGCTAAACGTGACGCATTGCACGAACGTTTTGCAAAGGCTCTGAATGATAATAACCTTGACGAGCTTCGCCAGATTATCGTGGATGAAGAAATCGTTTGCCCTATCAGCGGTACAAAGAACTGGACGGAAGTTCGTCAGTTCAACCTGATGTTCTCTACAGAGATGGGTTCTACTTCGGATGGTGCCATGAAGATTTACCTGCGTCCTGAAACAGCTCAGGGTATCTTTGTGAACTACCTGAATGTACAGAAGACCGGCCGTATGAAGATACCTTTTGGTATTGCACAGATTGGTAAGGCATTCCGTAACGAGATTGTTGCCCGTCAGTTCATTTTCCGTATGCGTGAGTTCGAACAGATGGAAATGCAGTTCTTCGTGAAGCCGGGCACTGAATTGGACTGGTTTAAGAAGTGGAAGGAAATTCGCCTGAAATGGCATAAGGCATTGGGATTCGGTGATGACCACTATCGTTACCACGATCATGATAAGTTGGCTCACTATGCGAATGCTGCTACAGATATTGAGTTCCTGATGCCGTTTGGTTTCAAGGAAGTGGAAGGTATCCATAGCCGTACGAATTTTGACTTGTCTCAGCATGAGAAGTTCTCAGGTAAGAATATTAAGTACTTCGATCCTGAGACAAATGAAAGTTATACTCCGTATGTTATCGAGACTTCTATCGGTGTGGACCGTATGTTCCTCAGCATCATGTCTGCTTCTTATTGCGAAGAACAACTGGAAAGTGGAGAAAGCCGCGTAGTGCTGAGATTGCCTGCCGCACTGGCTCCTGTGAAGTTGGCCGTAATGCCGTTGGTGAAGAAAGACGGTCTGCCTGAAAAGGCTCGTGAGATCATCGACTCATTGAAGTTCCACTTCCACTGCCAGTATGATGAAAAAGATAGTATCGGTAAACGTTACCGTCGTCAGGATGCCATCGGTACTCCGTACTGTGTGACTGTTGACCACCAAACTCTGGAAGATAACTGCGTGACACTGCGTAATCGTGATACGATGCAACAGGAACGCGTGGCTATTGCTGAACTGAATAACATCATTGCAGACCGTGTCAGCATCACTTCATTGCTGAAAGGGTTGCAATAAGTACCGGAATTCGAAAGTTAGAATACAGAATAAAAAATAATTGAATGAATAAAAAACTCTTAGTATTTTTACCTTTCCTGCTGATTTTGGCAGGTGCGTTTGTCTCTTGCGAAGAAGTGGAAGAGGAAGGGAAATATGCGAACTGGCAGGAGCGTAACCAAGCGTTTCTGGATTCTATCAAGGTAGTTGCGGGAGATAATTATGTTCCTATGGACTTGGAAAAGTTGGATAAAGTAGAGGTAGGCGAAATATTCTATGTTAAGAATGAATTTGTCAGCACTCTTCAGACTCCGGAATATATATATTGTAAAAAGCTTGTGAAGAATCTGGATGGACAACGTCCGATGGCTACAGAGGCGGCTTATGTTTATTATTATGGTACACTGATTACTGGTACTAAGTTTGATGGAAGTTTTACGGGATATAGTGCAATAGATCAGGCTATCCCTAATCCTCCAAAGAATGAGCCGACAGATTTCGACTGGACTGTTATGTTTACTATCAACTCTTCTTCACTGACAAGTGGGTGGAGAACTTTCCTGCAATATATGCGCGTTGGAGAACGCTGGATGGTTTATGTTCCATGGGGTTCTGCGTATGGAACTGATGGTAGTGGATCGATTCCCGGTTATTCAGTATTAGCTTTTGATGTAATAATGACAGAGGTGGTTCAGTAAACTAACTTCTTCTTTAAAAAATACAGGAGGCCTATCTATTTCTTGTGATTAGATAGGCCTCCTTCGTTTGTTTTATATTTTACTATTGCAGGGTCTTTTGCCGAAAATGTGTATATTTGCACAAAACTCATATCAAAAATGTGTAAACATACACTTTTGTGATATCAAAAATGTGATTTGCTATGTTTGAAAGAGACATTATCTCGCAATTGGCAGCATGGAAAACGGATACTAACAGAAAGCCGCTTGTAGTTCATGGTGCACGACAGGTAGGTAAGACGTGGACTTTGAAGTACTTTGGCAGGGAGTATTTTGACGATGTTGCTTATTTCAGTTTAGATAAGGATGAAAGTGGTCTTTGCGATGTCTTCAGAACAACGAAAGACCCTCAACGAATTATTCAACACTTATCTTTTTTGCATGGAAAGAAGATAGAACCTCAAACAACCTTATTGATTCTGGATGAAATTCAAGAGTGCAACGAGGCGTTGAATGCATTGAAATACTTCTGTGAGGAAGCTCCAGAGTATGCTGTGGCGTGTGCGGGCTCTTTGTTAGGTATCTATCTGAATCATGTGGGTAAATCATTTCCGGTGGGGAAAGTGAATCATCTTTATATGTATCCACTCACTTTTACGGAGTTCCTGAGGACAAAAGACCCGGTTATGCATGAGTATATGCATTCTATTGATAAGGTAGAGCCACTGCCACAGATCTTTTTTGATAAGTTGCGGGAGTCTTTTACTGCTTATTCCATTTGTGGTGGTATGCCTGAACCGGCCACGTTGATGGTTGATTTTAATGATATGGAGAGAGTGGACTCTGCACTTCAAGATATACTGAATGATTATGCTCTGGATTTCGTGAAACATACTACTCCGACTTTGGCTCCTCGTATCAATTATGTTTGGAATTCGTTGCCTTCGCAGTTGGCGAAAGAGAATCGTAAGTTTGTTTATCAGTTGGTTCGTCCGGGAGCACGTGCCAGGGAATATGAAGATGCAATTTTGTGGTTAGAGCAGGCAGGGCTTGTTAATAAAGTGTTACTTAGCAAGGCTCCTAAGTTGCCATTGAAAGCTTATGATGATTTGGGCACATTTAAACTTTATACATTGGATTTGGGGGTGTTGAGGAAGCTGTCTGAATTGGATGCCAGTATACTATTGCTGCCTACTCCTGCCTATACAGAATATAAAGGAGCGCTGGCTGAAAACTATATATTGCAAAGTCTTACGGCACAGTTTCAAATGCCTTTCCGTTATTGGACTTCAGGCAATAAGGCAGAGGTGGATTTTCTGCTTCAGTATATCAATCAGATCTATCCGATAGAGGTAAAGGCAGATCAAAATATACAGGGCAAAAGTCTGATTCAGTATGAGAAACTCTTTCAACCTGCTTGTCGGATTCGGTATTCAATGTTGAATCTGAAGCAGGATGGGAATTTACTGAATATACCTTTGTTCCTGGCGGATAAGACGAGAGAATTGTTGGGAGTGATTAATGTTTAGCAATAAGGCTTATGCGGAATAACGGTGCAACCCACTAATCACTCACCGCTAATCACTCATTACATTCTCTTTTTCAACGCTTTCACCCAAATTTTATATCCTTCTTCATTCAGGTGCAAGCCATCGCTGGTCAGCTCTTTGCGCAGTACATTCGTGCCTTTCTCTGTAAATAACGGGAAGAGGTTGATGAATGTAATCTTGTGATCTTTAGCTAAAATTTCCAGTTGTGTATTGATTTCGGGAACCATGTCGGTTTTTCCGGTTAGCTTTTTGTAACGTCCGAAGCTCTCATCGAAAGGCAGGAGACTTTGCAGGTAGAGTCTCGTATCGGGAGATTCACGCTGAATGCGCTCTACGGTCATGCGTATCATACTGACGATGCTGTCCACAGTGAGGTCGTGTGAGATGTCGTTGACACCGGCAAGGAGGAATAATTTCTTAGGGTGTCCCGGAAGTATCTGGTGCAGTCGGTCGTAAATACCCATAACTTCATCACCGATGATACCACGGTTACGGATGTTTTTCTTGTTGAGGCGGGCGTTCCAGTCACCGCCACCTTCTGTAAGGCTGTTGCCCACCATGACGATGTCTTTGGAAGTAATGGCAGGTTCATCCATGAATTGCAGGAAGCGCTTATAGTAATGGTCCGTATAAATACGTGGGGTGGGATAGATAGAAGCTGCAACAACATTGGCTACCAGAGAGCGCAGACGAACCATGCTGTGACCGTCTTCGGGATGCACGGCATTGACAAGCAGGATGACGGAAGTGTCGTTGTCCGGATCTATGATGATGGAAGTACCGGTGTATCCGGTGTGCCCGTAGGTATTCGGACCAAAATAATCTCCGTTATTGGAAGCGTAGGCGGTGAAGTTATCCCATCCTAAAGTGCGTCCTAATGTAGCGGTGGCACGAGGGACGGTACGCATAGCTTTTACTCCCAATGGGCTGAGGATGCGGTGTCCGTTCCATTCTCCGCCGTTTTGCAGGGCGGCGCAGAGGACAGCTATGTCTTCGGCACAAGAGAATACACCGGCATTGCCGGAAATACCACCATTCATGACGCGGGCGAGTGGATCGTGTACTTGTCCGCAGAGGACGCTGCCGTCGGGTTGCTTTTCGGTAGGAGCGACGTTTTTCAATTGACAATTGACAGTTGACAGTTGACAATTGGCGGTGCTGTGGAGATCGGTTTTTGCCCAGTGGGGGAGGGCGCTGTTTATCCATTTTCCATCCTTGTCGCGCTTGCAGGGGAGATAGTCGGTATGGGCCATGCCTAATACATCAAAAAGATTTTCGCGGGCGAAGTCACGTAAAGATTGTCCGCTGACAGTTTCGATGATGCGTTGCAGGGTGATGTAGTTAAGGCAACTGTATTGGAAATCGGTCTGCGGCTTGAAGTCGCGGCGGCAGTTGGCTATGTACTCTATCATTCCGTCGGGGCTGGGAGAGCCATATTGTTTCTCCAATTCACTGGTTGGGGCATAAGGGGGGAGACCGGAAGTGTGCGTTAGCAGGTCGGCGATACGGATGATTTTCTTATCTTTTCCGTCTTCGCTCACCCAGGATTTAAATTCAGGGATGTAGAGGCTGACGGGGTCCAGGAGGCGGAGCTTGCCACGTTCTGCCAGGATATGGGTACAGATGGCAGTGGACATGGGTTTGCTGCATGAAGCCATATCGAAAATAGTGTTTACGGTCATAGGCTCGGTGTTAGGGTATACCCGCTTGTTACCGTATGCTTTGAGGTAAGCCATCTTCCCGTTGCGCACTACAGCGAGCACGGCACCGGGAATGTCTTTATTGGCGATGGCGGTTTCTATCGCTTCGTCAGCGTATAGCAAATGGCGGGAATCCATGCCTACTTGTTCGGGGGCAACACGTTGCAAGGATTGTGCAGGTGCTTGCAGAGCAAGCAACGTAAGGAAAAGGAAGGAGGGGATTAGTTTCATAATATTAGGGTATTATCAATGCTCTTTTGAATTTATTTTCCTCTATAAGCATCCACTGCCTTTTTCACTGAACCATGCATTAGCAACAGTGCCTTTGCCTTTCCATAGTCCAATCCCAGTTCTTCTACAATCATGCGGGTACCACGGTCTACCAATTTCTGGTTACTCAGCTGCATGTTCACCATCTTATTACCTTTCACGCGGCCCAGTTGTATCATGACAGAAGTAGTAATCATGTTCAGTATCATCTTCTGCCCCGTACCCGATTTCATGCGTGAGCTGCCTGTTACGTACTCCGGTCCTACAATCATTTCGATGGGAACATCTGCTTCTGCTGCCATCGGAGAGTCGGGGTTGCTGGTGATGCAGCCTGTAAGGATGCCGTGCTCGCGTGCTTTCTGCATGGCACCGATAACGTAAGGAGTCGTGCCGGAAGCAGCAATGCCGATGACGGTATCTTTATCCGTAATGTTACGTTCAACCAACTCTTCCCAACCGCGACGCATATCGTCCTCCGCATTTTCCACCGGATTGCGCAGGGCTGTATCACCACCTGCTATCAGTCCGATGACGAGTGTAGGAGGCATACCGAATGTTGGAGGAATTTCCGATGCATCCAGCACACCTAGGCGACCGCTAGTACCTGCTCCCATATAAAAGATGCGTCCGCCTTGCTTCATGCGTGGAACGATTTGTGTCACCAGTTTCTCAATCTGTGGGATAGCTTTCTGAACAGCCAAAGCCACTTTCTGGTCTTCTGTGTTGATGTCCTCTAATATTTCGCGGACAGATTTCTTTTCTAAGTCGTTGTAGAGCGAAGGTTGCTCTGATATCTTTACGAATGCCATGATGATGATGAGATTTATGATTTATAATTTATGATTTATGGAGGCTGGGATGGTTAGCTATGGTAGCTAATCAGGCCTTCCATAGGGCTTTGGAGAATGGTACCTATTTGAATGCCCATTTCCTGTGCGGCCTCGGCAAGTACCTCCTTATAATGGAATGCTACGGAGCCGATGAAATGTACCTTGCTATGCTGATAATCGTATTGCATGACGTTCCTTTTCAGGAAAGCCTTGAAACTGTTCAGCACCAGCGTGCGCACACAAGGCTCATCCAGATTCTGAGCGAGGAATGGAGACAGGCTTGCCAAGAAGCGGTTCGGGAATGGTTTGCGGTATACACGGTCGATGATGTCTGCCGGTTCCAGATTGAACTGTTTGAGGAACTTCTCTTTCAGTTCCGGAGTCATTTGATTCTTCAGAATATCACCTACCAGCAATTTGCCCAGGCAAGCACCGCTACCTTCGTCGCCAAGGATGAAACCCAGGGGGGAGACGTTGGCACCAATATGTTTGCCGTCGTAATAACACGAGTTGGAACCTGTGCCCATGATGCAGGCTATGCCCGGTTCGTGTCCGCAAAGTCCGCGGGCGGCGGCAAGCATGTCTGTATTTACTTCCACTTCGTCGCCCGAAACCTGGAGATGCTGGATAATGGCACGGTGTACCATGGCAATTTTGTCGGGGAAGCCACAGCCGGCACCATAAAAGTACACAGCGTCGAAGGCATTGGTCGTTAACTGGGGCAGCAGCGCTGTCGCAATTTCATTACTGATCTCCTCTTCCGACTGAAAGAAAGGGTTGGTACCTTTCGTAGAAACTTGCTGGATGAGTTTACCTTTCTCTACAACACACCAATCGGTTTTTGTAGAGCCACTGTCTGCTATTAATATCATATCGTTTAATTTTAATTATTCATCGTTTATATTTCATCGGTGTTATAGTCTTTTGCCGATTTATCTGCTTGCTACTATATCTTGATATATATCTTCCGTTTATACAATTGATAGCCGATGCACCAATTGATGGCTACAAAGAGCAATGCATAGGCCAGTGAACCGCCTGTCTCACCGAATATCGGCATGAGAACGATCTTGTATAAGAACCCGTGTATGCTGATGCTGCCATCGCCCCAGGGAAAGCTGATGCTGCCGAACAGAATGCTGAGTACTCCACCCAGAACGTACATGAACAGGGGATTGACACCGAAAGCCTCAAAGAAAGTACACCATTTCTTGTATCCTTTTACGTCAATGATCCAGATGAGCAGTGCCAGGAAACTGGAGGCCAACCCGCAAGTGGTGAGAACGAAGGTGGGAGACCAGATTTTCTTGTTGATAGGACAACCGTAGCTCAGCAGGAAGCCTGCAAAAGTAAGGATGGTGCCAATCAGGAATAACTTGATCAGGTGAGAGTTCAATAACGTCTCGCGGTTCTCGGTTTTATTGCTGTCCAGCATCATGCGACCCACGCAGAAGCCCAGCAATACGTGGGCAATGGAGGGGATGGTGCTTAAAAGACCTTCGGGATCAATGCCATTATCCTTGTACATGTGTGCGGGGGTGAGGATGGCACGGTCCACTATGGAGAGGATATTGGTTTCGTTGTAAACAAATCCGTTGCCACACATCAGCAGGATGAAGTAACCTACCAGCAATGTGGCAATGAGGTAAGGGATATGACGGTGTTTCATGGTCAGCGCAATGATAGCGGTAGCACCGTAGCAAAGGGCCAGACGCTGCATGACACCCAGGATACGGATGCGGTCGAAGGTCCAGACGGATGCCCAGAGTTGTTCGCCGAAGCTGAGTCCTTCATGGGAACCTGCCCAGTAGTAACAGAATCTGGAGAACCAGCCGATGGCAAGTCCGATCAGGAAGATGATAATGGTACGCTTCAATATCTTCATGGCGGCTGCATGGCTGAACTCGAAATTGTACTTCTTCAGGGAGATATAGGTAGAGATACCCATGATGAACATGAAGAAAGGGAAGACGAGATCGGTGGGGGTGAGGCCATTCCACTCAGCGTGGCGCAGGGGGGCATATATATGTCCCCAAGTGCCGGGGTTGTTCACCATAATCATGCCCGCAATGGTGACACCGCGAAGGATGTCGAGGGCAAGAATGCGCTTGTTTGTCTTGGTCTGACTGTTCATTGTAATAAGTGTGTTAAGTTATTAGTTATAAGTTATCAGTTGCTTCAGCTTTCACGCTCTTCGTGCATTGGTCTACAAGATAGGCGATAGAGACGTAGGGGATACCTGAGTTGGTAGTCAGTCCTATTTCGCAAGTACGACTGTTGGAGTAGCCGATAGTGATACCCGATGCTTCTATCTGCGGACGGAGTTTGCGCAGGGCATAGGAATTCAGTTCAGGATAGGTGAATCCACGGTCGCCGGCAAAACCACAGCAGCCTACTTCTTCGGGTACGAAGACATGCGTAGAACAGAGTTTTGCTAGGGAGATAATTGTATCTGCCAGACCCATTTTACGCATGGAGCAGGTGATGTGTACAGCTACGGGGCGGTCGGTCTGCGTGAAGACCAGTTTGTCTCGCAGGAAAGTGTAGATGAATTCTGCAGGTTCGTAGAGTTTCATCTTTTGAATGGTTTCGCGCATGCGGTGCAGGCAGGGGCTCTGATCGCAGAGAACTGGGTATTTGCCTTGCTCGCTGGCTTCCCAAAGGGCGGCTTCGAGTTCGGCTGCTTTGTGGTCAGCAATGTCGAGCATACCTTTACTTTCCCAGATGGTGCCGCAGCAGAGCTTGTCCATGTCCTTGGGGAAGATGACTTCGTAACCGCCTTTTTGTAGGAGGGAGATCATCTTGTTTACCAAAGGTTGCTCCACGGGGGATTTTTTCGGGAGGCCCATGGTTTGGTTGATGCAGCTGGGGAAATAAACTACTTTGTTTAATTGACAATTGACAGTTGACAATTGTGACTTGTCAATTGAATAAGCTTTCGGCATGGCAGGCGTCCACAAAGGTACGCCCAATACATTGTGCATCCCTTTCGTAATGCTGCTCATGGCTTTGGTTCCTAATACGGAGTGTCCGAAATTGGCTAATGATAAAACGGGGCGTAGACTACTCTTAACACCGGCGAAGTGATTGGCTACGAAATCTCCTGCTTTATATCCGAGGCTACCTTTCGGCAGTATTTCCTGTCGGATGATGTGGGTCAGGTCGCCTGTATTGATATTCATCGGGCAAGACATGGAGCATAGTCCGTCTCCTGCGCAAGTTTGATTGCCCGGGTAGCGGTATTGTTTTTCGAGTAGAGACAGACGTTCCGGGGCTGTGCCGCTTTGTTTCAGACGTGATATTTCCCGTTGCAATACAATGCGCTGGCGCGAAGAAAGGGTAAAGCCGCACGACAGGCAGTTCACTTCGCAGAAGCCACATTCGATGCACTTGTTTACTTTTTCGGCAGGACTGGCTTCGTCGATAGGAATCAACGGCAACGGTTTGAAGTTCTTGATGTGGCATTGCGGGTCATCATTGAAAATAACTCCCGGGTTGAGCAGCCCTTTCGGGTCGAACAACTGCTTGACTGCCTTCATGGCTTCAAAAGCTGCCTCTCCCCATTCATATTTCACGAAGGGGGCCATGTTGCGTCCAGTACCATGTTCTGCTTTCAGCGAGCCGTCATATTTATCGACTACCAGAGTCTTTACGTCATTCATCAGGTCCTCGTAGCGTTTTACTTCGGTGTCGGTACTGAAGGACTGGTTCAGGATAAAATGGTAGTTGCCTTCCAGGGCATGACCGTAGATGCAGGCATCATCGTAGCTGTGGCGGGCGATGAGCTGTTGCAGGTCGGCAGTGGCTTCGGGCAGGTCTTCGATGTGGAAGGCTACGTCCTCGATGAGGCAGGTAGTGCCCGGCTGGCGTGTACCACCTACGGATGGGAATATGCCTGAGCGGATAGCCCAATACTTGGAATATTCTTCCGGCCGGTCGGTGAAGTGCACGGGGATGTAGGTGCTGAAAGTTTTCAGACATTCCTCGATTACTGAGATGTTCTGTTCCAGTTCCTCGCGGGTGCGGGCTTTGGTTTCGGTCAGCACGGCTGTGAGGCCGGAGGCATCGGCAACTTCTTGCTTATACTTTAAGTAGACAGGATCTTCTACCGAAGAGAGGCTCTTATAGTCCAGCAGTTCGGCGCCTTTTACTATCTTTCTGTCTGCTTCTGATGCGGAAGTATTGTCATTTGAGAGTTCTTTCATCGCCACCACCGCCCGGCAGGCATCCTTGATGTTGGTAAAATAGAGCATGGCGCTAGCCTTGTACGGATAGTCGTACTCTGTGCGCATGGTAATTTGGGAAAGGAACGCAAGCGTGCCTTCCGAGCCTACCATCAGGTGGGCAATAATATCGAATGGATCATCGAAACGGACAAATGGCAGAAGGTTCAGTCCGGTTACGTTCTTGATGGAATATTTGTAGCGGATGCGTGCGGAGAGTTCTTCGTTGGCACGTATCCGATCGCGCAGTTCGCAGATGCGGTTAAGGAAATTGGGGTGGGTGGCTTCGAAGGAAGCACGCGAAATGTCGTCCCCTGTATCCAGCACGGTGCCGTCCGCCAATACGATGCGGGCGGAGAGAAGTACCTTGTCACTATTGGCATGTGTGCCGCAATTCATGCCCGAGGCGTTGTTCATGACGATGCCGCCTACCATGGCCGATTTCACACTTGCCGGGTCCGGAGCAAACTTACGTCCGTAGGGTGCGAGAATCTCGTTAACCCGCTGACCGATGATGCCCGGTTGCAAGGTAATCTGTTCATGATCGGGAGAAATGCTGTACTTCTCCCAATGTTTTCCGGCTACTATCAGGATAGAGTCACTAATGGCTTGTCCCGACAAGCTGGTTCCTGCGGCACGAAACGTCACTGGCAGACCATAACGGTCGGCAAGTCTCAACAGTTCGGAGATCTCCTCTTCGCTGCTGGAACGAATCACGATTTGTGGGATAAGGCGGTAGAAACCTGCATCTGTTCCCCATGCTAACCGGCGCAGTTCGTCGGTGTATATCCTCTCCTGCGGGATGACCTGGGAGGCATCGTGCAGAAAGGCCATATAGTTACTCTTTGCCATATTGTATATTAATTAAACTTCCTTTGTCCCCCCTGCCAGAATATGTTGTGGAAAGGGGCTAAATGAAGTAACGACTGAACCCTATTAAGGTAACGACTGAACTCTATTCAAGTAACGGTTGAATGGCATTCAGTCCTACCCTTTTTTGAGATTAATTTCTTTTGTCCTATTATTTGTATAAGTAGTACTTCTTCGACAACCGTCGGAAGTCTTCAGCATCCTTATACCAATAGTCGCGAACATCTTCCCAGCGGTTGCGTTGTGAGAACCGCTTGCGTATCTCTTCCGAGCCGCTTACCATATCGAACATACGGAAACGTCCTTTGTCGGCATGCTCAAATACAGCACGGTCAGGATAGAGCGCTGCGATCTCCTGCATTATCAGGAACTGGATGTCGCTCAGCGGGGCTTTTTGCACATCCATGATGTGTACCTGTACGCCTTGCAGCAATTCACCCTTACCCACGGAGTAGAAGGGTTTCAGATACATCGGCCTGAATACGACACCCGGCACATTCAATGCGTTCAGGTTTCCCGCCAGTTTTTCTGCTTCTACCCACTGTGCGGCGAACATCTGGAAGGGTATCGTATAGCCTACTCCGATGGACATGTATCCCAGTTCCCCCAGAATACCGCTTACTGGATAGAATATAGCCGAGTGCGGATGGGGGATATGCGGAGAAGAGGGTACCCATTGTAACCCCGTTTGTACATAGTCCATCTTGCGTTTCCAACCTTTCATCTTCACAACGTGCAGGTTGCATTGTGCTGCCATCATCTTTTCTCCGTTCAGCATCAATGCCAGCTCACCGCAAGTCAGCCCGTAAAGGTACGGAATCTTGAACTGACTGACAAAAGAAATGCAATCATCTTCTACCAGATTGCCTTCTATCTTGAGTCCACCTACCGGGTTGGGGCGATCCAATACGATAAATTCTTTACCGTTTTCGGCTGCTGCTTCCATAGCCAGTCCCATTGTACTGATATAGGTGAATGAGCGGCAACCGATATCCTGGATATCGTAGACCAATACGTCAATGTCTTTCAACATCTCCGGTGTAGCCTTGCGGGTTTTGCCGTAAAGGGAATATACGGGCAATCCGGTGGTGGCATCTTTGATGTCCGTCACGTGGTCGCCGGCATGTACGTCGCCACGAACCCCGTGCTCCGGACCAAAGAGGGCAACCAAATTTACGTTCGGTGCTTCATGCAGAATGTCAATGGTGGATTTCATCTGATTATCCACTCCGGTGGGGTTGGTAATCAGACCTACACGTTTGCCTTCCAAGCACTTGAAGTTCTGATCTTTCAGGACTTCGATACCTGTCTTTATCCGAATCTTTTGTGCCTGCGATGCACCACAGAGGAAGCAGAGGACACAGAGGAGAATATACTTTTTCATAATGAATCGTTCTTTTTTATCACTTTATCACTTATCACTTCTTCCCGTATGTCGGGTCAATCTTCCTGTCGGCAAACACCGTGACCACAATAGTGGCGGCACAGCAGAGTATTACGATCCAGAAGAAGTTGACATAGCCGACTGCTTCCTGAAGGTAACCTGCAAACATGCCCGGAATCATCATGCTCAGTGCCATGAAGGCGGTACAGATGGCATAGTGCGACGTCTTGAACTCTCCTTCGGAGAAGTACATCATATAAAGCATATAGGCCGTGAATCCGAATCCGTAGCCGAACTGCTCGATGGCAATGGCCGTGGAGATGGCAAACAGATTATCGGGTTGGCCGATGGCGAGATAGACGAAGGTCAGACAGGGGAGTGTCATGCATCCCGCCATCCACCAAATGGATTTCTTCAGTCCGATACGCGATGCAAACAATCCGCCCAGGATACCGCCTACGGTGAGGAATATCACTCCGATAGTGCCATACACAATACCTACTTCTGCCGTGGAAAGTTCCAGACCTCCTGCCTCTTTAGAAGCTACCAGGAAAGGCATACACATCTTGATGAGGAATGCTTCGGGCAGGCGATAAAGCAGCATGAATGCGATGGCCAGCCATACGCCGGGTTTGGTGAAGTAAGTGGCAAATGTGCGCCCGAACTCTTGGAATATGGCTTTTGCACTGGCTGTTCCCGGTGTCAGCACAGACTTGTCAGAGGTAGGCTTGGGTATTGCAAAGAGGTGATAGAAAGTTACCAAACTGAACATGACGGCTGTAACCAGCATTGTGATGGTCCATGACAGTGGAATGTCTTTGTATCTCAGCTCGATGGCACCGGCTATGGCTACGAGTACTCCTTGTCCGAAGATGGATGCAAGGCGGTAGAAGGTGCTTCGGATACCGACAAATGCAGCCTGGTCGCTCTGTCTTAATGCCAGCATGTAGAAGCCATCGGCGGCAATATCATGTGTAGCCGAAGCAAATGCTGTAATGATGAAGAGAACCAGTGTGATGGTGAACATGCTGATGGGAGTTGTTCCGGCAGCTATCGTTGCTTCATCCGGTTTCGGAATAGACAGTGTCAACAGGATGAATGCTATCGACATCAGGATTTGCATAGAGATGATCCACCATCGTTTGGTCTTGATGATGTCGATGAACGGGCTCCAGAAGGGCTTGATGGTCCAGGGTAGATACAGCAAACTCGTAAACAAAGCCATCTCTCCATTGGGAACACCCATCTTGGCAAACATCAGTACCGAGATGTTGTTGACTATGAAGTAGGGGATGCCTTGTGCAAAGTATAAGGTAGGTACCCATGCCCACGGTGATATTCTTTTTGTACTGTTCATGATATTGTTTATTGTTTTGTTGAATTAGTCATATAGCTTCTCGATACTTGCGCCTATGTAATAGTGCAGCAGTATTGCGTCATACTTATATCCTTCCTCGCCCATGACGGCGGCGCCGATCTGGCACAAACCTACGCCGTGTCCCCAACCAGCTCCGGTGAGGATGAAGCGTCCGGGGATACCTTCGGGAGAGACGTCTTCCTTACCTACTATGAATGCGGAACTGTAGAGATGGGAAGTGGACAGCGTACGGCGTATTTCCAGTTCTTTGCCGATGGTGAGCGTCCGTTTGGTTCCTACGATTTTCAGTTTCCAGAGGCGACCTGAAGTTCCACGGGCGATAGGGACAAGATCGATGATTTGCCCGTAATCGATGCCGGAGCGTTTCAGGATCAGTGCAGAAAGTTCTTCTTGGGTGTATTCCATTTTCCAGCGGTAGAAGTCGGTGGTTTCCTGGTCGTAATTGTTCAGCACCTGCGAAAGGATTCTCTTATTTGTGGTGTTGCAGAAGGCCGGTGGAGAGGTACGAATCCACGTTTCCGCTTCCTGTTCATCCGTCAGGTCGGGTAATCCTCCACCGGGTCGGGTAGCTTCAAAGCTGAGGTCGCAGGTTTTGGGATTGAAGATGCGGAAGTCGCGTTGTTTCCGGAGATACGGATGGGGTGTATCTTCCCAGCAATACTGGAATTCTTCGAATGCACCGCCGCAGCATTTGGAGAAGCGGGCATCACATATCTTACCGTCAGACGTCAATACTTGTCCGCGGGTGGCAGCGATAGCTTGCTTTACGATTTCGGTGGAGGCGCGGGTGATGCCTTGATAACGCTGGCAATGGTCGTCTGCACAGACGTCGAAACGGGTATGGGCGTCGCGCTCATACCACTTCAATTGACAATTGACAGTTGACAATTGACAATTGGCTGCGTTATTGGGTGCTGCGCTGTCATGCCGTAAGGAATTGTCAATTGCAAGGAGCCAGCTTCGTGAAATCACTGCATGTGCCTTCAACAACTCTAACGAAGCCGTTGCGCTCATCTCACTGGAGATTACGCTGGTCAGGTAATCTTCTACGTGGATGACGTTGATGCCTGTCAGCTTCTTGTTCTCCACAATAATCTTCAGAGAACCCAGGAAGCGCTGGTCTTCTTTACGCTCCCAGTGGAAGTTGATGCCGATGGTGACATCAAGCAGTTCGAAAGCGTCGGTAGCTTCGTTTACAGGTTCAAATAGAAGCTCGTCATAAAGGCGTCCGTTCCACAGTATCCTGCCTTCGTTGTAGGTCACAACCTGCTTGCCACTGATTTCCATACCGTTGATGCGGTACGGATTCAGCAGGATAAACTCTATTTGCGGCTCGAACAATATGCCTACGTGTACTTTGGGTTCTTTCATATTATCTTATTAATTACTATCTTAATTCCCCTCTCCGGAGGAGAATAAGGATACTCCGTTTTATTATATCTTCTCTTTAATGCGCTGACGTACCTGATGGAAGTCTTCGGCAGAAAGCGATACTTCGCTCAGGATCTGGGCTATGTCTTCGGCGGTAATCTTGAGAAAGTCTTTTTCGACCGGTGTGATAAACACTCCGCCGAGGTCTACGGATGCAGGACTGCTCAATAAATTGGCATCTCCTTCGGCTGTATAGCAAGCCGGACGGTGCTTCTCACGTGGAAATACGCATACGATCCATTTCTCATCTTCGTACCATGCCAATACATTCATCATCGGTTCGTCATCTCCCGGTTTGATGTCCAGTGAATGATAAATGATATCGAACAGGGCGGCAGCATGTTTCTTATTGGCTGCTTCAATGACCAATGTTGCACGGGGAGCGTCATTCAAGTACCAGAGGGTAGCTTCACCGTAACCTGCCACTTTGCCTGCTACTTGTTCGCGCCAGTCCTTTTCAATAGGCATGAAACCTTTGTTGCCTGCCTGGAAGTGAGCGTGATCGGGGGCGGAGGCACCGCACTTGGGACCATTATAGAATATTGTGTAATCCGTCAACGCTTGTGCCAATGCCAGCATATCCTTGAAACGGACGGCTATGCGCTGGTTCACGTGTGCCACTTCCGGTATCGTCAGGTGACGGGGAAAGATAGGGAACGGATTGACCAGGATATTATAATGTCCTTCGAACGGAATTCCTTTCTGCACCGGCGGTAAATTGGCCGGGCAGAGGAAACATTTGCGTTCCTTGATGGACTGGGCATCTACTTTGGCTCCCGAAGAAACGATACGTGCAGGATTGAACTGTACCTTATAAGGAATACCGTTTACATTCAACTCCTTCACCTGGACACCCGAAAGGGCGGCATAGTTGTTACGAGCCGTTTCCCAGGAGACTAGTTGCTCGGTGAACAAATTGTTTATGGTTTGGTTCATAGTTATCCTTTCTTATTCATTGCTACACGTGCCTGAAGTTCCCAAGTACGGATGCGGTCTTTATACAGATTATGACCATTCATTTTCACGATATCCAGTGAAGCATCCGAGTTGTCGTCCCAGCGGCGGCACATGTAAACTACGTCATATACACGACCGATCTGGTATTGGCGGGAGAAGTTTAATCCCAGTGCATAGTCTTCACCATAGCTGGTGTTCGGAACTTTCACTTCACGCAGTACCGGAGTATAGAAAGCACGCGGAGCGCCCAGACCGTTGATGCGGAGTGCGTTGTTGCGTCCGTTCTCGGGTGTCCATTCTTTGTGGTCGATAATACCCGGAGCAATCATATTCATATTGAAGTCCGTCATCATATAAGTACCTACCACCATAGCGCAATTCTGTTCATAGAAAGCGCGAACCATGATAGTCAGTGTGTTTTCATCCTTGTATACATCGTCGCTGTCCAGTTGTACGGCGAACTTACCGCACTTGGGATGATGCACCCCCATGTTCCAGCAACCGCCGATACCCAGGTCATTGCGTTCGGGGATGATGTGGATGAGGCGTTCGTCGTTCTTGAATTCGTCAATAGCTTCTGTGGTTCCGTCCGTAGAGTGGTTATCGATGATAATCAGGTTGAACTTAAAGTCGGTCTTCTGCTTCAATACCGAATGAATGGCATCGCGGATGGTACGGATACGATTGCGTACAGGGATGATAACCGAAGCTTCATATTCAAAGTTACCTGCTGAGAATTCTATTTGTTTGAATTCAGGTGCCAGATAGCCGCCGATTTCTTTCAGATGCTCGGTACAAGCCTGTTCCATTTCAATCTGACGGTCGCGGTTTTTGGGATCCACGTAATCGAATATCTTCTCACCGCTTTTGCGGGTATCGTCTTCGATTTCGCTGTACAGGTACTCGTTGATGTGTACCAGACTTGCTTTCTGGCTTACTTTCAGACGAAGGTCGTAAAGTCCGGCAAATTTATATTCGTCTTCATTCATGCGGGCAGCGGCTTCCTTGAATGCATTCGTACGGAATAACAGTACGGAACCGAAGTCGAAATCATCGCGCAATGAGCCGAATTGATAATCTATCACCGGGGCATTGGTTTGCTTGCCTTCCTTTACTTGGTAACGGTCAGCGTATACCATGCCTGCACCACTGTCTTCAGCAATGTGTATCATACGCTCCAGGGCGAATAACCCCAGTTCAAGCGTTGTATATTTTGTATAGATCAGCGTATATTCTGCATCGCTATGTCCGGCGATGTACCTCATAGCAGTGCTGGACTGGATGGATTGCATGTGCAGGGTACTGCATCCGGGTAGGTTTTCTGTAACGTCCGGTAGGGCGAGCAGATAAATATTATTCACTAAGCCGGTTTCTTGCAGGCCTTTTACTGTCTTTTCCGCTTGTGCAGCTCCTGAGAAAGGAACGAAGCAATTGATTTTATTCATAATGTCCTATATTGCTTTTAATTATTAATTCTTTAATTTTTAACTCGTAGCAGTCCTACTTCGCCACTGGTGGCGGTGAACAATACCTGTTGCCCGTTCAGCGGCACTACGGTATTGATCAGTGAGTTACCTATCTTATGTTTCCACAAGACTTTACCTGTCTGGGCTTCCAAAGCAAAGATCAATCCTTCCTTGGTACTGCCGAACATTACACCTCCCTTTTCCACTTGCATAGAGGGTGCATGTTCGTATCCGAAGCCGACGTTACTTGCCCATAATTCACGGGGTTGATCTCCTTGTGTGGCATAGCAGACAATACTGTCGTTCATAGTCTTGCTGAATACGCGCGTTCCGTCTTCCGATAAACCAATCGTTTCACGTACCATAGACTGGAAAGTGCGCCATACTGTTTCTCCATTTTCTATATTGATAGCCGTCATGGCACGTTGCGGGTCGGTGATAAATACTTTGCCTTCTGCAGCTACCGGCCATACGGCTGCGGGTGAGAAGTGCATGCGCGTTAAACCGCCTGTCCACTTCCATAATTCCTTGCCGTCTGCCTTATTCAATGCATAGAGGGTATTGTCCCAGGCACCGAAGATCACTTTGTCGGCTGTTACCAGTGGTTTGGTTTCAATGTATCCTTTCACACCGGTATATACCCAGATTACTTTACCTGTATGGATATCAATTGCACGGAAAGTAGAATCGCTGGCACCAATGTAGGCAATTCCATTTTCAATGGTTACCGCACCCAGTACCGGGCTTTTTGCTTTTACAGTCCACAGCAGTTTTCCGTCTTTGCTGTTCAGACCGTAGATGTTACGGTCGGCAGAACCGAATACGACTACACCGTCTGCCGCAGCCGGAGTGCCTACAATGCGTTTGCCGGATTGGAAGTTCCATAGTTTCTTTCCATTCTTCAAGGCATAGCAAGTCAGATAACCCATATCGTCTCCGACGAACACTTTTTCTTTTTCTACTGCAGGTGAACAATAGATGCCTGCACCGGTTTGTACTATCCACTGTTCTTTCACATTCGGGTATGCTGTGTTGACTGAAAAATCGGGGTATTTCTCTGCTTTTCCATTACGATCATAATAGGGCTGAGCCAGCGAGAAAGCAGCCCATTGTTTTTTCGATTCGCCGATGCGTTGAGTGTAGACGAGGATCGAATCTTTCGTTATATCATAGATACCATATCCCGGTTTTCCATCTTTATCACGCAGGTTGCTGCGCATCAAAATACCCGGAATGCCATCATAACGCAAATCCCGGTTACGGTGATAGTGCCCGCCGATGAACAGACGAATGTTATAGGGGCGTACTGCATCTGTTACTTCATACCAGTTATCCACATCTCCGTCCAGTAACGGATAGTGTGTGACGAGTATAACCGGTTTGTCTTTTCCAAACTTATCCATTTCTTCCGTCATCCAACGGATGTCCTGCGGAACGACATGTCCGTAAGCCATACGCATCAACGGGCCGGAGTTGAAACCCAGAAACAGGATGCCTTTATGCTCGAATTCAAAGCGTTCGCCGCCGAATATCTCACCGAAGGCAGTACAACCGGAGTCGCTCCATTTGGTTTCATGGTTACCGAGGACCACGTAATACTTTGCTTTCAGTAAATCCAATGTCTCTTTGACTTTCAGCATAGTGGCACGGTCGCCTTCTTCAGTGATATCGCCCGTAACCAAAACAAAGTCAATACTGTCTGTCGCATTTATTTGCGCGACGGAACGTAGCAAGTCTTCCGTCGGGTTGGGATTGTTGGGGCTGAAATGGATGTCCGTTATTTGCGCAAAACGGAATGTACCATGTTGTGCCTGTACCGCGAACGGTAGCAGGCACCCCAGCAGGAACATTATTAAAAGTCTTCGCTTCATAGATGATGATTGGTTTTAGTATATTATTGTTTGAATGAATCTGTTTTTTCACTGAAGAATGTCAGGATGGCATCCATTAACATTTCTCTTTCAGAGGCGGTGCGTAATGCTTCGAACGGGAAAGCCAGTATGCAAGTCTTGTAGTCGCCTTTGTAAGCTACTCCGGCACTCAGGTTGTTTTCCGAATAGCGCATAACGGTGTATGCATCTTTGGTTGCTGGTTCGATGGCATCCGGTGATTCTACTACATAGCTGTCTGCATTCAGTTCATTATGGTATGTATAGTTGCCTGAAAGGGCGGGGAACGGTGAAGCTACACATTTCACCTTACCCTCTGTAGCTGCCTGCCCCACGCGCCATTTATATTTCAGGACTTCTGTTGCAAATTTCTTATCGGACTCCTGAGCCGGGGCAAGGCGATTGTCCCAAAGGTCGGTTCCTACATAAGCACCCGAGACGAAGATGTTTCCGCCTTGTCCGCAATATGCGGTGATAGCTTCCTGCATAGGTTGGCTGAATGTTTTGAACTCTAACGGCTTCACACCGCCACGTCCCATTTTGGTCTGACATTCTTTACCCAATATCAGGTCTACATACTTATAGTCGTTCAGGTTCATAGTTTTATTTTCCACACTTTCATCGCTGCAAGATATGAAAGAATATCCGGCTTTCAAAATAGCGGCTCCATGAATAGCGGGATAATCGAATGTGTTTCCGGCGATTACTTTATCTTCGTAATTGCCATAGCTGTCTCCGAAGCCGGAAGCATCGTCGTCCATCCATGGAATGGAACGGCGGTATTCTTTCATCTTACCGATGTAGCTGATATCTTTCAGATAAGGTACGCCGTGGTCCAGATCATCTAAGAAACCGGCAAGTAAAGTATCACCGGGAGCAGGTGCAACAAAATCAGCCGGAGCACTGATGCGGTCGAAGCCGTTTACTATCAGCACGATATCTGAGTGATTAGCGTTTGTTTGCTTATCACTCATCGTTAATCGCTTATAACTATTAAGTGCACGTCCTGCAGAGAGTATTTCGGACGGGAAACTTTCTCCGCCCTTGTTGACGGCAGTTACTTTATAGCTGCATACCATGCCGGCAGGGAGGGCAGTGCGATAGGTATTCTTATCTACCAACACACCATTGTCGAAATCGCCATCTCCGATGCGGGTATAAACTATATATTTTTCAGCATTTGCCGTTGGCTCCAGTGGGTCGGCTACGGGTTGCCAGGTCAGCTCTATTTCATTCTCGCCTACCATTTTCAATGCCATATTGTCGACAGGTAACGGCTGAACAATATAATCCATGTGGTATTGCGAGCAAATGAATTGCAGCATACCTTTATAGATTGCACGGCTTACCGTAAAACGGAAACGTGGATCTAAACCATAACGCATGTCTGTAAAGTTCTGGTGAGAAAGTAATTCCAGTAACATAGTGGGGACACGGGGTACACGTGCTTCGTAGTAGGATTGGTTCCACATACCGCGGCGTGTCCAATCCGGTTCGTATAGGCTACGGATATCCTGTACGATATTTGACTGAATCAGGTCTGTCATGTCGTGTGCCAGATAGCGGGATGCTCCGTTGGCGTATTCTTCATTGTAAACGTTGGTATAGTAGATACCCAGTGTTCCGATGATGGAATCGTTTAGCGTGGTTCCTGCATCTGAATGGAAGGCGAAAGCCATATCTACCGGGATATTCAGTCCTTGTTCTGTCGGATTAACCGTAGAACCACCGGCAAGGTAATTCACCCAGATACCACGACATTTGTAATCGTCTGTATAGTCATTCTTACCTTGACTGTCGGAATAGACACTGTCCGGAATACCTGCCCATTGAAGCCAGTAGCGTGCTGCCTCGCAGAAACGGGGATAACCGCTTATCTCATACGGGTAATCTATCTTCGGCATTTCTTTATGCACTATGGCAGCATTGCCGTCCGAACTTTTAATATTCTCTGTGGCACCTGCATCAGAGATACGGCGTGCTATATTTCCCATACCACCTCCGATTTTTACGGCATCAGCGGTAACGATACGTCCGGCTTTATCAGAACGATTGCTTAAAACAACTTTTCCGGCATCGCTTTTTCCGGCATCAAAACCAAATGTACCCAGATAAATCCAGGTGCCGCCACCCATCTGTTGGTTCACTTTGAATTGGGATACTCCTCCTTTGTGATAAACAGTGTAAAGAGCATCATCCGTACTGTTTGGCAATGATTTATAGGATACATAAACGGCGTACTGTCCGGTTGACGGAAGTTCAGGAATCCATTCGGCAGTGCTTTCTTTCTCTTTCTTACCTTTTACCGTCTTAACTGTGCGGAAAGTTCCTTCACGGAATGGGTTCTCAAAATTGATATATTGATCGCGCAGATGGGCGAAACCTTCACCAGTACCTTGCATCCAGTTCTTATCGCCTGTCTTTTCTGTATAAACGGAACGGGAGTGAAGGCAACCGTCATTGTCTACAACAACTTCTGCTATTTGACTATCCCGTTCACGGGGTATCAGCACATTAGCTCCTGCATTCTCCAACATGGGAACCAGGAAAGGCAGTACATAACTTTGCGTATATAAATCTTCCACCGTCTGGAAGATGCGGGCGCGTTGCCATTCCCAACGTGTCAGTTTAGGCTCATAATAGAAGCCGTGACTCTGCCACAAGGCAATGTGACGGTTCTTTAAGCCATTTGTAGGGGTATAGGGGGTAGAAAGGGCCGTTACTAAGGGTTTTGTTCCGGCAGGATTGAATGTTTTGGCTTTTTTGTCCTTTTTACTGCGTAGTGCTTGGGGAATTAATTCTTCAATGCTACGCTTATTCGTGCGGATTTGCAGGTTGTACTTTGAAAACTCTGCCGGGAGCAGTGCCTGCACACCTTGGTAAATCTCTGTCACATTATCTTCCCGGAAAGGAATATATGCACAGTTCATGTTAGCAAACAATTGCAACGTATTTCCTTCAATGGAAACAGAGTCAATCCGGATGCGTCCTACGGAAACCTCTTTCCGTGCAGTTGCGTCCAGAAACTTACCGATTTTCTGGCGGACATCCGTCGAAAGCTCTTGCGCGCCTCCCGTCTGGGGGATCAGGGAGGCGGTGAGCAAAGTGAACAAAAAATGAAGTCTTACATTCATGGATGATGTATTAAGTTAATTATTAGTTCTTATCTTTTCTGATCAACAGACAGAGTCCGATAAACGTGAACAGAGCGTTGAATATCAACAGTTCGTAGCTGAACTGATACCCATTGAACCAGGCTTCCGAATTCTTTTGCAGGATGAAGCAAAGGATAGGCGAAAGGATGGCTACCAATGGGATATATTTATCGCGAACCTGCTGTTTCATGAATATACCGAATGCGAATAATCCGAGGATGGGACCGTATGTGTAACTTGCCAGTATATATACGGCATCGATCACACTTGTGTTATTCAATAGGTTGAATACGAATATCGTGATACCCATAATTGCAGCCATGCCAATATGTACCCGCTTACGTATCTTTACGATTTCTTCTTCCGTCCTGCCTTTTGTCCCGAGGATATCTACTGTAAAGGAAGTTGTTAAAGCTGTCAGTGCTGAGCCGGCAGCGGAATAAGCCGAAGAAATAAGTCCGATGATAAACAGGATACCTACAATTGCAGGGAAGTAGTTACCGGTGGCTATCAACGGGAAGAGTTCATCGCTCTTTTTCACCTGAATACCTTGGTTACCAGCAAAGATGTAAAGCAATACCCCCAGCATAAGGAACAGCAGAATTACGAAGAACTGTGATATAACACTCGTAATCATATTTTTCTGTGAATCTTTGAAGTTCTTGCAGCTGAGGTTACGTTGCATCATGTCCTGATCCAGTCCTGTCATGGCAATCATTGTGAATGCCCCGGCAAAGAATTGTTTGAAGAAATACTGCTTGCTGTTTATATCGTCAAAGAAGAAGATGCGTGACATGTCACTATCTGCAATGGTGCTAATCATACTGCTTAGCGACAGGTTGAGATCAGAAGCAATATAACTGATGCAAAGAACTACCGATACCACCAGGCAGAATGTTTTGAGTGAATCTGTCCAGATCAGGGATTTTACTCCACCCCGGAACGTATAGAGCCATACTAATGCTACGGTAATAGCTACATTCAAAATGAAAGGTAATCCAAACGGTTCGAATACCAGCAGTTGCAGTGTCAAACATACGAGGAACAAACGTACTGCGGCTCCCAGCATCTTAGATATGAAGAAGAACCATGCACCTGTCCGATAGGAAGACATACCAAAACGATTCTCCAGATATTCATAGATGGACACCAAGTTCATCCGATAGAACAGTGGCGTCAATACGAATGCAATGATTAGTTGTCCCGCAACAAATCCCAATACCATTTGCAGATAACCAAAACTACTGGCAGCTACCATGCCCGGCACTGATACATACGTCACTCCGGAGATGCTGGACCCAATCATGGCAAATGCCACAACATACCAGGCCGATTTACGGTTACCAACGAAGAAACCTTCATTGTCGGCTTTTCTACCGGCTATGTAGGATATAGTGAACAGTATCACAAAATAAGCGGCAATGGTGATAATAACGGATATCGGGCTCATACTATTATTTTACGATTGGACAATTTATATCGGTAATAAACTTACTCTTCATAAAGCAAATATGGTTTACGTTGTGCCTTGAACTTTTCAACATCACCTTTCCACATGGCTTTAATTTCATCAGCACTTTTTCCTTCTTTAATCATTTTCCGTACATAATCTCTTCCCACTAACAACTCAAAGAACGGGCGGAAGAAATGGTCATCCAGATTCAAGTTACGGTAGGCGTCAATGACATAGGTTAAATCTACTCCTCGCTTCCAGATTTCCTCATCGCTCATATTGCTCAGATCTACGCCATGGCATAGTTTATTCAACTGAGGCGGATTCTTTGCTCCGGGAATACTTCTTGGAGTGAAGCTATAATTATATCCGGTCATATTGGGATGTCCATACACCTGAAATGGCAGTGAAGTCCCTCTGCCTAAGCTGACAGGTGTTGCTTCAAAGAAACAAGTAGACGGATATAAATATATTGACTTCATATTCGGCAGATTAGGAGATGGAGGAATTGGCAACTGATACCTTGTCTGGTGTGTATAGTTCTTACACTTGATAACAGCTAAATCACATTTGCGTGAACCGGGTAACCAGCCTTCTCCATTTACCATTAATGCAAGTTCCCCTAATGTCATTCCGTGTACAATAGGAATCGGCAACCATCCCACACCTGATTTATATTTCATATCCAGAATTGGTCCATCTACATAATGTCCGTTTGGATTGGGACGATCTAACAATAAGACTTTTTTATTATATTCCGCACAAACATCCATTAGCCTGCACATTGTTATATAATAGGTATAGAAGCGTAGCCCTACATCTTGTATATCTATTATTAATATATCGAACTTTTGCATTGAATCCTTACTTGGCTTCTTATCTTTACCTTCATAAAGTGAAAGGATAGGTACACCCGTTTTTGAGTCTACTGAACTGGATACGTGTTCTCCTGCATCTGCATTTCCACGGAATCCATGTTCCGGTGAAAAAATGGCAACTACATTGAACTTATTTTCTAAAAGGACATCCAATAAATGTTTGTCTCCTATCATTCCTGTATGATTGGAGAATATAGCGATTTTCTTATCTTTCAGGATGGGAAAATACTCGGAAGTCTGTTCGTCACCCAAAATGATTCGATCTTTTTGCGCTTGACACAAGAAGGCACTGCACAATAAAAGAGCCAGTAGCAGAAGTTTCTTCATAATAGTATTATTGTTAAGGAGGATTTTCGTAGCAACAAAGATAGACTTTATTTTAATATCAAAAACACTTATTTTATTATTTTTAGTATTATAATTATTAATTTGCAACTCAAGGGTGAGGGCTTAATGAAAGAAAAAGTCCCATTCATATTCAAAAGATATGAAATGAATGGGCGATGTTATCTTTGTTATTGAGGGAACATGGTTTTGGAGTAAGTATATTAGAGTGAATCTGCGTGAATGCACAATCTTGAGATCTGTTGCACATTATTAAAGTCTATATTGTTCTCTTTGATGAATAATTTTAGCTCCTCTTTATGTTTAGGGTATAATTTCAGGAATTGTTTGAAGTTCTTGAAAGATTTTTTCTTCCCTTTCTTTTCTACCCAATAAATATTGTATCGACGTCCAAGTATCAATTTTTCCGGATCGAATTCATAGCGTTCTCCACGTCCTGCATACGTCCCTCCGTATGTTTTTACAGAAGATGTTTCTGCGGGTTGACCATAGGCGCCTTTTGAGGCTTCTTTACGCATATTCCCCTTATATTGTATATACAATACGGGATTTGTCGGCAGAATTTCAATCCCATAATTTCCTTCCGTATAGAACACTCGATTACCAAACTTTATAATCTGTATATCCTGTGGATTACTTAATACTTTTACTTTATTGTCTATATGGTCAATAAAATAAAACTTGTCCACTAACAGATTGTAATTCATCTTTTCGTGATATTGTGAACCGTCTTTGAAGTAAACGGTTGCTTCTTGAAAATCATTAAAAAGATAAGGGGAACTCTCCTTGTCTTGAGCATGAAGCATGCATACGGAGCATGCCAAATAGAATAAAAGTAAATATTGTTTCATAGCGTTATTATGTTTTAGTGAATAAGCAATAATGCCTGACTCATTTATGCAGGAACACAAATGGGTAGGCATTATTCTTTTTAGTCTGAGTGATTTAGAGAGTATTGTGCATAATTACCAACCCTTTGTCTGTGTTAGTTTGAAGCCTTTCTCCGCATAAGTGTTGATTTCTTGTTCGCCTACAGGAGAACAATAACTGCGATCACTAAAGGTGTTGCGTGGCAAGGCATTCGTTGGCAGATAATAGCCTACCATATCAGCAGCATTGGTCCCATCAAAAGTGATAATACTACCATCTTCTTTCTTTACCTGTCGCTTACCAATATATTGATCGTCTAAATAGGTTGGAACTTCTTTGGGCATATCGACCCAAGGTCCTGTCATCGTATCCGGATATTTGCTATTGTTCATGTATTCCAGCTTTTTCCAACGTTTGATGTCATGTAAACGGCAATGTTCATAGACTAATTCCATACGGCGTTCACGGCGGATTTCCCAAATTAGAGGATCAACGTCCTGATCTCTTGCAGGATCAAAGTCTGTTGTGATATCAGATAATTTCATGTCAGCAGTATTTTTTAATCCCTTAGCTTGTGCAGTAGCATCCAGTGGGCGACGTCTCAGTTGATTAATGGAGTTGTCAATATCGGTCTGAGTTACTCCACCCAATTCTGCTTTAGCTTCGATCCAGTTCAATAAGACCTCTGCGTAGCGGATAACTGGGGCATCATTTGTGTTAGTATTAGAATCATAAATAGGGTTGTTTTTCGGATTGTCCATTGTCAGTGCCTCACGATCAATGAACTTGGAAGCATAAAGCAATGTAACAGAATTTGTATTTACATGGTCAATGAATGTAGCTTCAAAGCGTGGGTCACGGGTCTTTGCCAGATTAGCAATGCTCAGCAATTTTGCATTTTCTATATCCGAATGTTGATAAACCTTACCATCCTGGCAGATGAAGGACTTTGCTAGGGCGAGATTGGGAGCTGGGGCTTGGCTTTCTACTCCGTTGGAATAAGATGCAATATGGTGTTTAAGCATTTCGAATGTATAGTGCCGATACATGATGGCTTCCTTGTTACCCTTTAAGTCTTGTGAACCGAATACTTCGCGGAATGGAGTGTCAATAGCAAATTTGCCACTATTGATTACTATTTCAGCTGCTTCCTTGGCCAATTGCAGATACTTGGTTGCAGCAGCTTGGTCTCCACCATGATATTTTTGCCATGTTCCCTCAAAAAGCATCCAGCGGGAGGCAAATGCGGCTGCCACATATCGATTTAGGGTATTGGCGCCATCGTTGTTGCGCATGTTGACCAGTACTTCGTTCTTTAACATATCGTGAACCTTATCCATTACAAACACACGACTGTCCCGGTCTTTATACATAGCCTCCAGGTCGCTGTTGGCAAATGAGGTTTCATAATATGGCACATCACCAAATACAGCTACCAGTCGGGAATATGAGAAACACTTAAAGAAAGCTGCTACGGCATGCCAGTGGTTAAATGCCTCTTCCGTTACATTTCCTTTCATATTGGCTTCCAAGCGTTCCATAAATACATTTGCTTTACGTATCCAGGTGAAATTCCAGGTCGGCCCGACATACTGGGTTTGATAAGTTGCCAAGTCATTTGCGTTTGAACTGCCAAGGCTCGTAGGTATTGAGTTGCTGAATGATGACTGTTGTCCGGTAGAGGCTAAATCGTCAGAGAAAGACATACCACGCAAAGGGGTATAGTTGGTAGCCCACCCGTCGGCATAACCGACAAAATAGTTCCGGTAAAAACCGTTGGCGTACAGACGGGCATCCATTTCGGTTTTCCAGAATGTGCCGTCTGTCGGAGTGTTCAATTGCGGGCGGTCCAGAATGTCATCGCAAGATGTAGTCATTAGAACTGCCACTGAGAGTATAGTGAATATATATTTTTTCATAATGGTATGTTTTTAGAAGTTTAATTGAATGCCTACAGACATGTTCTTCATAGTAGGTGTACCAACACCTGTACGACCGGAATTGTAGTTTGTAGAGTTGAACATAGAGAAGCCTGAGATTTCTTCCGGATCAATGGGCAGGCCTCTCAAATTATCAAATGTAAAGAAGTTCTCGCATGCAACATAAATACGGGCTTTGTTGATTAATACTTTCTTGGTCCATACGGCAGGTAATGTATATCCCAATGTAATATTCTTGATGCGGAAGTAAGACATGTTGAGCAAGTAACGGTCTTGAGTTTGCATATTGAAACCGGTATTTGAACCTGCCATATTGTAAGCGGCAGGATAGAAAGCATTGGTACGGTCTTCTCTCCAGTAGTTCTCGGCAATAGCCTGAGGCATAGCACCGTCACTTGTATTGAAGCCCGGTATTGCAAGGAAGCCTGCTCCCCAAATGTCACGTTTGCCCACACCTTGCATAAAGATAGAGATGTCAAAACCTTTGTAATCAGCACCCAGGCGAATACCATATTCGTAACGTGGAGTAGAATTACCAATTACTTCCAAGTCACCGGTATTACGTTTGCCATAATTGGGATCGTCTTTGTCTGTTACGGTATCTACAGAACGGGCTCCCGCATCTATTTTCCCGTCACCATTTATATCTTTATATTTTACGTCACCCGGGCCGAATTTGATCGTTCCTGTTTGGAAGTAGTCTTGATATATGCCATTCGGGTCTTTTAACTTGTTCATTTCTTTGGCGCCGGGAGTATTGGCGGGTACCTCTTTACCATTCAAAGCATAAACAGTTACCGGCTTGCCGTTCTCATATACAAAGTCATCCTTCTGATAAAGTCGGTCTGTGCGGTAGCCCCAGATTTCTCCATACTTCTTTCCGACATACCAACTGCTAATGCTCTTGGTATCACCGTATGCGGTAACTTCTGTCTGGGCATCAGAAATTGTAAACATGGCATTGAGCCCTAATCCGTTCTCAAAACGGTGGTTATAGTCAATGGAAAGTTCCCAACCTCTTGTCCTTAATGAACCGAAGTTACCCTTCGGCGATCCTGCGCCGAAAGTCCATGTAACGCCTTCACCGGGAACAATCATATTCTTCGTATCGCGTTGGTACCAGTCGAATGTGATACCCAAACTACCCTCAAAGAAACGTGCGTCGAAACCGAAGTCTAAAGTAGCGATATCCTGCCAGGTAATACTGGGGTCTACAGCAGCGGGAGTTCCGGCATAAATAATTTTGTTGCCGCTTGGGTCGAGCCAGCTTACCTGTCCTTGGCTGATAGTTGGTACATATAATGAACTGGATACAGTCTGGTCGCCAATCATACCCCAAGAACCGCGAAGCTTCAAAGAAGAAAGAATTGGTTTAGACCAAGTCATGAATTTTTCTTCACTGAGACGCCATCCTGCGGAGAATGAAGGGAATGCTCTCCATTGCAGGCTGCTGGGGAATTTGGAAGAGCCATCATAGCGGACATTTGCTTCCAACAGGTATTTATCCATAAAATTGTAATTGACACGCCCAAAGAAACCAAGCTGACCGTCCCAATAAAGGTTACCGCTGGAAGTCTGCGTACCGATTGTCTTGTCCCAGCTGAGGTTGTTGATGTCAGTCAGGTTGGTGATCTGTGACCAGTTGTCCTCAGATTCCCAATCTGTCCGGTTCATACCAGCCAATACCTTTAAATTGTTTTGTTTGTTGATCTGCCAATTGTAATCAGTCGTAATATTCAGCGTATGCCGTTTGGCATTGGTCACTTGGCGGCGTATGTGGTCGGGGTTTCCGCCATCCGCTGTGTATTGACGATAGTTTAGGTCATAGGCAGGCATAGCCCCTTGGCTACCTGCGGATACTACTTCTCCTTTATTATTGACATATATTTGGTTGCCATTGCCGTCTAGCCTTTTGACAGGAGCTGTCCAAGTATCAGCGGCCGTATACTTAGTACCGTTCTTTTTCCAAATCTGATCTTCACCGGCATAGGTGTAGTCAATATCAAATTTCCAGTCCTTTGTTATTTTTAAAGTAGCACCTACATTGAAACTCAGGTAGTTGTCTTCTTTGTTTGCAGTGTTAGCCTGATGCACTTCAGAAACAGGGCTACGCATTTCGTTTCCATTCTCATCGTATCCCATTGGATAAGTGCTGTCCCAACGATAGAGATAGAGCCATGGGTCAGCCGTCGTAGAATTTGTGGCATAAGCATAACGTTTGTTGCGTTTTGAATAATTAGCTCCGGCACGAGCTGTAATGTACTTGTTGATTTCTGTACTTAAACGTATGGAGCCGTTCCATCGGCGAAAATCATCATGTTTAGCCACTTTCATCAGACCGTTCTGGTCCAGATAACCTAAACCGACATTGAATGTGGTTTTGCCGCTTTTACCACTCAGTGAAATATTGTGGGTTTGTGAAGGAGTCCATTCGCGAATCATATAATCATACGGATCGAAAGTACGTATAGAGAATTTGCGATTAGAAGCGTCCACGTACCAGTCGCGTCCATAAACGAACGGATCGTTAACGCCTAACTTGCCACCCCAAGTATTTTCCCATTCCTTAGCTCTTTCAAGGCTCGTTTCATCTACATACCAGAATGCGCCGTAAAGAGTTCCTTTGGCACGTTTCAGGGCATCAATACGGTATTGAATACCATCGACACCTGCCATTTCCATCTTCTTGGAAATGTTTTGCCAAGAGAAGTTACCGGAATAACTTACTTCTACTTTTTCGTTTCTGGCACCTTTTTTGGAAGTGATCAATACTACACCGAAAGCGGCTTTGGCTCCATAGATGGAAGCGGAAGCTGCATCTTTTAATACGGTGATAGATTCAACATCATCGGGATTCACCATCTGGATAGAGGGAATTTCCACGTTATCCAACAAAATTAGCGGAGTAGAGCTTCCATCAATGGAACCTATTTGTCCACGTACCTTTATGGTTGGGTCCGAACCGATTTCACCACTTGGGATAACAACAGATAATCCCGGCGTTGTACCTTGTAAACCGCGGCCGATATCGGCTATTTGGCGTCCTTCCAGAGTCTTGCTGACATCTACTGTTGCAATGGCACCTGTTAGGTTGGCTCTTTTTTGAGAACCGTAACCTACAACTACTACTTCCGAGAGTATTTCGCTATCCTCTTTCAAGATGATTTTCATAGTTCTGACGGCTTTCACTTCTTGTGTTTGATAGCCTACATATGATATTTTCAGCACAGCTCCTTGCTTTACACTTAATGTGAATTTGCCATTAATATCAGTAATACCACCATTGGTGGTTCCTTTTTCCACTACACTGGCACCAATAATGGGTTCACCTGTAGCATCTAATACTACACCTGTAACAGTGATAGTTTGCAGTTGCTCAGCTACTCCATAGATACTGCTTTCGGCAGTTTGAGTAGCCATCACATTACTGCTACCTAAAAGCAGTGCACTAATGGCTACTGCTGTGAAGAATTTGCTATGCATTATTCCTCGTTTTTTGTGTTCTTCATTCATAAATGATTGATGATTTTGTTGTTAATTGAAATAGTTTTCTCAAAAAATCAGGGTAAGGATAGGCAGTATAGGAATAGCGAGGCTATTTCTTCTGTCAGATAGTTCTTTGCTTCATAGGCGTTTCTCTATTTAAAGGTTTAACTTATATTTTATCTCTCTTGCTTTTATTGTCTAAAAACTAAGTCCCAAGAGAACTTAGTAATTCTGCTATCGGTTAAAAATTAAAATACACTAAATACTGTTACGATTTAGTCGGTCGTTTTAAGAGATAAACTCGTTATTAACAAAGGTGATGAAACGCAATTTCTTCGTTTCTTCTTAGCAAAGATATATTATAATTTAATATCAAGAACATTCCTTTGCATTTATTTAACTTTATATTTATAAGTTTGCAAATGAGAGATTGTTATACCCTCGCTAATATGTTTTATATACAAATTTTAAGGTTCTTCAATATTTAAAGAATGGAAGTCAATTAAACCATTCATTGGAGTTTCTTCAATAATATCCAGTTCAATATCAAACTCATTGGCAACTTCTCTTAAAATTTTGGCATAACTATAAGCCAATGATCCAACAAAACGGATTGGATAGTTCTTATAATCATATTGGCAAACATTCCTTATGAAGAAATTGCGTAAGTTAGTAGTTATTAGATCATATACATAATCATCGCTTGTATAATCTGCCAGAAAATACGAAATAGTAGAGAGGAAACGATTAGGAAATGGACGATTATAAACAGATTCCATTACTTCATTTGGGCTAATACGAAACTTCTCAAAGAAATCGGCCATAATATCTTTGGGTGCTAAACCTTTTAATACGTCTGAAAGAAAATGCTTGCCCAGCACTGCCCCACTGCCTTCATCACCCAATATATACCCACCAGCTCTGACGTTTTTTACTATAATTTTCCCATTATAAAAACAAGAATTGGAACCTGTACCTAAAATACACGCAATTCCTGCTTCACATTTAAATAGACCACGGGCAGCCGCAAGTAAATCGCTTTCTACTTGAATCGGAGTTTTGAACTGTGCTACTAATGAGGCCCCCAATACATTCTTTTTTTCATAAGAAGTACAACCAGCACCATAATAATATACTTGCTCAAGCTTTCTTTTGAAAAAAGTCTCGGGTAAACCTAAACGCACACTTCGGCTGATCTCTCTTCGGGTTTGGAAGAAAGGATTAAGTCCCTCAGTAAAAACACGTTGTATCAGGTGATTGTCTTCAACTAAGGCCCACTCAGTTCTTGTTGAACCACTTTCTGCAATCAGTTTCATACGCAGTTGGATTTAGAATTGGATACAAATATATAGTTTTTTTTAATATACCAGTACAAAAACTTCCAAAACTTCATTTTATGGCTTTTTTCCCATACCGGGACTATTTCAGAACCATTCATTGATCAGATGTAGCCGGTTTTCAGAAAAAAGATTTGCTTATCATCCAGTATCTACCCGAAACACACCTGAAGTTACGGGGAAACTATGGAGCAAGTATGTCTCAGATATGGAACAGATAGAGTATAATAGTGTTGCAACATACTTCCAAGTACGATTTTACTAAGTTCTCTTGGAACGGTAAATAAAAACAAATAGAGATACTATATAAGTCAAACCTAATAAATAGAAGAAACGCCTATGGAACAGAAGCTTACCTAATAGAAGAAATAATTCCGTTTATTTCTAATTCACTACCCTTACCCTAAATTTTGAGAAAATTATTTTGATTAACAACAAAATCATCAATCTTTTATGAATGAAGATCGCAAAAAACGAGGATTAACGCATAGCAAACTCCTCATGGCAGTAGCTATCGGTACGCTGTTTTTGAACAGTGGAAATGTACTAGCTACTCAGGTTGCCTCCGACAACCCTTTGGAAGTGACAGAGCAACTACAAACTCAAACGATTAACGGCTTAGTTGTAGATGCCAACGGTGAACCGGTTATTGGAGCCAGTATTATAGAGAAAGGAACCACAAATGGTGGTATTACGGATATTAATGGTAAATTTACGCTGACTGTAAAGCCAGGAGCTACCTTAAAGATTTCATACATAGGCTATCAGACTCAAGAAGTGAAAGCTGCCCGGACTATGAAAATTATCCTGAAAGAAGATAGCGAATTGCTGCAAGAAGTAGTAGTGGTTGGTTACGGCACACAAAAGAAAGCTAACCTGACAGGAGCAGTGGCAACAGTCGATGTAAATAAGACATTAGACAGTCGTCCTATCGCTGATATTGGTCGTGGATTACAAGGTGCGGTAGCAGGAGTTAATATCACAATACCAACCGGTGAAGTAGGATCAGATCCTTTGATTAAAATTCGTGGTCAGGTTGGCTCTATTTCAGGAAACAATACACCACTCATCTTATTGGACAACGTGGAAATCCCAAGTATCCAGATGGTAAATCCTAATGATGTTCAATCTATTTCTGTTTTGAAAGATGCAGCTTCATCTTCTATCTATGGTTCTAAAGCTGCGTTTGGTGTAATCCTAATAACCACAAAATCAGGGGCACAAAGTGATAAATTTGAAATAAGTTATTCGAATAACTTTTCTTGGCAAGACCCTGCTAAGAAAATTGAGATTGGCGGTATAGAAGCATTACAATATACATTGGATGCACAAACAAACAGAAGAGAACCAATGCCAGCCGGCGGTTTCTGGCGTATTAGTCCTGAAAGCCTGGAAAAGGCCATTGAATGGCAAAACCTGTACGGTGGAAAAGTTAAATGGAATGATCCGGTAGTGTATGGCCGTGACTGGTTCTATGACGGAAAAGACAAATATGGATACAGACTTTATGACGGTGCTAAAGCCATGATTAAAAATTGGACACCGACAATGACTCATAACTTGTCTGTTAATGGTAAGAGTGGTAAGACCAGTTATAATATCGGATTAGGCTATCTGGATCAGAGCGGTATGTCAAAAACGGCTAAGAAAGATGACTTCAAACGATACAATGCTTCGGTTAGTGTTACTTCAGAAATCAATAAGTATATTACTGTAAGGGCAAGCTCAATCTATTCAGATCGTAACAAACGCTATCCGGGAATTGGAAATACAACTGCCGACCCATGGTTATATCTTTATCGTTGGAGTCCACTAATGCCTATGGGAGTGACTGAAAATGGCAATCCGTTGAAGGAACCTACCTACGAAATGGCAGCTGCCAATACGGATAATCTGCAAAATAAATACTACAATATTAATTTAGGTTTCACACTGAATTTGACCAAAAATTGGGATGTCAAGTTTGACTATACATATGACAGACAAACTACTGAAACGAATTCATCCGTAATGCAATATGAGGCGGGTGAAATGTGGTATGCTCCCACTGCCTGGATGGAAAACGGCAGTCAAGTATTTGTTAACGAACAAGGAGAGAGAGTAGATACCGGTGGTATGCCTGCATATCGCTTCCCTGTGAACAAATACTATAACAGTTCCGGGCCAAGTGCCAGTCAGGTAGGCAATAACAGTAAATCTATTGATAACAATACTTTCAACATTTATACCACTTATAACTTGTTGCTGGGTCCAGAAAAGCAACATGCATTCAAGTTTATGGCAGGTATGAACAGAGTTACCAATAAATGGAGTTCATATAAAGGTTGGAAAACAAATCTGATTGATTTGACAAATCCGCAATTCCCATTGGCATCCGGAGATCAATTTATTGAAGGAAACCGGAACTGGGAAGCACAATTAGGTTTTTTTGGCCGTCTCAACTATTCTTTTGAAGATAGATATTTCGTTGAAGCAAATATACGTAGGGATGGTTCATCCAAGTTCCCAAAGCATCTGCGTTGGAAGTGGTTCCCTTCTTTCTCTGCCGGCTGGGTATTTACCAATGAAAAGTTTATGGCACCTATTAACAATATCTTAAGCTTCGGTAAATTCAGAGCTTCATGGGGTAGTATCGGTGACCAATCTGTTTCAAACACTCTGTATAAATCCATATTGTCAGATGGTCAATCATCATGGCTGGATGGAAGTGGAAATAAAACACCTATGTTCGGTACCCCATCATTGGTGGACAGCGATATTAGCTGGCAGCAAATCGAAACACTGGACTTTGGTATCGATCTCAGATTCTTTAATAATAAGTTCGGAGTCACTTTCGACTGGTTCCAACGGGATACAAAGAACATGATTATCCCTGGTGAAAGCCTGCCAGTAACTCTTGGCGCAGCTGCTCCCAGTGGCAATTATGGTAGCCTGAGAACTAAGGGTTGGGAATTGTCAGCCGACTTCAACCATCGTTTTGCTAACGGATTGGGTATTAATGCAACAGCATCTATTTCAGACGCTTCTACTTTTATCACAAGAGGTGCTGACTACTTGACTCCGTGGGAAGATCGAAGTTTAGGAACTACCTACTCAACAGGTAGACGTTATGGTGATATTTATGGTTTTGTTACCGACAGATTATTCCAAAAAGAAGATTTTGTATATGGAGCAGACGGTCAGATTGAAAAGATTATCGTTATTTATAATGGAACAGCTCGCACCACCTATAAGCAATCTTCAGAGTATCCGGTTTATCAGGTGCATTATGAAGATGGAAATAAGCTAATATTCTCTCCTGGTGATACCAAATTTGTAGATATTGACGGTGATGGTTACATCACTCCGGGAACCAGTACAAATGGTAATCCAGGCGACCAAACCGTTATCGGTAATACTACTCCTCGTTATGAATACAGTTTCAGATTGGGTGCTGACTATAAAGGCTTTGATTTTTCTATTTACTTCCAAGGTATTGGAAAACGCAAGATTTGGGGTAGCGGCCAATTAGCAATTCCCGGGTATAATGCTAAGGAAGGTGCATTGCCTAAAACTTTTACAACAGACTATTGGACAGAAGAACGCACCAACGCTTTCTATCCCAGAGCATGGGACTTAGGTGGCAGCAATACTGGATTTGCTATGCAGAAACAATCCCGCTATCTACTGGATATGTCTTATTTAAGAATTAAGAATATTACATTAGGATATACCGTCCCGGCAAATATTTTATCTAAGATATACATCAGCAAAGCGAGAGTCTATATGTCATTGGAGAACTTCTTTACATTTGATAACCTAAGAGGATTGCCTATTGATCCGGAAGCTATATCAGGATATTCTATGTTCTCCACCAACTATAACCTTGGACGTACAGGTACCGGTACACCGGTATTCAAAAGTTTGTCATGTGGTGTTCAATTAACCTTCTAAAATAGAATCATTATGAAATTAAAAATATTTATAATTTTAGCCAGTGTCGTTTTATTGTTTACGAACTGCAATGATGTGCTCGACCGCCCGTCATTGACTACGGCTGAGGATGATGCATATTGGACCAATGAAGATAGAGTACGTCTATATGCTAATGCTTTTTACACAAACTTCTTTGTGGGGTATGGATTAAAGTATACAACGACTTATGCTCCTAACGCCAATTATACGTTTAATGACGATGCAGTGAGGATGTCCACTCAAACACAATTTGGGCGTACGGTTCCTACATCTAAAGGAAGTACAAGTCTGGACATGATGTGGCAAAGTGAATTTACCGGTCCTACATGGAATTTTGCCTGGGTTAGAAAAGCAAATGTTATGATTGACCGCATCACTAACCTGATGCCTGAAATACTGACAGACGAACAATACAACCATTGGACAGGTGTTGGACGCTTCTTCAGAGCACTGGAATATGCTCGTCTGGTAAATGTTTTTGGCGATGTTCCTTATTACGACACAGAAGTACAGAATACGGATAAGGATGGTTTATACAAAGACCGCACTCCGAGAAACGAGGTTATGGATGCAGTTTACAACGATTTTGAGTATGCATTACATAACGTTCGTTTGAATGATGGAGGTCAATATGTGAATCGTTACGTAGTAGCTGCCATGGTTTCAAGATGGGCTCTGTTTGAGGCAAGCTGGCAGAAATATTATTATAAAAATAACGAACGGGCTAAAAAGTTCTTCGATCAAGCTGTTGCTGCAGCAGAAATGGTTATGAATAGTGGCAAATATGGTATTGTTGAAGATTTCCGTAAATTATTCGGTTCTACTGACTTAACCAACAGTAAGGATTGCATTTTATACAGAAAATATGATGCTGCTCAAAACGTTACGCATTCCATCGCATCGACTTGTAATATGAATGACCCTACTGATGTTGGTCCAAACCTAGATTTGATTAAGGCGTTCATCTGTACAGATGGTAAAGATTGGCAGACTTCTTCTTTGGAAAATGTAGATGATTTTACTCTTAGCAATTTGATTAAAACAAGAGATTCTCGTTTTGAAGCCAGCTTCTATACTAAACCTACTCCAAGAGCCAAGAGTAGCTATTTATATGTAACAAAGTTTATCCCACGAAGTGGACTGAGTTATATTGAAAGTGGTGGTTCTCCGGCTGCAGAATTCCAGAGTGAGAAAAACGTGACTGGTTATCCGGTACTACGCTATGCTGAAGTCCTACTAAACTGGATTGAAGCGAAAGCTGAACTTGCAACATTGGGTGGTACAGAGGTTTCTCAGTCTGATATAGATATATCTATCAATCAGATTCGCAAAAGACCGATAGCAGAAGAAGCCAAAGCTTTAGGAGTAACTATGACAGCTGAAATGAAATTGGACGCACTTCCACAAGATCCTCATAGAGATCCTACCGTACCGGCACTACTTTGGGAGATCAGACGGGAAAGAAGAATGGAATTTGCTTTTGAATTCTCACGTATCATTGACTTAAGGCGTTGGAAAAAGCTGGAATACATGGATACCGACAAGAATGAAGATTTGCTGATTGGTACCTGGGTTAATTTCAACAATGAAGTAAAAAGCGAGTTGAAGGATGAGAATAAAGGGAAACTCAGGGTAATGGGCAAAGACGGAAGCTTTACGGTATATGACGGAACCAATGCAGCTAAGATGAATGGTTTCTTCTATCCTACACAGAATCAGGGTAGACTGCCGTTCTTGAATGTTCCTAATGTTAATCCGTATCTTTCTCCTATTGGTACGAATCAAATTTCGGACTATAAGAATAAAGGATATACTTTGACTCAGACTGAAGGTTGGCCTACAGGCATCAATTGACAATATGAATCAGTGAAATCATGGAAATTATTTTAAACTAAAACATGAGATTATGTATAAATTAATAAGAAATATAGGATTTTTGGCTGTATTGCTGGGACTTGGTCTGGTATCCTGCGATGAGGATTATCCGAAAAGCCATATAGCACCTTATGATACCGAACTTCTTTCTATCAAAATAACCAATGCAGGTGCAGATGGCAATACAGTGGTAGAAGGAACTATTGATGAAGACAATAAAATCATCAATTTCCCTCGCTTGGATATGACAACGAACTTCTCTGCTCTTAATCTGGACGCGAAGCTTTCTGATGGAGCTACTCTTCAAAATTCGGTATTGGATTTTTCTATGGATGAAGAAACTGCTTCTAAGACTTTGGTTCTTCGGATAGTAAATCAAAAGAGATACAAAGAATATTTTATAAGAGTCAGAAAAAGAATTCCGGTATACGGAGCTGATTTTGAGAAGCCTACAGTATATGATTTCTCCGGAGACAATATCTATCCTGATTATGGAAGCCTATTAACAAGATGTGCTTCTTATGATGGTGAACATGTATTGATTGTCAGCAGAAAAACTGCTCCACATCTTCTTAAGGTGTCTGAACTGAAGAAAGGTGAAATTAAACCGATAATGTTGGATCTTACAGGCGTAACGGGTGGAACCTATTCTTACAATATGGGAGCATTGACAAACGGACATGTATATATTGCATCTCTATCAGGTTCTCAAGCATCACCATTGAAGATTTATTATTGGGATACACCAACTTCTAAACCTGAAGTTATTGCCGATATCAAAGTATCGGATATTCCTGGAGCTGGAAACAGACATGGAGATAATATATCAGTCAATATTGATAAAAACGGTAATGGATTTATCTTCTTCGGAGATAATGCATCTACTAAATTTTTGAGACTGACCGTAAGTAATCATAAGACAATAGGTGAACCGAAAGTACTGACTTCAAGCGCTGATGCGACTATGGTTACCAATGTGTATAGGATAGAAGATACAGAGCAATATGTATGGTCAGGAGTAAGATTGCCTGTTACGTTGGTTGATGAATCTCTTGGAAGTAAATATGCAATGAACAAATCGAACTTGGAAACAGAAGCGGTTGCCCCCAGGATATTTACCTTTAATGAGGAACGTTATCTGATAGTTTGTAGTGCCGGACAAGGAAGTGCATCTAAAGCAACTCCTTCCTTGGTTGTTTACAATCTGACCAAGGGGAGTACAGTGGCTGAAGCAATGCAGAAGTTTGATGAAGGAGATAATCATAATCCTGATTATAAATTCATCTTGGGTGGAAGCGGTAATGGAGCAGCTCTTGCACAAACAGATTATCTTATAGAGAAAGATGAAAATGGAAAGGATGCTAAACTCTGCATTTTCGGCTCGCGTACAGATTCTGGTTTTGTAATCTGTGAATTCCCTATCAAACAAGAGGAAGAAGATTAATAACTATCTTCGTTTTTTAATCAAATAAATTATAGTATTAACATAGGAGCCGTCTAATGAGTGAGAATTAGGCGGCTTCATTATTCTGAATTTAGGAATGAAATATTTGAAATATCTAACCTTGATTATTTTCATTGCATTTGTCGCATCTTGTAGTAAGGACAATGACGATGATATTATACCGCCACCGGAAGAAAATACACCTGCGACTTTGCCTCAAAAAGAGTTACGTGGAGTATGGGTAACTACAGCCTGGGGTATCGACTGGCCCATGGAGGAATACAATGCTACAGCTCAGAAACAAAAGTATATTGACTATCTGGACTTATTAGTCGAAAACAAAATGAATGCAATATTCTTCCAGATTCGGGGAATGGCAGATGCATTTTATGATTCGCAATATGAGTCTTGGAGTAAGTATATCACAGGAACTTCCGGAGTTAAGCCAAGTTATGACGTTCTGGGATTTCTTATTGAAGAAGCTCATAAACGAAACATCCAATTCCATGCCTGGTTGAATCCTTATCGTATTTCAACCCGGGCAAATAAGAACTCCTCATTTCCTCAGTTGGACCCAAAGATTCCTTCTGAACTGACTAAGGATTACGAAAAGATTCGGATTTACAATCCGGCTTTACCCGAGGTGCAAACCCGTATCACACAAATCGTCAAGGAAATTATTACTAAATATGATGTTGACGGTATTCATATGGATGATTATTTCTATCCTGCATTAGAAGCATCTGAGAGCATGAATGATAATGTGGAATATGAAAAATATGGTAAGGCACAATTTGATAATATTGCTGATTTCAGACGAAATAACGTAAATGTAGTAATCCAGAATATTCAAAAGACTATTATCGAGACTCGCCCTGATGTTATTTTCTCCATCAGTCCTGCTGCCAATATGGATAGTAACTATAATACTTTGTTTGCAGATGTGAAAAAGTGGTCGAAAGAAGGCTGGGTGGATGTTGTAATTCCACAATTGTATTTTGCTACGGGTACGGAAGAAAGTAGTTTTAACCAGAGACTAAATTTATGGTCACAATATATTTATGAGAATCATCTTTTAGTAGGATATGGAGTTTATAAATTTGGTGACCCGGCATATGGTAGTAAATTCCAGTCGTCCGAAGATCTGCAGAAACAGTTCGACTTTGCAAAAACAAAACCAAAAGTAAAAGGAAGTGTTTTGTATAGCGTTAAATATTTGGTAGAAAATAAAGTTAGGATTATGGATGTAATCAGGAATGTATATAAAACCCCTGTCTTACTCCCCTACTTAGGCAGAACCATAGCTGAAAAGCCAAACACTCCTACTAATGTCCGCGTAAGTGGAAGTAATTTATCATGGAGTGGAGTACAAGCTGCTTATTATGCAGTGTATAAAGATAATGGTATCAACCAAATAGCCAGTTTAATAGGGACCACTAAAGATACCACATTCAAACTGAATGAAAAAGGAACTTATTTCGTAACAGCACTCAATAAGAAAAATGCAGAAAGTGATTTATCGGAATCTGTAAACTATTAAAATAGGTTCATCCTGCAAAATACTCCTTGACAATCAGAACATAAGCAGATACTTTTAGACCTTGCACTAATTAAATAATCATTAATTTAATTAGTGCAAGGTCAAAAAATTAACAATCTTCTTTGTCCAATCTGCCAGATATAAAGGTATATTAATCAGCGTGCCATCTTGTTTTAGATTATTCAATGAATAGCGTAACTTACATGCCGGATGATAATTTGCATCATAAACGGACAAACTTTTACCTCCTAACCGAGTTTGAGCTTTTACTTCAACAGGGATAATTTCACTACCAGACTGAATGACAAAATCAACTTCAGCTTTCCCTATAGAAGTCCAATATCGTGGAAGAATATCATATTGAGGAACTAAACTCTGCAAAACATAATTTTCAGCAATAGCTCCTTTAAATTCCGTATATGCACCGTTACCCAAAAATATAATTTCAGATGGAAGCCCGGATAATTCACGCAACAGTCCGACATCGGATAGATAGACTTTGAATGCTGACAAATCATCATAGGCTTTCAAAGGAAGAAACGGTTTTGTTGTACAAAATACCCGGTAAATCAAACCGGCACTTTCCAACCAAAGCAAAGCGTCTTCATAATCACGGGCACGTGCACCGGGCTTAACCAATTTATATAGGAACTTTCTATTCTCTTTAGCCAACTGGCTGGGAATGGAATTCCAAATATGAGTAATACGGGGAATATCTTTATTTTCTGCATGTTTTGAAAAATCCAGAGTATAGGCATTCAGTATTGTTTGCTGTTCCTTTTTCACTTTTTCCATACCTTTATTTTCGAGGAAATAGTTTATTACGGCGGGCATTCCACCAATGACCAAGTATTGTTGATACAGTTCACTAAGCCTGTCAGTAACGAATTGTGATAAAGGAGCGATTTCAGTAAGTTCTTCAATATAGCTATATAGTTTTTCATTGATCGTCTTCAAGAATTCCTTAAATGTAAGAGGATATAAATTCAAGAACTCAACTTTGCCTACCGGGAATGAATCTCCCTTCGACAAAGCTACACCTAACAAAGAGCCTGCCGCTACAACAGCATACTCAGACGCATCTTCGTAGAAATACTTCAATGCGTTCAGGGCAGGATTGCATTCTTGAATTTCATCGAAAATAAGTAAGGTTTCGCCCGGCAGAATAGGACTGTCAATGAGCAATGACAATTGTGAGATAATTCGGGAGGGTTCTTTAGTTGTTTCAAATATCTCATGGATAGAATGATCCTTGTCAAAATTAAATTTGGCCGTGTACTTAAACTCTGTTCTCCCAAAATATTCAAGAATCCAAGTTTTTCCGGTTTGACGTGCTCCTTTTAATATAAGGGGCTTTCTTTCAGAATTGCGTTTCCACGCTTTCAAATCTTCTATTATACTCCGATACAATTCCATAGCTACAGTCTTATGTTCCGATTATTGGCATTATCACACAAAACAGGTTCCTGTTTTTGGCAAAACTACCAATAATCGGAACATAAACAAATAATAATCGGATAATTATTCTCTCAACATATTCTATATGGCATTTTTTAACCTTATCAGCTATTACTATAGGTGATATTCAGGACCAACACGTTTTTTGCTCATCTTTATTACTACACATTTTCAGCAATGTTCTCTTGGAACTTGGTAAACCTCTAAAAATAATAAGAGAGATAAAATATAAGTTAAACCTATAAATAAGAAAAAACGCCTATGGAAGAAAAACTTGTCTGACAGAAGAAATAGATCTGACTAACTATTTCTATCTGATTATCCTTACCCTAATTTTTGAGAGAACTATTTTATTTAACAACAAAATTATCAATCATTTATGAATGAAGATCGCAAAAAACGAGGATTAGCAAATAGCAAATTCTTCACAGCAGTAGCCATCAGTGCACTGTTTTTAGGAAGCGGTAATGCGATGGCTAACCAGGTTGCTTCGGATCATGTTTCAGAAGTAACAGAGCAGTTACAATCTATCAATGTTACAGGTTTGGTTGTAGATGCGGCAGGCGAGCCGGTTATCGGTGCCAGTGTGGTAGAAAAAGGGACAACTAATGGCATTGTTACTGACGTTGACGGAAAGTTTACTTTGAGTGTGAAGCCAGGAGCAATATTAAAAATATCATTCGTGGGTTATCAGCCCCAAGAAGTAAAGGCTACACCTACTATGAAAATCGTGTTGAAGGAAGATACGGAATTATTGGATGAAGTAGTAGTAGTTGGTTACGGTACACAAAAGAAAGCCAATTTAACAGGTGCAGTTACTACTGTGGACTTGAATAAAACGATGTCAGGCCGCCCTCAGCAAGATGTAACCAAAGCACTGCAAGGTGCGGTTCCTGGTTTGAGTATCACGACTGAAAATGGTGATATCAACGGGAGTGCTGCAATGCGTATTCGTGGTGTCGGTACGTTAAGTAATTCTGAAAAGAGTAATCCGTTGATTGTTGTGGATGGAGTCCCGATGGATGACATTTCTTTCTTGAATACACAGGATATTGAGAGTATCTCTGTACTGAAAGATGCTGCTTCTACCTCTATTTATGGTACACGTGCAGCTTTTGGTGTTATTTTGATTAATACGAAAAGTGCTAAGCCGACGGAAAAGGTTACTATAAATTATAGTAATAATTTCGCGTGGGATCAAGCAACTTATCTTCCGAATTTCCCGGATGTTCCTACACAACTTCGGGCTGCATTGGAGGCTAAGGCCAATGCTAACCAATATGAAGTGGAACTCTTTGGTATGTATTTTGATAAACTATTGCCTTATGCCGAAAAGTGGGCACAACAGAATGGAGGAAGAAAACTAAAATATGGTGAAATGAGACCGTATCAGAGTGACAGCAATGTGGGGGATTATAATATCATTGACGGAACTCCTTATTATTATGCAGACTGGGATGTGCAGGATATTTATTATAGTAAAGCAGCCCCTTCACAAAGCCATAATATATCTGTTCAGGGAAGTTCTGGTAAGACGAACTATTACCTTTCTTTTGGTTATGATGAGAAAGAAGGTATTATGAAAGTACGTCCCGATGAATTGAAGAAGTACAATGTTTCAGTGAATGTAACGACCAATTTATATGATTGGTTGCAAGTAGGTGCACGTGTCAATTACTCTCGTAAGGCTTATCAGCGTCCTGACATTTACAGTAGTACTTATCAGACCCTTTGGCGTTGGGGTTCTTTCTTCATTCCTTCAGGTACCATTGATGGTTATGATACTCGTCTTATGTCTATGCGTAAGCAAGCATCCGACCGTAAGGAAATAACTGACCTTACCCGTTTGAATGGATTCTTGAAAGCAGAAATAGTAAAAGGACTTACTTTGAATGCTGATTTCACTTATGCAATTCAGAACTTGAACAGTGGCTCTGAAGACTTCTCGGTCTATGGTATTGACTGGTCGGGAATGCCTACTCCTAAATATATTGTTACCAAAAGTAACTCAGCAATCTGGCGTGATAATTCCAAGCAGAATACTTGGACTTTGAATGCATATGCCAACTATGCCAAAACTTTTGCAAAGAGCCATAATTTGAATGTAATGGTCGGAGCTAATGCTGAAGAAGTAGATTACACTTATTTATATGGATACCGTAAAGGATTGTATGATGAAGCATACCCTGAATTGAATTTGGCAAGCCAAGATGGACAACAAATAAACTGGTCGCATACTTCCCGTGCTTCAGCCGGTTATTTCGGACGTATCAACTATGATTACAAGGGTATCTATCTGTTGGAAGTAAATGGACGTTACGATGGTTCTTCCAGATTTCCACATAATGATAAATGGGCATTCTTCCCTTCTGCTTCTATCGGATATCGCTTCTCGGAAGAGGCTTATTTTGCACCATTGAAGAAAGTGATTAGTAATGCTAAGTTACGTGCATCCTATGGTGAAATCGGAAATGAAGCCATTGGAGATTATATGTTTGAAGCATTGATCAGCCAACGAGAAAATACATCATCTACAGGATATATTTATTGGGTGGATGGCAATGGAGCTAATGCAAATAGATTGACTCAGTACAATATGCCTAAACTGGTGTCAAAGTCTCTTACTTGGGAACGCATCCGCACTACTGACATTGGTTTGGATTTAGGTTTCCTGAATAATGAATTAACTGTAGGATTTGACTGGTATCAACGTGAAAATCGTGATATGCTTGCTCCTGCCCAGGTTCTTCCGAACAGTGTAGGTGCTACTGCTCCTTACGATAATGCAGGTACACTGCGCACCCGTGGATGGGAATTAAACCTCGATTGGCATCATAAATTCGGTGAATTTAATGTGTATGCTAACTTCAATCTTAGTGATTCAAAGACAAAAGTAACAAAGTGGAATAATGATACTAAGTTGCTCAGTTCTTACTATTCGGGCAAGAATTATGGTGATATCTGGGGTTTCGAAACAGATCGTTATTTTGAAGAATCTGACTTTACTGGTCAGAATGCAGATGGTTCATGGAACTACAAGCCGGGTATTGCTGGTCAATCTGCACTTGAGCGTGCTCCGTTCCATTATGGTCCTGGTGATATTAAGTTCAAAGATTTGGATGGCAGTGGCGCGATTGACGGTGGAAAAGGAACCGCTGATGATCATGGTGACTTGAAGATTATCGGTAATTCACTCCCTCGTTATGAATATGGCTTCCACCTGGGTGGTAACTGGAAAGGCATTGACTTAGATTTATTCTTCCAAGGTGTGGGAAAACGTTCTGATTGGACTATTTCTTCTTTGAATTTCCCGATGATGCGTGCAGCTGACTTGGCTATCTACGATAATCAAAAAAGTTTCAATAGAGTATTCTATACTGATGATTGGAAAACGATTACCGGTTATGATATTGACCAGAGTAATACTTATCCTCGTTTATATCCGGGAAATGAAGCCAAAGGTACTGTGTCAGGTATTGCAAACGGTTCCAATAACTATTATCCGCAATCTCGTTACTTGACTGATATGTCTTATCTTCGTTTAAAGAACGTAACTGTTGGCTATACTTTACCGAAGGAGTGGACCCGTAAAGCTTTCATCGAAAAGGCACGTATCTACTTTAGTGGTAGTAACCTCTTCTTGCTCTACAAGGGCAGTGATCTTCCTGTTGATCCGGAAATCAGTACTGGTGATGGCCTTACCTATGGAGGCTGGGGACGTACAACTCCTATCACTCGTACCTTCTCATTCGGTATTCAGGTAACCTTATAATAACTATTAAACAATAAGAATGATGAAAAAGCTATTCATATACGGAACAATGGCACTGATGGCCTTGACAAGTTGTAATGACTTTCTCGACAAAGCACCTTTGGATGCCTTTACCAATACTCCTGCATATTGGAGTAATACGAGTAACCTTGACAACCAATGCAATACATTCTATAACAACTATTCGGGTTATGGAAATGGCAGCGGTGGCGGATGGTTTTATTTCAAAACATTGAGTGATGATCAGGTAGACTATCAGTCGACAGTCTGGACTTATACAAGTGTAGTAGCCACTTCTACAAATTGGTCCGATCCTTTCACAGAAATTCGTCGTGCCAATTATATTATTGAAGGACTGCAAACTTCTTCTCTTGATGATGCTGTTAAGGCTAATTATGAAGGTCTGGCACGTTTGAACCGTGCATGGGAATATTATCAATTGGTTCGCATGTATGGTGACGTACAGTGGATTACTACAGTTGTGGATCCGGCAGACAAGGATGTGGTTTACGGACCACGTACGGATCGAGATATTGTAATGGACAATGTCCTAGAAGACCTGAACTATGCTGCAAGTACAATTACGGGCACTAACAAACAACGCTTTAGTGCTGACATGGCGTTGGCAATGAAAGCTGATATCACATTGTATGAAGGTACCTACTGTAAGTATCGTAATGCAAGTGACAATGCCGGTAAAGCTGCTGATAACACTCGCGCTGAGAAGTACTTGCGTGAATGTGTGGCTGCTTGTGAAGCATTGATGACTAAGGGATACTCATTGAATCCGAGTTATAAGGGAAACTATAATTCAATATCGCTTAGTTCTAATCCTGAAATGATTTTCTACAAGCCTTATTCTCAAAATGTTTTCATGCATTCTACCATTGACTATACTGTTAATACAAGTGGTACTAGCGGTATGACCAAAAATGCTTTCGATAATTACTTGTTCCTTGACGGTAAACCTAAAGCAACCACTACAATGGATACCAATGATGCCGCAGTGAAAGATGCAGATGGTAAATACAATCTTGAGTCTGTTCTTGCTGTTCGCGACAAGCGATTGGCGGCTACTCTCGATCCTGTGTTATGCTTCAAGGGTAGTGCTTATAGTCGTGCCGGAGTTGCAGGGTTCACTTCTACTACTGGTTACGGTATAGCTAAATATGATAATCCGGAGGAGTTGGCGGTAAGTGACCGTAACAGTATCAACAAGCAATATACTGACTGTCCGCTTTTCTGGCTGTCTGTTGTCTATCTGAACTTCGCTGAGGCTAAGGCAGAACTTGGAACATTGACGCAAGCTGATCTTGACAAGTCCATTAATAAGTTGCAAGAGCGTGCCGGGCTACCCGGTATGACCACTCAACCGGAAGCTGATCCAGCCAACAATATGGGAGTTAGCAATTTGATATGGGAGATCCGCCGTTGTCGTCGTTGTGAGTTGATGTGTGATAACTGGACTCGTTATTGGGATTTAATTCGTTGGCATAAACTTGATTTACTTGATTCCTCCAAAAATCCTACGATCTATCTTGGAGCTAACATGAAGAATGTGGAGAATCCGGAAGTCGATGTGAATAATGATGGATATATGATTGGTTCTAACACTCTTAACCAGCCACGTACCTACGAACCAAAGCACTATTTCTATCCGATACCTACAACTCAGCTGACTTTGAATACGAATATGGAACAGAATCCGTTCTGGAAATAAGGTGAGATTGTTAATGGTGTAACTGAAAGAGGTTGAATTCTATTTACTTAGAGTTCAACCTCTTTTCTTGCTGTGATATAGGGGGATGGTTGGATATCATAAAATATTTTCTATCTTTGTAAAAAGCTGTCTGTTAGTAAAATAATAATTTTGTCATTAGAAGTATGCTTAAATTAAGAATGTTATCACAGGGAATTGCAGGACCACGGTTTGAAAGGCCGGAGGAGGTTGTTGAATGGATGGGTGCTATGCAGGCGCAAGAGATCAGGGCGGCTAAGTGGGCAGTCGGTTTGCGTATAGCGAAACCTTCGTTGACGGCTGTTCAGGAAGCATTGGATTCAGGGCGGATTTTGCGTACTCATGTGATGCGTCCTACGTGGCATTATATTCCGGGAAAGGATATAAAATGGATGACTGAATTGTCTGCTAAGAGTATGTTGTCAAAGTTCAGCTTTTATGCAAAGCATCATGGCCTAACAAAAGAGGATTGTTTGCTGTACAAGCCCCAAATAGAAGAAATTCTGACCGGACAACATCTGACGTGCCAGGAAGCTCTTGAACAGCTTCAGTTGAAAGGTATAACTCTCAGTGAACCCATCGTTAAAATGCATCTAAGTTTTGGTGAGGCGGACGGAACAATATGCAGTGGCATTGAGAAGAATGGGAAACATACCTATGCATTGACCAGTGAAAGGATTCCGGATGCTATAGAACTCTCTCGTGAGGAGGCTCTTGCTGAACTCGCCCGAAGGTATTTCAGAAGCCACGGTCCGGCAACACTGGAAGATTTCGTTTGGTGGTCTGCATTGAACATACGTGAAGCACGTAGCGCTATAGCGTCACTTGGGCAGGAAATTATTACAGAACGATATAATGACAGGGAGATGATGATACATGTCTCTTCACCCGGACTTACCGAGGAGGTGGAAGTTGATGAGAAAAGTATTCTTCAGTTTCTTCCGCCGTTTGATGAATATCTGGTGAGTTATAAAAACCGCTTTGACTGTATAAAGGAATCGCACGCTCAGTATGCCTATAATAATTTTGGTATATTCCAACCTGTTATTCTTCATCAAGGCCGTATCACCGGGAATTGGCGTAAGGCCTCAAAGAAAGGAGTTTTTGATACATCTTTCTTCCCAGGGTGCAGGCCTGCTGCAAAGAAGCTTGTCGAAAAAGCTATAAAGGAATGCCTATTGTTTCATGAAAGTTGATTCCTCATATGGAAATTCAGTTTACGCCAAATGGTAACTTTGTTAACCCCACACGGTAACTCCATTTACACACCGAAGTAAAGGGCGTTACATGCCGAGGTAAAGGTCGTTACAGTAAGGGGTAAAGGTCGTTACATACGGCAGTAAATGTTTTTACATATTGTAGTAACTAATTGGTAAATACTATTAGTTGGTTATCAGTAAACTAACAAAATCATATCACTAACCTTTAATTCATTTCCATGCCGAGATGAATGAATCCCGCCAATGGGTTAGTATGAAAAAGAGGTTATCTCGTTCGGGATAACCTCTTTTTTCGTTTACAACCATTTCTCTAATGGTTCTATTTTATTGGTAATGCTTAGAGAGCATTCTCTTTTACCAAATATTCTGCAATCTGTACTGCGTTCAGTGCGGCACCTTTCTTGATCTGGTCACCCACAATCCAGAAAGTCAGACCGTTTTCATTAGCCAGATCCTTACGGATACGACCTACATAAACGGGATCTTTGCCTGCAAGGAACAGAGGCATTGGATATTCCTTTTCGGCAGGATTATCCTGCAATACCAAGCCGTCGCCTTTTGCAAAAGCTTCACGAGCTTCTTCCACTGAAATAGGACGTTCTGTTTCTACCCAAATGCTTTCAGAGTGAGAGCGAAGAGCAGGAACGCGTACGCAAGTTGCACTTACTTTAATGTCGGAGTGCATAATCTTACGGGTCTCGTGGAACATTTTCATTTCTTCTTTAGTGTATCCGTTATCGGTGAATACGTCAATCTGAGGAATGAGGTTGAATGCCAACTGGTATGCAAACTTTTCAACAGTAACAGATTCACCTGCTAACACCTGGCGGTATTGTGTGTACAATTCATCCATAGCGGCAGCACCTGCACCGCTGGCAGCCTGATACGTAGAAACGTGTACAGTCTTTATGTGAGAAAGCTGTTCGATGGCTTTCAGTGCCACTACCATTTGTATAGTGGTACAGTTAGGGTTGGCGATGATGCCGCGTGGACGATCTTTTGCATCGGCAGCATTTACCTCGGGAACTACCAAAGGTATGTCATTATCCATACGGAAAGCACTGGAGTTATCGATCATCACAGCACCATGTTTGGTGATGGTCTCGGCATACTCTTTAGAGGTACCAGCGCCTGCGGAAGTGAAAGCGATATCAACCCCTTTAAAGTCATCGTTGTGTTGCAAGAGTTTTACCTCGATCTGTTTACCGCGGAATGTGTATTTTGTTCCGGCACTGCGTTTAGAACCGAACAACACTAACTCATCCAACGGGAAATTCCTTTCATCGAGCACACGCAGGAACTCCTGTCCCACGGCTCCGCTTGCTCCAACAATAGCTACTTTCATTTTCTTTTGTTTTTTAATTAAGTTTATAAAAATGTTCTTCTATGCTTAAAAACGATAGAATTGGCTGCAAATTTATAACAATTTGCTGTATGACAACGTATAAAATGAAAAGTTTTTTGTTATTTTGCAACGTAAACCTAAAACTTGAAGCCCATGGACTTATTTGACTTCAGTCTAAAACTTCCCATTACCGACCCTACATGGATATTTCTCCTTGTACTTCTTATTATATTGTTTGCTCCTATTTTGTTGAATAGGCTTCGTATCCCACATATTATCGGTATGATATTGGCAGGATTGGTAATTGGCGAGCATGGGTTTAATATTTTAGCACGGGATAGTAGTTTCGAGTTGTTTGGCAAGGTGGGTTTATACTATATCATGTTTCTGGCTGGTCTGGAAATGAATATGTCAGACTTCAAGCAAAATAGGGGAAAGGCCGTAATGTTAGGGTTACTGGCTTTTATCATTCCAATTATGATCGGTCTCGTGGTGAACATGACCTTCCTGAAATATAGTTTGATCACTTCTGTTCTGTTGGCAAGTATGTATGCTTCGCACACGCTGGTGGCATATCCTATCGTGATTCGATATGGTGTTTCCCGACATCGTAGTGTAAGTATTGCAGTGGGAGGTACGGCGGTGACTGATACCCTTACGCTGTTGGTTTTGGCTGTGGTAGGTGGTATGTTTAAGGGGGAATCCGGTGGACTGTTCTGGGTATGGCTGGTTGTCAAAGTGGTTTTCCTGGGTGGATTGATTATGTACTTCTTCCCTCGCATTGGGCGTTGGTTCTTCCGCAGATACGATGATAATGTGATGCAATTCATTTTTGTGCTTGCCATGGTATTCTTGGGGGCAGGCTTAATGGAATTTGTAGGGATGGAAGGCATTCTCGGAGCTTTCCTTGCCGGCTTGGTCTTGAACCGGCTTATTCCGCATGTTTCTCCATTGATGAATCATCTGGAATTTGTGGGTAATGCACTTTTCATTCCTTACTTTCTGATTGGCGTGGGAATGCTGATTGATATACATGTGATTTTTGGTCATGGTGATGCATTGAAAGTGGCTGGAGTAATGATCGCTGTTGCTTTGACTGGTAAATGGATTGCTTGTTGGCTGACGCAGAAGATATATAAAATGGCAGCTATTGAGCGGGAACTGATGTACGGTTTGAGCAATGCCCAGGCGGCGGCTACATTGGCTGCTGTACTGGTCGGATATAATATAATTTTGCCTAATGGTGAAAGACTGCTGAACGACGATGTTCTGAATGGTACTGTATTGCTAATCCTCGTGACCTGTGTGGTAAGTTCATTTATTACTGAACGTGCTGCCCGTAAGATCGCTATCGATGAGGCCCATCTGGAGGATGAAAAACGTCCGGTAGAGCTGGAAAAGATTTTAATACCGGTTGCCAATCCGGATACGATTGAAGATTTGGTGAGTCTATCCTTGTTGATACGTGATCCTAAACAGAGAGATAATCTGGTGGCATTGAATGTGATTAATGATAATAATGCATCGGAAGCTCTGGAACTTCGCGGAAAACGTTATCTGGAGAAGGCAGCCATGATAACGGCATCGGTGGATGTGCCGCTGAAACAAATCAGCCGTTATGACTTGAATATTGCTTCAGGTATCATTCATACGGCAAAAGAGCATGGGGTGACGGATGTGATTATTGGTTTGCACCGTAAAGTTAATATTGTGGATTCCTTCTTTGGTATGTTGGCGGAGAACCTGTTGAAAGGTTTGCACCGGGAAGTGATGATTGCAAAGTTCCTGATGCCGATTAATACTATACGGAGAATTAATATTGCTGTTCCGCCGAAAGCAGAATATGAAGCGGGTTTCCAGAAGTGGGTAGAACATTTCTGCCGTATGGGAAGTACATTGGGATGCCGGGTACACTTCTTCGCTAATGAAGAAACTACTACGCTCTTACAAATACTGGTAAAGAAGAGGTTTAGCTCGACAATGACTGATTTCTCCCGTTTGGATGATTGGGGGGATTTACTGTTGTTGACCGGACAAGTGAATTATGATCATTTACTGGTGATTATCAGCGCCCGCCGTGGTTCTATTTCTTATGATCCTGCATTCGAAAGACTTCCTGCTCAGTTAGGAAAGTATTTTGCCAACAATAGTTTGATAGTGCTCTATCCGGATCAGTTGGGTGAACCGCAAGATATGTTGTCTTTCTCTAATCCACGTGGTAATAATGAAGATCAGCATTATGAAAAGGTAGGCAAATGGTTCTATAAATGGTTCAAGAAGAGTAATTAGTGATTAGCAACAAAGTGATAAGTGATTAGTGAAATGGAGGATTGGAGACAGAGGACACGGCTCTTATTGGGTGAGGAGAAGATGGAACGTTTGCAGCAGGCACACGTGCTCGTAGTGGGTCTTGGTGGAGTAGGAGCGTATGCAGCGGAGATGATTTGTCGTGCCGGAGTAGGACGCATGACGATTGTGGATGCGGATACAGTGCAGCCTACGAATATCAATCGTCAGCTTCCGGCCTTGCATTCTACATTGGAAATGAGCAAGGCGGAAATCTTGGAGAAACGTTTCCGGGATATTAATCCGGAAATAGAATTGACGGTGTTGCCGGTATTCCTGAAAGATGAGAATATTCCCGAACTGCTGGATGCAGCATCCTATGATTTTGTAGTGGATGCCATTGATACGCTGGCTCCGAAATGTCATTTGATTGCAGAAACTTTAAAGCGACATATTAAGATTGTTTCTAGTATGGGAGCCGGAGCAAAGAGTGATATAACCCAGGTCCGCTTTGCCGACATATGGGATACCTATCATTGCGGACTGAGCAAGGCAGTCAGAAAACGACTTCAGAAAATGGGAATTAAACGTAAACTTCCGGTGGTATTCAGTACGGAACAAGCGGATTCGAAAGCTGTACTGCTGACAGAAGATGAAATGAATAAGAAATCAACATGCGGAACAATCAGCTATATGCCGGCGGTATTTGGATGCTATCTGGCGGAGTATGTGTTGAAGAGATTATGATCAGCAAGCGCAATCTTTTGCCACCGTATTGGCACAACTTTGCCAGCAGTGTGGCAAAAGTTTGCCAATGCGATGGCAAAGAATTAGTACTTAAGTAATCATTCATTAGACAAAAATGAAGCATATATGATACAATTACAAGGAATAACCAAGAGTTTCGGTAGCCTGCAAGTTTTGCGGGGGATCGATTTGAATATAGATAAGGGCGAGATTGTTAGTATTGTTGGACCGAGTGGAGCGGGAAAGACTACTTTACTTCAAATTATGGGAACATTGGATGCTCCTGACAACGGGACGGTAACTATCGGCGGTACTTTGGTCAGCCGGATGAAAGAAAAGGAGTTATCCGCTTTTCGTAATAAGCATATCGGATTTGTATTCCAGTTTCATCAGTTATTGCCCGAATTTACAGCATTAGAGAATGTGATGATACCTGCTTTTATTGCCGGTGTCAGTCAAAAAGAAGCTACTGCATCTGCTTTGGAATTGCTCGAATTCATGGGTTTGGCAGATCGTGCCGGGCATAAACCCAATGAACTTTCCGGCGGAGAAAAACAACGTGTGGCTGTAGCCCGCGCCCTTATTAATCATCCTGCTGTGGTATTGGCCGACGAACCTTCGGGCAGCCTTGATACTCATAACAAGGAAGAATTGCATCAGCTATTTTTTGACCTTCGTAGCCGTTTCGGACAGACATTCGTCATTGTCACCCACGATGAAGGACTGGCGCAGATTACAGACCGCACAGTGCATATGGTGGATGGAGAGATCAGTAAAGGAATTATTTCTGTTTGATAAGTACGGAAATAATTTTCTTCATAACTTCGTTGTTTTCCATCACACCTTTGAAATTATCAGAAGAAGGACCATATGCAAAAATAGGAACCATAATTGGTGTATGTCCTTTACTGCTGAAATTTCCTTCTAAGGATGATTGGGCGATATCTCCTTTTTTGATACTAAGTCCTCCCGTTTCATGGTCAGCGGTAACAATGACCAAAGTGTTTTTATCTTTGTCTGCAAAAGCAATGGCTTCTGCTACCGCTTTATCGAAATCTAATACTTCCTGTATTACACCTGCAAAATTATTCTCATGTGCCCTTTTATCTATTTGTGCTCCTTCTACCATAAGAAAAAAACCTGTTGCTTTCTTATTGTTCAGGAATTCTATTGCATTTTTGGTTGTTTTAGGTAAGAATTCACCTCTTCCATTTTGTTTGCTGTCCACATCTTTTTGAAATGCTATTAATGCTATTTTTGCATTTCTTAGGTTGTTGCTTACCTCCTTATAATCGTTAAGGATGATAAAGTCCTGAGCCGCTAGTATCTGTTTATACTGAGGGTAAACTTTCATGAAATGTTCATCTGAACCACCGGCAATAAAAGACAATTTACTTTTAGGTAAGTCTGTCAGAATTTCTTTGGACATGCCTCTGTCTTTTTGGTGAGCGAAGAAGGCGGATGGGGTAGCACCGGAGATATTGTCAGTAGTTACCACTCCGGCAACAAATTTCGATTGGGTAACTATTTCCGGGATATTTTTTATTAAGGCATCATTCATATCCACACCAATAGCTCCATTATGTGTTTTTTGTCCAGTTGCATAGGCGGTTCCTGATGCTGCAGAATCCGTTGTGAATTTATCACCGGACTGTGTCTTTATTAGACCGATTGTTGAAATATTGGTAATGGATAGTTCATTATGGTTGGCATACATGCCTGAAGCAAGATGAGCCAGTCCCATTCCATCTCCAATCATTAAAATTACGTTTTTTACCGGATTATTCTTAAGAATATCATCTCCTTTGGGAATATATGCTTGATGATAGTCTTGATTTTTATACTTGAGGTTATTTGTTTCTTGAGCATGAATTGCCAAGTTACATTGGATAAGTGTAAACAGTGTTACAAATAATAAATTTAGCTTTTTCATTATTATATCTCCTTTAAATTAATATGTATGATTAAATAAATTGTTAAATAGTTGGTCTAATTCTGTCTGAGATGCCGGAATATCTTCTATGGGAACATAAAGGTGACTTATTTTCTTATTTTTAATTTGTATGATGCGAATACCTGAACGGGCGTTACCTAATTGTTTTCCTAATGCAGAAGTAGTTATGTACTTAATCCCATTGTTTTCGGCTGTTGCATTATTATGTAAATGCCCCGCAAAGTAATGCGATACATGGTACTTTAGGAAAAGAGCATTATAGATTGTACGTATTTTTATAGGCATATTCGAATAGCTTTCCTTCTCGGATATGTTGGAGAGGAAAAACGGATGATGACCGAAAATAATACGTTGTTCTATTTTACATTTTTGTTTTAGTTCTTTGTGGAGCCATTGGAGCTGATGTTTCTGCTGAGGAGCATCGTCTTTAATAAGACAACTATTGATACCTATTAATTGTACCCCTTTGTGAAGAATTGAAAAGTGATCTTCACCGTACTGAGCATTGTAAAAATCGACATTTTCTTTATTGCAACTATTTCCTATGTCATGATTGCCTGGTACTTTGTATAGGAGTATCTCATGAGAAATAAGATGGCATAACTCTTTGAATTTTTTTATTTGTTCTATATTATGCGAAGAGTTAACGAAGTCTCCGGTTATGACAAGTATTTCTGGTTGTAAGGAATTGATTTTCTGTATAGCTTTTTTTAAGAGTATCGTTTCTTGTTCAATGGATTTATTTTTTTCTATGAATCCCAGTTGTGGATCACTGATTTGTACAATATACCATGGGGCTTGGTCATTGTTACTGGCGAGGCTCCATGTATGAATCAGAATAAAGCAGATAGTTAGAAGTTTTTTCATTAGTATAATTGATTTATGATTGTATAATCAGAAGGTTCCTCAGTCAATCCGCGATAATAGCCAACTGTTAGTATTCCATCTTTTAATGATACTATCCCATATCCGTAACTCTCTTCCTTGTAATAGGAACGAATGAATTTTGCTTCTTCTTTTAAAATTTGCACTCGTTTTTCCAATGTATGGTTTTGCCAGGTCTGGTTCATATCCTTTATTGACGGAAAGCTAGTTGTGACTTTAGGTTGTGGAGGAATTCCAAAATCGCGAATGACACTATTGAACATGAATTGTACTATGGGACCTTTAGGGGTATTTCTGATTAGCTTAGAATATTGATGTAAATGTGCACAGAACACAATTACGTGATATTCGGCAAGTAACTCCAAAAAAGTATTTCTTAATTCTATGTTTTTTACTGGTCTGCGGAGTCCGCTGAATAAGTGCCAGCAACGTTCTGTTACAGGTATCACGGGCTGATGGGTTAAGAGTATTTTGTACTTTGACTTCGACTTAGGGAGCTCTTTACTCAGAAAATCTATAATGCTCGTTTCTGGAAGTCCTTCATCGTTACTGAAGAACTGTTCGAGAATAAATAGTTGAATGTCGTCATTCACTTTATAAGTGTACATTCCATTGGCCAATGTCGTTTGAGCCTGTGCGGAGATGAATGGCAATATTGTATTGCGCCAAGCTTCTGATTGTCCCGGACTATTGCTCACATCATGATTGCCTTTGGTAAGGATCCATGGAACGTCTGATTGTATATTAAGAAGTATATCAGTGCACCCTTGTCCCATTTTCTCTGCAAGTTCCTTATTGCCAGCCACCCCTTCCATTAAGTCTCCCAATTGAAGTATAGCCTTTATTTCAGGCTTGGTTTCTTTGGTTTGCTTTTGGATCAGTTTAAATAAATGAGGCATATATGTAGCTGTATAAAAAGGATATTCTTTTGAGATTTGTGCAAAATCTTGTGGACGCGTGTGTACATAATCCATATCATGCCACTCGAACTTATCCAGATGCAGATCACCTAGAACTAGTAGTGAAGCATCTTGGGCAAATAATTGGCTGGCTGCTCCAAATAGGATAGCAACCAACCAAATAAGCTTCTTTTTTTCTTTGTATTGCATTTTATTTCAGAAGATCTGAGATACAAATTCTTTCATAAGGTTTGTCACCCATCGCTGCGTAATATTCAAAGTATATTTCTCCTTTACTACAGTCAGTCGTTAATATACCATATCCGGGGAGATCTTGCTGTTTGAAATAAGATATATATGGTGTTTCTTCATCTAGCCATTTGATACGCTCTTCCATAGAAGTCGGTTGCCAATTTGGACATTCTTTGGCTAAATTGGAGCCAAATCGAGTGAGAACTTTATTAGTAGTAGTACGCTTCAAGTCCTTTACTACGCTATTGCACATTAATTGAATAATGGGGCCATATTGTGTCTCTCTTTTTACTATTGAAAACAGGTGCATGTGTGCAGCTAATACGATTGCTTTGTTTCTGGCTATAATCTCAAGCAGGCGCTTCCTTTTCTCCGGGTCTTTACGGAAGACATGCCAGCAACGCTCATTGATGGGAATTACAGGTTCGTGTAACATGACAAACTTATATTTAGCATTAGATGATTTTAGATTTTTCTCCAAAAGCTCTAATACATCAATTTTTTTCTCCCAAGGATCAAAACAAACAAATAGATTTTCACCAATTTGATGGGCGTAGTTGGCGGAAGCGATATCAGTGCGATCCAGTTGTTTTTGAAACATTGGTATATAATATTTTATGAAGGCTTCCTGTGCTCCGGGACCTGTAATGTCATGATTCCCTTTGGTGATTATCCAAGGTATAGACATGGCTACAGCATCTACTGCTTTCACTACAGATTGTGCCATTTGTTCTGCTTTCTGCTCGCTTCCTGCAAGTCCTTCTGAGATGTCTCCTAATTGTAAAATAGCTTTTATTTCGGGTTTATAGGTTTTGACTCTATTTCTGAGTTGTTTACTAAATGCTGGCCAATTTTTTTTGGTGAATTGGGTATATTCTGTCGTTACCTGTCTAAGGTCATCGGGCTTTTTTTGAAGCCATTCCATATCGTGGTTCTCTAATAAATCATAGTGAATATCACCTAATATTAGAAAACTTTGGCTTTGTGCATGGGTATTTATACATATTCCAAGACCAAGGCACAGTAAAAAGGTTGAAAATCTTTTTGTCATAATATAAGTATTTTATTAGTTAACGGTAAATTGCTTTTTTAATATGTCTAGGCTTACTGTGCCATATTCTTTGGCCGGTTCCAGTGCGTTTCCTTTGCCAAAATCATTCCATGAATTTACGATGACAAAGCGTTTACTGCCAAGATTCCTTTTGGCTACATTACAATAGTCTATGAAAAACTTTTCTGTTCTTTCTACAATAAGGTTTTTAGATTTTGGATTGGATACCAAATCATTATATGCAGGAAATATACATGGTATATAATCCATTTTCCAAGCAGAAGTGGAATCGCACCAGTTTTTCCAACTAATGTCATTGAAAGAGCAGAAAGCATAGCTGCGATCATAGTCGTTGGGTGCCCAACTAGTCAATGTGATGGCATCCATTGTAATGATACTTTTTTTATAAGTCTGAGGAGCCTTCCAACCTGTTGGGACTTCTCCGATAAAATAAGGGTTGACATTCATGTTTGCAAATTCTTGCCGTATTGTGCTCATTACTGTATTGAAATCAATGGCATTCGGCTGTGAGGAACTGGGAATTAAAGAGGTTATCATAATGACCGGACGGTTGTCGATTTTGAAATAATGGGCTTTTGACATATGGTCATTATATAGTTCTTTTAGTTCTGTAACCATCTGTGCTAATTTCTTTTCTGCAATAGGGGACGCATTTGTTCCCTTCAGGTGAGCTATATTGTAACATATGACCATTTTAGGTGCTTCTGGCGTATAATATTGGGCATACTGGGTTAATAATTTCTGATCATTGTCAGCATTGTCCCATTTAAGTATGAAATAATTTAATCCACCTTGAACTGCCCATTCGAACTGTCGGCTCATCAGTTGTGGATTGGAAAATATATCGTATTCTCCAAGTTCAGGTTCTTCCGGATATCCTTTGTTCCAGTCATTAGTTTTATAGGTGTAGTAATATGCACCTAAGTTCACAGCTTCTTTTAAGGGGGTGGCTGGTATGGGATAGTAGAATTTACTCACGTCCGGCAGATGTTCATCGGTTGAGCATGCGCATAACAGGCAAATTATAGCTCCTAAATAGATATATATTGATTTCATAAGTATAATATTTTAAGTTATTCATTTGGCAAATTCGGATTTTTCTTGGCTGGAAGCCCCCATGATAATGTCGTAAATAAATAGTCGCGTCCATTTAATGTTGCAGCGGCTTTATTTACTTCCGTGGTATTGGCTTGATATTCGTCACTTGGGTATAATAGACGGTCAGGCATGTATAAAGTAGTTCCTTCGTAAGAAGAAAACATCGGTTGGAATTCTAGTATCTGAGTCCGTCTTAATAACTCCCAAGCATCTGCGCATTGCATGGGTATGGCTAACCAATGCTGCATTATGATCTGGCGAAGATAATCGCCTGAGGAGATAGCACTACTGCAAATATGTGCAAAATCTTGGAATTCGGTTTCACGCCCTTCTGTATCAGAAGCTGTTCCCCATTTAATACCTGGAGTGTCTTTGTAGGTGGTTACATGCTCTGTTAAACCGTATTTGGCAAAAGAAGCGTCAATACCCTCATAATAGTATTGTTCTGCGGTCTTATGACCACCCCAGCCATAATAGGCTGCTTCGGCTTTTAATAAAGCTGTCTCAGCATATGATATGAATACCCATTCTGCGTCTGGCTTTAAGAAACGGGCTCCAATGGCCGAATAATCTTTTTGTGACATTCCTTTATGTGGATTTTCTTCTGTTGGAAATCCTGTCGGGCTTCCTCCATAAGAAATATTCTGACCAAAATACTCTCCTTTATAAGGCCCTTGGCTAGCCGGTTGTCCGTAGATAGTGAGTCTGGGATCGTTATAAGGTTTAGTATGATAGACCATTGTTTCACATAAAACAGGTAGCGTAGCTAGATTGGCTTGCTCATTGAATACTACTCTATCGTATAATGGACTCCAAGTCAAACTGGTAGTTCCCCAATGAGAAGTTGCAGATTCATCTTCTTTACAGATTGTATTTGTTTCATCTGCTAATACTTCTTTAGCTACAGTGGCTGCCTGAGTTTCATCGGCATTTTTGATACGTAGGGCTAAACGTAGACGAAGAGAATTCGCAAATTTTCTCCATTTAGTGATGTCTCCTCCATATATGAAATCGTATGTTTTGCTGTATTGATCTCCTCCCTTTTCCAGATTATCAGCACACTCTTTTAATTCGTCAAACAGATACTTGTATATTGTCGCTTCTGAATCATAGGCGATATCAGGAGTGCCTTTCAGTGCTTGTGAAGCAGGTATAGGACCGTAAAAAGCAGTTGTTTGTGAGATGAGATAAGCTTTCCAGATCCTGGCAATTAATACTCTGTTTTTATAGTCAGGGTTATCTGAAAAGATTTCTGCGATCTTGTTTACTGGTTGCATACACAAAACATAAGCTGCTTTCCAATATGTATTATTTTCGCTATCGCTATAATTAAAGCGCTGCCAACTTCCATTGAAGCCTGAGAATTGTTGTGTGTAATTAAAGAATATAACCCGGTTCATCGCTCCGCCGTATAGATTCATTGATTCTTTGATTGCTGTTGCAAAGAGGAAGTCAGGTTCTACTCTTGTGGGATTATTAGGGTTTTCGTTGAGATCTCCAAAATCAGTAAAGGAACATCCCCATAGAGATAAACTTACGATGAAGGTCATTACAATATATAACTTTTTCATAATTGTACTATGTTTTTTAGAATGTTAGTTTAATATCAAAACCATATACGGCATTAGGAGGCAGAGAACCGTTTTCTATCCCTTGTCCGTTGCCTGATGTCTGTGAAGCTTCCGGATCGAAACCTTGTGGTGTTTTTTTGTGGATAGTCCAAAGGTTTCGTCCTACAAATGCTAATCTGAGTCTTTGTATCTTAATTTTACTCATCCATTGATTGGGGAATGTATATCCTAATGTTAGTTCTCTGAGTTTTACGTATGATGCATCATAAATCGTAAACTCGGCATAATTAGGTTTACAATATGCATAGCTTTGGGGACTCATGAATTTGTTTGCTGGAGTACCATCTGAGTAGACAGCATCAAACCATGCACCTCCCGAAAGCTCTGAGTCGCTTTCTCCCCATATCTCTTTGCGGATATAATAGTCGTCACGTCCGAAAAGAGTTTCTGAGGTCATACCATTAGTGAGCATTTTACCAGTAGAGGCTGAGTAAATAATTCCTCCTTTTTTGACGTCGATGAGAAAACTGAAGTCGAAATTCTTGTAACGGAATGTATTAGTAATACCACCAACCCAATCCGGTGTAGAAGTTCCAAATTCTTTGTCTGGGTCTTTCATTAGTAATCCACCTCCGTCTTCCATAATCATTTTGCCGTTTTCATGACGTTTAACTCCAAGTCCCCGCATGTATCCATATGGCTTCCCTACTTCTGCATAAACGTAAATATAGCTGGAGTAATTACCTATTTGAAAACGATCTACACCTTCAATCAGACTTATTACTTTAGAGTTGTTTTTTGCCCAATTTAGATTAACTTCCCATGAGAAATTTTTGTTTTTAACCGGTGTTCCATATACCATTAACTCAATACCTTTATTCTGAATTTCCCCAGCATTATAATAACGTTTTTGGTAACCGGATGAAGTCGGGAGTTGTGCATTGATAATTTGATTTTTAGTTGTGGTATTATAATAGGTGAAGTCAATGCCCAATCGGTTCTTGAAGAAGCGTATATCAGCTCCTATTTCCCATGAGTATGTTTTTTCTGGTTTAAGATCCGGATTATTCATGGTGGTAGATAATGATGCTAAAGTTGCATCATTAAATATCCCATTGAAGGAATAGCTGTCATATACTCTATAAGGGCTGGTGTCGCTACCTACGATAGCATATGAACCACGGATTTTTCCAAAAGAAACGATGCTCTTATCCATTTTAAAAGCTTCTGAGAAGATAAAACTACTTCCAACAGAAGGATAAAAATATGAATTGTTTTTAGCAGGTAATGTACTGGACCAGTCATTACGACCAGTGATATCTAGATATATGTAATCATTGAATCCAAGGGACACAGCTCCAAAGATAGAGTTAATTTTCTTTTCACTTAGCTCCTGTGTATCTGTTGGGTACTCCGCTGAATTTGAAATATTAATTAATCCCGGCTGTAATAAGGAATTGATTTTTTGGGTATATCGGGTCTGATTAGTACTATACATGATGATACCGGCATTGGCCATCACAGAAAACTTCTTAAGTCTTTTGTTATAAGTTAGTAATCCTTCGATATTATAATTTTCTAGTTCACGTTGGAATGTTTGCATCTGTCCGTCTGCATCATTCATACTTCCTTTATTGTTAAAGGTATATCCGTTCCAATTATACGTATCGATGCCTGCTTTGGCTTGGAGAGATAGGTCTTTGCTAAAATCAATTTTTAGTACAAATGATCCGATTACACGTTTCTTTGTATCTTTATTCTCATTCTCATTGATAATCCAATATGGATTACTGAAATTCCGGTGTGTACCAATTTCGTTCCCATTTGCATCTTTCCATGTATATAGTTCGGATAGAGATGTGCTCCGTGCCATATGGATATATGAATTCATTGGATTTTTATTGTCACTTTTAGAATATTGTCTGTTAGTTACTCTGTCGTCTATATATGTAATTTTAGAATCTAAACTTAACCAACTAGTGAATTGATTGTTAAGTCTTAAATTGAATGTTGACTTGTTGTCAATATTGAAATTGTTGACAACGCTATTAGAGTGATTATTTGTATAAGATATGCGATACTGATTTTTATTGTTTCCACCTTCTACAGAAATAGAATTAGTCCACATTGTTGCTGTTTGATAGAAGTCTTTTACGTTATCTGGTTCCGGAAGGTATGCTTTTAACTTTCCATCCAAACCAATAACAGGTTGTCCCATCATTGGACTTCCCCAACTTCTATAATTTGTTTTAGATAGGGGAGGATTGTTCTTATTGTCAATATAGAAGCTGGTTCCTACTCCATAGGCATTCTGATATTCTGGAAACTCTGTTAAAGTCTGGAACATGCAGTTGGAGTTTATGTTTACTTTGAATTTTTCACCTCCTTTTTTGGTAGTAATGAGTATTACTCCGTTTGCTGCTCTTGAACCATATAATGCAGATGCGTTGGCACCTTTTAAAACCTCGATATTTTCAATGTCATCAGGATTAATATCTGCTGCTCCGTTTCCATAATCCAGATTACCATTTTCGCCATCCGAATTGTCGATCGGCATGCCATCCACAACGAATAGTGGTTGGTTATTGCCTGTGACTGAATTGTTACCTCGGATAACAATACGTGCAGAGCCATTGTTCATGCCTGGAGGGGTGATTTGTACACCTGCAATTTTTCCAGAAAGAGATGATACAATGTTTGAACTTTTTGCATCATTTATTCCATCCATATTAACTCCTTGTGTTGAGTAGCTTAAAGCTTTGGCTTCGCGTTTAATCCCAAGAGCTGTAACAACCACTTCATCGGTTGTGATAGCATCTTCCTCCATAATCACATTAATGATTGTGCGGTTACCAATCTTTTCTGTGACTTCTTTCATTCCAATAAAAGAAAATTTTAAGGTCGTAGCCCCTTCTGGAATTTGGATTGAGTAGTTTCCCTCCATGTCAGTTAAAACTCCATGTCTTGTCCCATTTTTATCAAATGTGGTGACAGTGACTGCAGGAATTGGCGAATTGTCAGCCTGATCGGTTACTTTCCCTTTTAGCGTACGTTGCTGTGCAAACAAACTTAGGCAAGCACAGAGATAGGCTGTCAGGATGATTAAGTGTCTTTTCATAAAATGATAGTTTTAATTTGATAACTTAATTGTTGTCTGATTGACTGGACAAATATCATTATGACGGATTAAAATCATCTTAAAAAACGATGAAAATAAGCCATTAAAATCATTTTAATGGGAAATGTTATGTAAATGTAATACTGGCTACGAATGAGTGAGTTATTGTAATAGCTATTGTGGCTATTTCTTTTGAATAATATCAGAAAATGATGTTTTGAATTCTGTGTTTAATAGTGCTAAATAGTTTTTGCAATAGGTGTCATAGGTATTTTTGGCTTGTCCCTTTCTTCCTAGAATATAGAGTGTCTTGCATTTCTCTATAAGAGCATCTTCATCCAGCGAGTCGAGCATTAAAATCGTATTGCATATTTTGCATTTTAATTCATTGGAGATGCTTACTATGTCTAATAGCAGTCTTAAGGATTCAATAGCTTGGTTCGTGTAATTGGATTTGTATTCGTCAATCCATTCATTTTGTATACTAGGTAATAAGGTGCCTAATGCTAATTGATTAAGTATCTGGTTTATTTGATTTTCAGATAAAAAATTTGGATTTTCTTGGATAGATTCCAGTGATTGGCTTACATTTTTGTAATCGCATGTGATAGAATCGGATAATTCAATTGTCCAATATCCGTTTGAATGAACTACTTGGATAGGTCCAACTTGTTCTAATAAGGAACGTAACCGCTTAATATTCACACTTAAGTTGTTACGAGCACTGGACTCATTTTTGTCATACCAAAAGCGCTCAATTAACATTTCAGAGGAGATCCCTTTCTTTTTGGTCATTGTGTTAAGTAGTATTAGTACCAGTAAATTCTTTAGGGTAGGGGTAAACGCGCCTGTAATATCATCTCCGTTAATGCCGATGACCTGAAAGCCTCCAAGGAATGTAATGGAAGATTGTCTTTTTTTCAGGATGTGAGGTGTGTTTATTTCTGTATTAGTTTCTTCCATGTTGGTGGTAAACTTTTCTATAATTGGATAAGTAGGCTTTTTCTTTTGAGAATGTCTCCTTTTTTTGTGTAGATAACAGAAAATCAATAATGTAATAGCGAAAAGTAAAAGGCTAATAAGGTAAATGACGCTATGATTAGAAGATGATGTTTGAAGTTGATATATCTCAGAGTGTGTTATAGGAGGAAAATTTAGACTATAAATGCTTATCTCATATTGGTTTTGTGTACTTAATTCTTGGACTAAAGCAATAAACTTGTGCGATTTTTTGTCAAAATAGAGGTCACACATGGATTCCGTATCATTGAACAAGAAAGGAATGGAATCTGCCAAGATTGTTCTAATTGGCTTCTCTAGAGAAAATTTATTTAGATAGATGTATGAGTGATATTTTTCACTGGGATAACAGAGAGTATAAAAGCATTTCTTTTCAGAATCGATGACCATTGAATTACCTTGCACGAAACTATTCTCTAAGTTATCGTATTCCCATATCTTTTTTATCACATAATTTTGAGGATTCAATTCATATAAATCATAAAAATAGCGTGGTGATACTTGTTGTTCTCCAGTTTGGCTACCATATCCTCCGAAAATGTAGACTTTACCGGAAGATTGTCCTAATGCAGCAAGATATCTTGGAGTTATATATGAGCTTAAGTCTTTTTCTTGCCATTGTTTAGTTTTGAAAGAAAACTTCTTTAAGATACTTTTGTACAGATGCTGACCGTATCCTCCAAAACAATATAATGAACTGTCTTGTGAAGAGATAAAATGATTATGATGCCAAAAACGGGGAGATGATGAAGTGCTATGTTTAGATTCCCATCTGTTCTGAACAAAATCGAAAGATTCTATATGTGTGGAATCTATTTCGTAAGATAATAACTTACTTTTTCCTGAATCAAATAGTAACCGGGCTGCATCACTATAGAAGCAAGAGCTGTTCTTTGATACAATCGTATCGAAAAACTGATTTAAGTCAAGGTCGTAAATATATAAATTTTGAGGACCTGCAATATATATTTTAGAGTCTTTTTCGTTAAAAGCCCAGAAATGCCGTTGGGTAGCTGAAACTGTGGCACATTTTTTCCAATGCGCTTTCTGGTCTATTAACCAAACGGGATGTGTTACGGTTGCTTTAGTATTATGATACTTGTCTCGGATTTCATTTTTGCAGTGTTTACAAAGTTCCCATAAGAAGTGCTTTCCTCCAGTTTGCTTCAGTTCAATATTTCTTATAGTCATAGGAGCAACATCTGTTGTAGAATATATGTGGTGTTTAGTTTCTCCAAAGAAAAGCTTCACATTTGTAAATGAAGGAATAGTTCCGTTAAGTTTTAATTTTTGTACCGTGTCACCAATTTTTAGAGTGAGTTCGTCATTACCTTTAGTATAACAGATTGTTATGTGTGTCCATTCTATATCGTCTTGTTTGTTATTCTCACAAGAATAAGTTAGCCTGTTTTCATTGCCAACAATGAGAAAATACGAACGGCTAGGAGAAGAGGAACGAACAACC